>CAJMHI010000004.1 GCA_905213155.1 uncultured Acidaminococcus sp. | reverse complement strand
GGTCGGTCACGAAGTGACCTGACCCGCACATCTGTCAACAATATTTAGTTTTCAAGGTTCGAGCTGTCATCGACAGCTTTTATATATTAGCAAATCGCAAATGCTTTGTCAATGCCTTTTGAAAATTTTTATTTTTGCTGCCATCCATAAAATTTATATTTTATCAAACGGCTGTAATACTCGCAACAAAATCATTGCAGTTTTTCTGTTTTTCTATACAATTATCTTTAAATATTACTGGAAAATGAGAAAATTTAAAATTCCCCCTAGATTTATTTTTCAAACCATGTTACCATGATTAAGCTTTTTTTGCATAAAAAGCCAATACTAGGAGGATCTATTATGCAACATATTGCTATCTACGAAACTGATTCCAACAGCATCCGGACAATTACTAATTTGATTTACAGTCTCCCTCACGCACAAGATCTTATCAAAATTCATCCCTTTTCCAGAGTCGACGAACTCTTGGAGCAATGCAAAAAAGGTACCCGATATAGTCTTGTGATCCTCGTATCCCATGAATTGCCTCACAAAGGGCTGGAGTATGCCACCACGATCCGATTTTATGATTCGGAAGTGCCTATTTATTTAGTCTCTGCTTTTATCCGGGATGCGTTGGACGGGTTTCATTTACTGGACCAGTTCTATCTTTTCCCCTATGCTCCAAAAAAATTGCTGCGGGACGTAAAAGAACAGCTGCGTACTACGCGATTTTCTCAAGACCGGATTATCCGTGTGCGGAATATAGGCGGGATTCATAACATCCCGGCAAAAGAAATTCTCTATTTTGAATCCAACGACGGACAATTAACCATTAAGCTGAAAGATCAGGTGTTGGACTGCCGTGGCAGCATTCATCTTCTGGATAATGCCATTAATCGTTACGACTTTTTCAGAACCCATAAAAGTTATTTGGTTAACTTGCACCAGGTTCGTGATGTTATCGGTATGCAAATCTTTATGATGAACGGGGATTTTATTCCGCTGGCAAAGCAACGCTCGCCTCAATTCCGTGCAGCACTCTGGAATTTGGAAGGAAAAGAATTGATTTACAAGATATAGCATTTCCTTTTACACGAGGGAAATGCTTACCAATTGCGGCTGCTGCCGCCGCCACCGCCGCTGCCACCGCCATAAGTAGGACCTCCTCCAAATCCACCACCGCCACGTCCACCACGAAACAGCAATAGATACAGTAAAAATCGTAAAATGGCCCCATGAAACAGCAGCTGATCCAGCACGAGGACGATAAGCAAACCACCGAACAAAATAAGTGCATTCATCGGGGAAATAGCGGTCGCATAAGACGTCGTGGCCGCTTCTGGCTGAAGGTTCTTTACCGTCATTCCATATTCCCCGGCTACCTTCTGCAATAAAGCCGCATACGTATTGATAACGCCCCTATTGTAATCTCCTTGACGCAAATAAGGAATAAGGTACTGGTCCTGAATCCGCCCTGTAAGGCCATCGGGCAGGACCCCTTCCAAGCCATATCCTACCTCAATCCGACTTTTTCTGTCATTGACAGAAAGCAGCAATAATACCCCGTTATTTTTTTCTTTGTTGCCAATCCCCCATTCCCGGAGTACAGCCAGGGAATACGTTTCCAAAGCGGTATCTTTTACAGTAGGTACCGTCAGGACCACAATCTGGGCCCCTGTACGTTTATCCAGGGCCGCTCCGTACTCACGAATAGTACTTTTAGTAGATTCATTTAGAACGCCGGCCAGATCCTGTACATAAATATCCTGTAAAGGTTTCGGCGGGATCGGGGTGGCTGCAAAAAGAAAGCTAGGGAAAAGAAAGAATTGGCAAAGTGCCACGATGGTCAATAACAGCTTTCGGATCATTCTTTTTCCTCCCAGCGCTTCCTCTTAGAATTTAACCGGTGGTGCTTTTTGTGCCCCCTGTTCAGCCTGGAAATAACTCCGAGCGGTAAAGCCCGTCATTCCAGCGATGATGGACGTAGGTACAGTTTTAATTTTCGCATTGAAAGCCTGCACGGCATCATTATAATCTTTTCTGGCTACGGCCAAGCGATTCTCCGTGCCAGCCAGCTCATCCTGTAGCTGGATAAAGTTGGTATTGGCTTTCAGGTTAGGGTAGTTTTCCGACAGTGCCAAAAGACGTGTCAGTGCCCCGGATAATTCTCCATTTGCCGCCGCTGCATCCTGCACCGACTGGGCTCCTGCCAGTTTCGCACGAGCGTTCGCTACGTCATCAAACACTTTTTCTTCATGGGTACTATACCCTTTTACTGTATTCACCAAATTAGGAATAAGATCACTGCGCCGCTGGAGCTGGGTTTCTACCTGGCTCCATTTTCCATTTACATTTTCATTCATGCTGACAAGCCCATTATAGGAACTAAACACAGCACCCACTATGAGCACAAGCAATACCACAACGGTAAGAAGTACTTTCTTCATAACGTTTCCTTTCTCTTTTTCCTAGGCAATAGCATATCAAAAATTACTGTGCATTTATCTTATCGGATGGGTAGGGTACTGTCAAGGTTAAAGTCAAACTGTCAAATTTAAGTCAGTCTTTTCACAAAAAGTTTAATAAGAAGCAACGTATGCGGCTGGTACACGATATCCAAGAGACAGGATCCTACCACAGGGACGATCATAAATGCCTTTTGACTCATGCCATATTTATGCTTGAGCACATTCATATTCACAAGGGCCGATGGCATAGCCCCCAGTCCATGTCCGCAGAGTCCCGCACACATTACGGCTGCATCATAATTGCTGCCCAAAGCCCTAAATACCACAAAATAGCTGATCAGCACCATAAAAACAGCCTGGGAGCAGACAATCAAGAATACACTGCCCAAAATCCCCGTTAGGATCCACACTTGTAAACTCATCAGCACAATGGCAAGATACAAGTTCAGCATAATATCTCCGGTATAACTGATAATTTGACTGCCGTAGCGATACCAGCGGAACCGATCGTTCAGTGTCCTGGCCATTACCCCCATCAGCATGCCCCCCAGGTATGCAGGAAACTTCATATGCAAAAGTATGCTGACTCTTTCGGAAAGCAATGTCCCCAGTCCCATACAAAGCAACAGCACCGTTATATTGAGAAAAATCTCGTTTTGCGTCAATTCTTTCCGATACGTATTGTTTTCCACTCCATAGGCGCTTTTCCGGGGCATTATATTCTGCTGCAGCGGATCCGGCTGAAGATGGTAGCGTTTTACCAGCGCCGTTCCTACGGGTGCCCCCACAATCACAGCAAACATTAATCCCAGAGTAGCTGCCGTTGTACCAACTTCCAAACCAGCTGGATATCCCATACTGACAAAGGTACTGCCATAGGCTCCTGCCGCACCGTGCCCTCCCACCATGGAAATAGCACCGGCAAGCAGCGCATAGGCAGGTGCTAAATGCAGCAGAGTTCCTAGTAGCAGGCTCAAAAGATTTTGACAGAGAGAAATCGTGCCGCTGACGAACCAATACTTCAACAGTAGCGTTCCACCTTTATTGACCCCACTTTGAAATGCATTTAAATTTACACCCAGGCCTACAGCGGTAAAAAATCCCATCATAAAAAAGTCTTGGAGAATCTTATCAAAGGTAAACTCCATAAACCCGGTAAGATGGCACACCGTCACCAGCAGCATAGCCACAAAACCACCTACTACCGGTACAGGCAGACAAAATTTCTGTAAAATTGCCCATCGACTTTTCAAGAACTTCCCTATCAGCAACATAGCAGCTGCCAATGCCACGGTGCAAACTGCGTTTACCTGGAGGGTGAGAACTCCATTTTGCAGTACAAGTTGCATAGTCTCCCCTTATCTTTTCTATATAGCAAAAAAGGAGCCGCTACCCGTATCCCATCATTGGGGAAGTGGTGTGTGCGGCCCTCCTTATCTTGTCTCACTTGTTCTTTTGATAGAAATCTTCCATAAAGTCAGCCAGCAGCTTGACGCCTTCTAGTGGCATAGCATTGTAAATAGATGCCCGGATGCCTCCTACTGAACGATGTCCCTTCAGGCTTACCAATCCGTTCTGGGCTCCTTCGGCCACAAATTGGGTCTCCAATTCTTTAGTAGGCAAATTGAATGTAACATTCATCAGACTGCGGCTGTCCTTTTGGGCATGTCCTTTGTAAAAATCAGGGTATTGATCCAGCTTAGCATATAGCACCCCGGCCTTTTCCAAGTTCCGCTTTTCAAGTGCTGTGAGTCCCCCTTGGTCTACCAACCATTGGGCAATGCGTTCTACCAGATAGATACCAAACACAGGCGGCGTATTGTACACGCTGTCATGATCCTGGTAGGTTTCATAGTTCATCATAATCGGCAGGTTTTTATCCCGCCCTGCAATGAAACTCTTTTTAGCCATGACCACAACCACCCCGGCCGGACCAATATTTTTTTGTGCTCCGTTGTAAATCAATGAAAATTTATCCAAGTTTGCAATAGGACGACTTAAAATATCAGAGCTCATATCCACAATAAGAGGTACATCACCTGTATCTGGATACGTAAAATATTCTGTGCCTTCAATCGTATTGTTTCCCGTAAGGTGCAGATAGGCACAGTTATCAGGCAGCGGCGACAGTTCTTCCGGCTGGGGAACCCGATCAAGGCCGGTGTCTTTGCAGCTATAGATCTCAACGGCATCTCCCACTTTTTGGGCTTCTTTAAACGCTTTCTCTGAAAAACTACTGGTAATGGCGTACACCGCTGTTTTTCCCGGTGTAAGGAAGTTCATGGGTACCATGGAAAACTGCAAGGTAGCGCCCCCGCCCATAAATAGAACGGACCATTCCTCTCCCATCCCCAGCAGATTCTTGATATTTTGTTCTGCACGGTGCAGCACTTCTTCAAAAAGCCCACTGCGATGACTAATCTCCAGCATACTCATACCGCTGCCCTTATAATCCAGCAAGTCCCGTTGGGCTTCTTGCAGGACTTCCAAAGGCATCATGGAAGGCCCCGCGCCAAAGTTATACACTCTTGCCATCTTGTTCATCTCCTATCATATGCACCGTCAAGGCATCCCGCAGTTTAGGTTCAAACCAGGTGGATTTAGGCGGCATTACCAGCCCTGCATCGGCAGCATCCATCAATTGTTCCATACTGGTGGGGTACATGGAAAAAGCAACGGTGTAATCCCCGCCATCCACTGCCTCCTCCAAGGAAGTAAGGCCTCTCACACCACCAATAAAATTAAGCCGTGGATCCATGCGGGGATCACTAATATTGAGCAAAGGCTCCAACAGATTGTTCTGCAGGATGCTTACGTCCAGGCTTTGAATGGGTTCATTTTCCGGGAATGTAGCAGGCAGCGCCGTCAGCTTATACCACTGTCCTCCCAGATACATACCAAAAGTATGGGGTGTGGAAGGTGCCACTGGCCGTTCTGCTTTTTCTAACGAGAATCTCTCTTGTGCCTGCTCCAGAAAAGTTTCCAGATTGAGCCCTCCCAAATCCCGTACGACACGATTATACGGGAGAATATGAAGCAGATGGGAAGGGAAAATCACGGACAATACATAATTATATTCTTCCTCGCCCGTTTGGCCCGGCCGGGCAGAAAGCTTTTCTGCTACCCGCAGCGCCGCAGCGCACCGGTGATGTCCGTCCGCAATATATAACTCCGGAACTTGTTTAAACAATTTCGTAACTTCCTGCACTTTTAACGGCTCATTGATCACATACAGTGTGTGCCGGATCGCATCACTCCCCGTGAAATCATAAACCGGCTTATGGCTGCCAATATAGTCCATCAAAAATGCGGTTAATAAGCCCTTGCTCCGGTAGGCCAAAAACACAGGACCTGTCTGCGCTTTGGTAGATAGGATATGATTGACGCGGTCGGTTTCTTTATTCTGCCGGGTTAGTTCATGCCGCTTAATAAGCCCTGCTTTATATTCCTTAAGAGAGGCTGTTGCCACCAGCCCAATTTGGATATAGGCCCCCATCTGCTGCCGGTAAATATAATAACAAGGGGTTGGGTCCTGCTTCATCTGGCCTTTCGTAATATACTCTTTAAGATTATCTGCTGCCTTGGCATACACTCTGGCGTCATCCTCCGGAATTCCTTCCGGAAGATCCGCTTCCGCACGCGTCACACGGATAAAACTCAAGGGGTTATTCTGCAATATATTTCGTGCTTCTTTTGTGCTCATAACATCATAGGGCAATTCCGCGATTTGACTTGCCAATTCTGGCAGAGGGCGCAGCGCTGCAAAAGGTCTGATTTCGGCCATCTTTCATCACTCCGATTCTTATTCTAGTGTATTCAGCCCCGCTATATCGTGGATGCTGGAAAATTGGTTAGCTCAGTGCAATTATACCATTTCATCAGAGAGGAAAAAAAGAGGGTTTTATGCCTGTTTTCTATTTTTTTGCAGTCTCTCTCCTATAATACGGGCTACATAGACGCCGCTGGCACTAGCCTGGGACAATCCCCTTGTAATACCGGCTCCGTCGCCGATAGCGAAAAAGTTGGGCAGCGTAGTTTCCAGCTTATCGTCCAATTCCAAGCGGGAGCTGTAGAATTTCACCTCTACCCCATAAAGCAGGGTATCGTCGTTAGCCGTTCCCGGTGCCACTTTATCCAGCGCATAAATCATTTCGATGATATTATCCAAGTGTCGTTTGGGCAGTACAAGACTTAAATCTCCCGGCACCGCGTTTAGCGTAGGTCGTGTAAAACTTTGGCTCAATCGGTGCGGATTGGTGCGACGCCCCTTGATCAAGTCGCCAAACCGCTGTACCAAAACGCCACCTCCCAGCATATTGGAAAGGGATGCAATATGTTTCCCATAGCGGTGGGGTTCTTTAAACGGCTCCGTAAAGCGGTTGCTGACCAAAAGGGCAAAATTGGTATTTCCACTGTTTTTAGCCGGATCGCTGAAGCTGTGCCCGTTCACGGTCACGATTCCATCTGTATTTTCCGCGACCACATACCCATTGGGGTTCATACAGAAAGTCCGAACCCGGTCCCCGTACTGCTTGGTCCGATACACCAGTTTGGCTTCGTACACTTCATCCGTGATATCTTGAAACACCGCCGCCGGGACTTCTACCCGGACGCCCACATCCACCTGGTTATTGGTTAGTGTCAATCCTAATCTCTCACACTGGTCGGAGAACCATTCCGCGCCGGCTCTTCCGGGTGCACCAATCAGATAGGTGCAGTGCACCAGCGTGTCGCTTCCCTTCACAGAAAGTTCGTACCCTGTATCGATTTTTTTGATGCTTTCTACCTGCGTATCGCAGTCAATCTGGATTCCGTGCTGCACCAGATAACAATAAATACTGGCCATGAGCTTACGGTTGTTGTCAGTTCCCAAGTGCCGCACTTTAGCATTTAAAAGATGCAAATCTACGCCCAAGGCTTTGCGGCCGATTTTGCAATTCTTGGTAGAAAATACTTCTCCTGGCGCCCCGTGCTTCAAATTCAGGGCATCTACGTAATCAATGAGCTCCATCACCGTTTTTTTCGGGATATAGTCACTGAGCCAGCCCCCGAATTCCGTGGTGAAGTTATATTTGCCATCGGAAAAAGCACCAGCGCCGCCAAATCCCCGCATGATACTGCAAGGTATGCACCGTACACATTTTTCCACTTTACCGGAGATAATGGGACATTGCCGTAAGGTGATGGCATGGCCCTGCTCCAGGATTAATACACTGGTTTTTGGATACCGCAGCACAAATTCATAGGCCGCATAAATGGCTGCTGGCCCGCCGCCAATAATAGCTACGTCAGTTTGTTTGATCATGAGTTAAAACACCTCTTTGTCGCTAACCGTATTAAATATAATAGAAGAAATCTGATTGATGGTTTTCCGGGTTTCTGCCGGCCGGATGGCCTTATCCACCATCACAACTAAAATATATTTTTCTTTCCCCTCAACAATGCCGCCGGTCCCCAGAACAGCCCCCCGGGTACTTTCCTGTCCGGCGATCTTGACGTCTTTGGGCAAAAGCGCCCCCAGCAGGTTATGCCGGGGTTCCTTGGTCAAAAGTGTCAGAAGGTACGCATCTGCTTTGGAATTTACGCAGGTTCCCCCAGATAGGGAACTAAAAAGATTGACCGTATCATTGACGGAAGTATAGCTGAATTGCGGTTTCTCTTTCAAATTCCGTTGCTCCTCAGCACCGTCTTCTTTAGGCAGGTCATGGGTCCCCATAACCGTATCCACAAACTCCTTCTTGTGTAACCAATCATTGATGGTATCCAGTCCCGCAATATCTACTAGTTTGTACAGCGCCGTAGTATCATTTTCCAGCAGCATATCTTCCACCAGATTCTGCAAAGTCAGTTCACTGCCTGTCGGTACTTTCGCCAAAACTGGACTATCCGGTTTCCGGTCAGCTTCGTCTAATATATACACCGTATCCATTGCCAATGTTCCAGCATCCACCTCGTGCAGAACAGCCGCAGCCACATAGGGGCGGATTAAATCCCCCGCTGGCATTTTACCAGAGAAATTATAAAAAACCTCCCCGGATTTTAGGGATTTATAGTACACGGAGCAGGCCGCCCCTGACTGGGCAATCACATTGTTCAAATAGGTATAAGGCAGCCGGGTATTTTTCTCATGTACGGTCTGCACATGGCGCATTTGTTCCTGTTCTTGGTACTTGGGACTGTGATACACCATGTAAAGAGACACACTCCCTACCATTAATAAGGCAATAAAGCAAAACAGGATTCTTTTATTGATGTTCATATTGTATCCATGACCTTTCTATGAACCTTAAGCCATTTTTCCCGTTCTTTATAATCTGGTAACACTGCTGCCACGCTTTGCCAATAGGCTTTATTATGAGACATATTGCGAATGTGGCACAGCTCATGCACTACCACATAGGCGATGACCTCTCTGGGACAGAACACAAGCGGCCAGGAAAAACCCAGTTCCCGTTTATAATTACAATACCCCCAGCGGGAATGGGCCTTGCTTAGCTTGATAACGGGACAAGGAATTCCCATACGAGCCGCATAAAAAGGCACTTCTTTTTGAAGCACCTGTCCTAAAAGCTGGGAGAAATACGCAATAAGGGTTTCTCTCGTTTCTTCATTCCCCATATACAAAGTGTCTTTCCCCACGGAAAAACCTTTTCCCGCCACAAGATGAAGCGTGCAAGATTTCCCAAAAAGCAGAAAAGTTTCCCCTTCTTTGATCTCTAACGGGCAATGGCCTTCCTGTTCTTTTTTTACCCGTTGCTGGGCCTTGCGGATCCAGTTTTCTTTACGGGCTACAATCTTTTCCAATTCTGTCCGGGTCACGCCGTAGGGAACCCGGAGCAGCAAATGGCCTTCTTTCGTAATTTCCAGCCCCACACTGTGCCGCGAGGAATGAATGATGGTTGCTTGTTCCAATAAATTGTCTTTACCCATAGCTTTTTTATTATAGCATACTCATTGACCCCTGTGTTAATTCCACCTATAATGTTCTTAGCATGTTAAGGAAGTGTAAAATATGACGGATTTTCATATCCCCACCAGCCTACTGACCTTGATCCTCGTCCTGTTTATTTCCTTGTCAGCCTTTTTTTCCGCAGCGGAAACCGCACTGACTGGATGCAATAAGCTCAAGTTAAAGAACATGGCCAAAGGCGGTAACCGGCGGGCAAAAACAGTGCTGTCTTTACTGGATAACTTTGACAGTGTCCTGTCCACGATTTTAATTGGAAACAATGTGGTCAATATTGCCACAGCCTCCTTTGCTACGGCGGTAGCCACCCAGTACTTTGGCGCTTCCGGCTTAGCTTTTTCTACGATCGTAACCACCATTGTAATTTTAATTTTTGGGGAAATTCTTCCCAAAAGCGCGGCCAACGATCTCCCGGAAGCTTTTTCCATCCGCTGTGCAGCCCCCTTGCGGATTCTGGTATTTTTATTTAAGCCACTAAATTATCTATTTCGCTTATTAAAAACTGCTTTCAGCCGATTCTTAACCCAAAAAGTCTCCAAGGGCGTTACGGAAGATGAACTAATCATGATGGTGGACGAAGTAGAAAATGGCGGCGCTATCAATAAACAGGACAGCAAACTGATCAAAAGCGCCATTGAGTTCAGCGATATCCGCGTCAAAGAGATAATGACACCGCGCGTTGATATGGTAGATATGGAATTTTCAGAAGGGCCGCAAAAAGCAATGGAGCTTTTTTCCAAACACGGATTTTCCCGGATCCCTATTTTTGAAGACGATTATGGAAAAGTGCTGGGAATCCTTCACGCCAAAGACTTTTATGCAGCCTATTTGATATCCCCCCACCCTGATCTGCGAAAATGTATTAAGAAAGCGGCCTTTGTCCACCAGTCTACCAAAATTTCCCGGGTCATGAAGACCCTCCAGGACGAAAAGATTGAAATGGCCATCGTTATGGACAGCTATGGGACTGTCAGCGGCCTTGTCACAACGGAAGATATTGTAGAAGAGCTGGTGGGCGAAATTTGGGACGAACACGATAAAGCGGTACCGGCGTTCCGCCGGGTAGGCAAAAACCAGGTGCTTGTATCCTGCTCTTCCAATTCCCAAAATGCCAATTTATTTGACCTGTTTAAATTCCTGGACCTGGATATTGATGACTACGGGCTGGAAAATGATTCCATCAGCGGCTGGGTCATTGATTCCTTGGGAAATATTCCGCACAAAGGCGATACTTTTGACTGTAAAAATCTCCACGTTACAGTCACCAGTGCGGAACATCACCGGGCCAGGGAAATCATTGTGGAAGTGCGGCCTGTTCCTCCATCCTGATACTTTTTTGAAAGATACTCATTTATATTTTGGGAGGTGCCTTATGCATACATTCCGTTTAACCCTGTCTGCACTCTTAGTAGCGATTGGAACCCTGACCGCCAATTTATTCTACATCCCGGTAGGGATTTCCAAATGTTTTCCCATTCAGCATTGCATCAACGTGCTCTGTGCTGTTTTATTGGGGCCCAGCTATGGAACTGCTATCAGTTTTCTCATTGCGCTGCTCCGGAACCTGTTTGGTCTGGGTTCTCTCATGGCATTTCCCGGGAGCATGATCGGTGCGCTCTGCGCTGCGTTAGCTTATAAAAAGTTTCGCAGCCTGCCAGCTGCCATGCTGGGAGAAATTATCGGGACAGGGATTTTAGGAGGCTATGTGGCCTATCTCGTAGCGAAATATGTTTTGGGAAAAAGCCTTTTGGCCTTTTTCTTTATTCCACCCTTCTTACTTAGCACCACCGGCGGCAGCCTTCTGGCCGGAATTCTCTTAAAGAGCGGTCTTTTAAAAGGCATCAGCCGGAAACTGGAACCATAAAAAGGAGGAAAAATTCCTTGCGTTTTCTTCATACATCAGATTGGCACCTAGGACGGATTTTCCATGGGCTCCGCTTGCTAGAGGATCAGGCTGCCGTATTACAGCAAGTGCTGTCCATTGCCAAAGAATATAATGTGGATGCACTTGTCGTCGCAGGCGATATCTACGACCGGGCCGTTCCTCCCACAGAAGCCGTATCTCTTTTAAACGAAGTCCTAGGACAATTGGTACTACAATTAAAAATTCCTGTGATTCTTATCGCAGGCAACCACGATAATCCTGACCGACTTAATTTCGGTCAGGCTCTTTTTGCGTCCCGGCAATTATTTATTACGGGGCCTGTCCCAGCCCAACCACATCCTGTCGTACTGGAAGATGCGCACGGACCGGTATATTTTGCACCTTTTCCCTATTGTGAGCCACTACAAGCCACAGAGCTGTCCGGAAGCCGGAAAACTTCTCATGAGGCGGCCTTACAGTGGCAAGTGGAAAGCATGAATGCTGCCATTCCGCAAAGTGCCCGCCGCGTGGCACTGGCCCATGTCTTTCTGACAGGTGCCCAGCCCACACCGGACAGCGAACGTCCGCTTTCCATCGGCGGGGCTTCTACCGTGTCTATCCGTTGCTTTGACGCCTTTCACTACACAGCCCTGGGACATCTGCACGCCTGTCAGAACTGCAGCCAAAAAGTCCGGTATTCCGGTTCTCTGCTAAAATATTCTTTTGCCGAAGCCAGTCAGAAAAAAGCCGTTCATATCGTTGATATGGATGGCACTGGGGATATTTCTGTAGAAACCATTCCCCTGAAGGCCCCTCACGAGCTGGCTGTTTTAACTGGGACGTTTAATGAACTGCTCACAAAGCCCCATCTGGAACACAGAAATAATTATCTTAAGGTCCAGCTTACAGATGAAACGCCTGTCTTAGATGCTAAGCACCGGCTGGAACAAGTATATCCGCAGATTCTCCAACTAGGATACACCCGGCTGCTGCCCCGCAAAAAAGAAGAGAAAACTGACACCCCACAGCGCCAAGGAACATCCGTCCTGGACCTATTTGAAACGTTTTTCCAAGAAACACAGGGGCGCCCCCTCTCTGAAGAAGAACGAAAACTCTTTCTGCGTGTAGCGGAAGAAGCCCAGCAGGAAGGGAGGAATGTCTGATGCAGCCACAGAAACTTGTAATGACAGCCTTTGGTCCCTATGCCCAAAAAGAAGTCATTGATTTCACCAAACTAGGCCCCCATCGGTTCTTTTTGATTACCGGCCCCACAGGCAGCGGGAAAACCACGATCTTAGATGCAATTACCTTTGCCCTTTATGGCACCCCCAGCGGTGACCTCCGGGACACCCGTTCCCTGCGTAGCGATTATGCCTCCCCGGAAGAAAAAACCGAAGTCCAGTTTATTTTTACCCATTTAGGCAAAACCTATGAAGTAATCCGCACCCCGGAACAAACACTGCGCAAGCAGCGGGGAGAAGGGATGCGAAACGTGCCTGTCGGTGCCAGCCTGGTAGAAATTCAGCCAGATGGACAGCGCTCGCTGCTTGCTACTACCAGCAATACCACCACAAAGGCCGTGGAACAATTGCTGGGATTCCAGGCCGTACAATTTCGGCAGCTGATGGTCCTGCCCCAGGGAGAATTCCGCCGTTTTCTCGTAGCAGATTCCAAAGAACGAAAAGAAATTTTGGAAACCCTGTTTAAAACAGCACAGTATCGGGAATTGGAAGAAATTCTGGACAAAAAAGCAAAAGAACTGAAGAAGCAATACGAACAGCAAAAAGAACGCCACTTCCTATTGCTAGAGACCGCTGGAGTAAAAACTGCAGATGCTTTAAAAGAAAAAATTACCTCACAGCAGCAGGAAAAAAACAGCCTGTCTAAAAAGATTCAAGTTGCCCGGGCAAGCTGGCAAGAGGCACAAGATACCCTGCACCGTGCTCAGGAATTAAAAACTGCCTGGCAGCAGTTAGAAGAAAACAAAGAAGAAGAAAAAAAGCTGGCGCGGCAGGAACCTGAAATGGCGGAGCTACAGCAGCGCCTGCGGCAGTTGGATGAAGCGCAAAAACTTCACACGCCTTATGAGCAGGCAAAAAAATCCTATCAGCAGCTCAATACGGCAAAAGCACGGCTTGCTGCCAGTCAAAAGGCACAAGAAGTAGCCGAAAAAGACCTGCAAGAAAAACTTGCGGTAGCGACCCAACAGAGTACGCAGGCACTCCAGGAACACATTACCCGGATGCGGGAAAAATTGGCCCAGGTTACAGCGGTCAGCGGGGAAACTGTCCGGCTGGCCCAAACATTACAAGAAGGGATTCCCTGCCCGGTATGCGGTGCCTTACACCATCCCCGTCCGGCAACAGAAACTCAGAAAGAACGGGAGCGCCTGAAAGCCCAAACGTCTCTTTTAGAGCAGCAGGTTCAACAGCTGCAAAAGCAGCAGCAAGCCCTGGAAGCCGCCCAAAAAGAAGCGGAACGAGCCCGCATCGCCTGCAAAGAAATAGCAATCTCACTTGCTACGGCGCAGTCTGATTTTGAAGAAGACAAAGCGGCCTATCAAGCGGCGTTAGCAAGCTCTTTATTTACAGACCAGGCGTCCTTTTTAGCCGCACACAAATGTCTCGCTAAGCGCACTCTATGGCAAGCACAGCTAGAGACTTACAAAAAAGAAAAAAGCAGTCTCCAAGGTAAAACAAATTTTCTCCTCACGCAAATTAAAAAACGCCCCTGCCCTGCTATCCTTCCCCTTGCAGAAAAGGTAAACAAACAGCGGGAAGCACTGGAAACGCTAACCGGGCAGTGGGGAGCGTTGCAAAAAACCTTAGAGCAAAATGAAAAAGCTGCCCATCAAGCAGGACAGCTGGAAAAAGAACTTGCAAAACTGCAGAATCTTTATGGGCCGTTAGGGCTATTGGCAGAGACGGCAAAAGGGACCAATACCCGGAAGCTGACCTTCTCTTCTTTTGTACTCCAAGCTGTCTTGGATGATGTGCTCCAGGCAGCCAACCAGAGGCTGAGTAAAATCAGCGAAGGACGCTATACGCTTTTGCGCAGCGAAAAAATTTTGGATGCCCGCAAAGAACAAGGGCTGAACTTAGCCGTGCTGGATGCTTTTACCGGGCAGGAACGGAGCGTTGCCACGTTAAGCGGGGGGGAGATTTTCTTTACGTCCCTATCCCTAGCGCTGGGCCTATCCGATGTGTTGGAATCGTATGCCGGAGGTTTGCACTTGGATACCATCTTAGTTGATGAAGGCTTTGGATCCCTGGATCCGGAAACCTTGGATGCAGCCATTAATACGCTATTAGCATTGCAAGAAGGCGGACGGCTGGTAGGAATCATCTCTCACGTAGCGGAATTAAAAGAGCGTATTCCTGCCCAGCTGGAAATTATTCCCACCCAGCAGGGCAGTCGTACGCACTTTAAAGTATAACATCTATAAAACTTTATCCTAGATTTTCCCGGAACAACTTGGCAGCAATGGTCAGGGTTAATGTGCTGATAACAACCATAGGGAGCAAATCATACCCGACGGTAAAAAGGGTAGCACCTTCAAAATAAATGCGCCGCATGGCATCTAAGGCAAACCGCAGGGGATTGATATAGGTCAAATACTGTAGCGCCACAGGCATGTTTTGAATAGGGGTCGCTACCCCGGAAAGCAGCGCCATAGGAATCATATAGATATACACATACACCTGTACCTGCTGCATGGTCTTACACAGCGAGGAAATGCTGAGGCCTATGCCAGTGGAACTTAACAAATAGACAAAGAGCACAATATAAAAGCCCAAATAGGATCCAGAAAATGGCACCTGGAACCACCACAAATCGAGCAAGAGTAATATAGTGCCCTGAAGCATCCCCACTACTACGGGAGGAAAGGCCTTGCCGATTAACAGCACCAAAGGAGACGCCGGCGTGACGAGTAGCTGCTCAAATGTTCCTTCTTCCCGTTCTCTGGCCACACTCATGCCCGCCAGAAGCAGCACTTGGGAAAAACTGAGCAGTCCCAAAATTCCTGGTGCAAAAAACCAGCGGGTCAGCTGATTGGGATTAAACCAGGTGCGGCTTTCCACCGTAAGAGGTGCATGGCGGCCGGTTCGTTTTTCCTGCCAATTCTGCACCACCCGGGCCGTATAGGCTGATGCCAGGCTGGCTGTCATAGTATTGCGCCCATCAGTTATTACCTGTATGGGAGCCCGTTCGCCCCGATTTAAGCGCTCCGCAAAATCCTTAGGGATCACAAGCGCCATCATAATCTCTTCGTTATCTAAGGGCGCAGCAATTTGCCGTTCATTTTGAAAAGTAGTCACCCGATGATAAAAACCCGTCCCATCCAGCATGGAAAGGAGCGAAACAGAGGCCTCGGAATGACTTTGGTCCAAAACGCCATAGGAAACAAATTCCACGTTAAAATTCGCCGCATAGCCGAAAAAAATCCCCAGCACCAGAATGGGTACCACTAACACATTGCGAAAGGCTTTGTCTTTTAAAATAGCCTGGATTTCTTTCCGGCACATACATTTAACCTGTTGGCAAAGCAAGGCCCATCCTTGCATTAGGCCACCTTCTTTCGGATAAGACGCAGCGCAATACTGGCACACAAAATGGCATACAGCAGCAAAATCCCACTTTGCTGCGCAATCACAGGCCATATATCTCCGGCCAGGGCCAGTGTCTTAAGCACCGTTAAGTAATGTTTAAATGGTAAGGCTACCCCAATCCACTGGATCCAAAACGGCGTGCTCCGCAGATCAAACAAAAATCCACTAAGCATGATGCTGGGCAAAAAGCTGAACAACAGCGCAATTTGATTGGTCATAAACTGCGCCTTGGTGGCCACGGAAATAATAAGGCCACAGGATAACGCCACAATGAGGTAAAGAATGGATACCAGTAAAATAAGTGACAGAGAACCCACCAAGGGAATCTGAAATAAAAAGCGGGATAGCACCAGGCAAATCAAGACCCCAAGCATGGCAATACAAAAATACGGGATGAGTTTTGCAACGATGATTTCTCCTTTTTTTACCGGTGTCACAAATAGGGATTCAAAGGTTCCCCGCTCATATTCTCTTGCCATAACACCCGCCGTGAGCAGCACGCCGATCAAAGTCACAATCATTAGAATAAGGCCCGGAATAAAATACCAGGTACTTTCATGGGCATCATTGAACCACAGGCGGGATTCCAGATCCACCACGCCCATACCGCTGCGTCCCATCCGTTTGGCAGACCATTGTGCCACGGCTGTCTCCACATAGCTTTGTACGGTCATAGCAGTCGTCGTTTCCGTCCCGTATAAAAGCAGCTGCAACCGTCCATCTCCCTGCTGCAACTTCCGGGAAAAATCCGGTGGTACCCGCAAAATTGCATCAATTTCTCGTTTCTCCATACGCTCTTCAGCCTGGTACATATCGGTCATGTAAACAGGCCGGAAATACTCTGTCCCGTCCACAAAATTTACCACCTGCTGGGCCTGTGGGGAAGTATCCTCCAGCACCACGCCGAGAGAAACGTTTTTTACGTCCAGAGAAATCCCATAGCCGATAATAAATAAGAGGGCAATGGGCAGCAAAATCCCCATAGCAAGGCTGGAATTATCCCGCAGCACTTCCCGAAATTCCTTGATTGTCAGTGCCTTGATACGCTGCCATCCTACATTCATAGGGCTTTGCCTCCCCTCTGCCGACCCATGTGCACAATATCAATAAAAAGTTCATCCATCCCGGCACCGGGCCGTCGCAATTTTTCCCGGATTTCATCCGTAGAACCCAGGATCAGCATCTTTCCCTGATCCTGGATCATAATCCTGTCACAGTATTCGGCCTCTTCCATAAAATGGGTCGTGATAATTATAGTCGTTCCTTTTAAGGATAAATCCGTAATCTGTCTCCAAAATTGCCGTCTGGCCAAAGGATCAATTCCACTGGTGGGTTCGTCCAAGAACAAAATTTCCGGCTCCTGCAATAAGGCGCATGCCATAGAAAGGCGCTGCTTGTAGCCTCCCGGCAAATCTCCGGCATTTTGTTCCGTTACCTGCTCCAAATGAAATTCTTGTAGCACTTCCTGAATCCGCCGGTGCAATTTTTGAGGAGGAATCCCATAGATCCCCCCATAAAATTCCAAATTGTCCAGCACGCTGAGCTTACTGTATAAAGAAAATTTTTGTGCCACATATCCAATTTTTGCTCTGGCCTGGGTCCGGGCCGTGCGCAGATTTTCTCCCGCTACACTTAGCGAGCCTCCGGTAGCCGGCAATAGTCCGCAGAGCATGCGAAACGTGGTGGTTTTCCCTGCCCCATTGGGTCCCAAAAGACCAAACACTTCGCCTTTACGTACCTGGAAGGACGTATGGGATACCGCAGTAAAATCTCCGAATTTTTTTAATAAGTCTTTGACGGTAATACTTACCGGATTGTTTTGGGGAGAAGGCGGAATCTTGGTGATGGCCTCTAGTTCCACCGTTTCTCCAGTACTTTCTGTCTTTTCTTTCGCCTGCCGTAGCAAAAGCATAAACCCATCCTCCAGACGTGGCGGCATAGGTTTTGGTACTAACGCCCAGCGCTCCAGTGCCTTTAGCGGATGCCCGGGATGCGCCGCAATAAAACGGACCGTCCCATTCTGCGGCACCGCATCAATCACTTCTTCGGTCTCATCCAGCAAGGCCCCTTGCAATACCCGGTAGGGCAGTTCTGGAAAAGGGTCCACCGCATAACATTTTCCTGCTGCCAAGTGGCTTAGTTCGTCCGGTGAACCATGAAACAACATGGTCCCGGTATTCAGCACGTAGACTTCATCGCACAGGGCGGCTTCATTCATATAGGCGGTGGAAACCAAAACACTCAGGTGTTCTTCAGCCACCAGTTGCTTAATGATTTTCCACAACTCTTCCCGGGACAGGGGATCCACGCCCACCGTGGGTTCATCCAACAGCAAGAGCTCCGGAGAGCGCACCAAGGTACAGGCCAGTCCCAACTTTTGTTTCATGCCCCCGGACAACTTCCCGGCCAGGCGATCGGTAAAAGCGGCAAGGCCCGTCATCTCAAGCAATTTGGCAAAACGGATCTTTTGCATTTCTTCTGACACACCATGGAGGTTCGCATACAGCTCCATATTTTCCTGTATGGTTAAATCCTCGTACAGGCCAAATTTCTGTGGCATATAGCTGATCCGGCTCTGGATTTCGGAGGCGTCTTTCACAGAATCCAGCTCCAGCACCTGAAGCGTCCCCCCAGTGGGATCTGTCAATCCGCAAATAAGCCGCATCATCGTAGTTTTTCCAGCCCCGTCCGGTCCGATAAGGGCGGTCATTTTTCCTTTTTCTGCCTGGAAATCCACACTCCGCAACGCATGCGCCTTGCCTTTTTTGTCATCAAAGCATTTGTCCAGGGCTTTTGCCTGAACGATCCATTCAGTCATGGTTTGACTCCGTATCGATTTTTACCGTAGCAGGCATTCCCATCCGCAATACGTTGTCGGGGTCATCCACATATACCCGTACTTCATACAAAAGCGATGTACGCAGATCCGTAGTCTGCACCGTTTTTGGCGTAAATTCCGCAGTGGAAGAAATATAACCGATCTGCCCCTGTATCGGATGGTTGGGGCGGCTGTCAATGGTTACCGCAGCTTTCATACCCTCGTGAATACGGCCCAAATCAGTTTCGCTTACATACACCCGCACCCATTTCTTATCGTTGAGTGACAATTGAAAAACGGGCTTTTGCGGGGATGCCATATCCCCCACTTCTAGCAGGCGGGACCGAATAACGCCGTCAGCCGGGGCCTTCAGTTCCGCCTGGCTGAGCTGATAGTCTATATGTTTGGCATCTTCCTGCAGCGCTTTCAGCTGGTTTTCCGCCTGCGTCACATCTTCCTGCCTGGGCCCTGCCTGGGCTTTTTCATATTCCTGCTGGGCAGCTTGGGCCTGGGCTGTCGTTACAGCGACTTTGGTCTGCGCTGCATCCACATCCTGTTTGCTTACGCTGCGCCCATTAGAAGATTGGAAGGCCTCTTCCACGCGCTTTTGATCCTGCTGTGCCTGCTGTGCCTGGGCTGCTGCTTCTTCTGCTTTGGCACGGGCGGCCTGCAAATCTTCTGTCCTGGTCCCATGATGGAGCTTATCCACCACACTCTGCTGTGCAGCGATCTGTGCAGCAATTTTTCCTTTTTGGATGGTAAGGTCCTCCGTATCCAGCCGGGCCAGGATCTGACCTTTTTTAACCGTATCCCCTTCCTGCACCAATTCTTCTGCAATACGGTCACTTTGGCGGAATGCTACCGCTGCTTCCCGCACATCCACGTTACCATATAAGGTCAGCTGCTTCGCTGCCTGTCTGGCTTCGTATTGCCGATAGCCGTACCCAATACCCAATAGCAGTGCCACAACGACGCAGGCTGCTACGGTAAGCTTTTTCTTATCACTTTTGATCCGTTCCCATACCGTCCCCATATTCAATGATTCCCTTCTTTAGTCTGCTCTTCAAACATCTGCCAGCCACCGCCCAAAGCCTTGAACAGATGGATTAAATCAGCCAGTTCCTGTCCCCGGCTTCGGTTTTCCTGCCGTTTTACAGAAAGCAGTGTCCGTTCGCTGTCCAGCACCGGCAAATAGTCCGAGAGGCCGGCTTCATATCGATTTCTGGCCAAAGTATAGGCACTTTCCGCATTCTCCGTTCCCTGAAGAAACCGATGCTTACGCTCATTTTCCTGCACAATAGAAGTCATGGCATCCTGAACTTCGCCGGCGGCCTTAAGCACTGTATTTTCATACTGCGCCTGCAGCTCCCGTACCCGGGCATCCTGGAATTTAACATTCTGCCGGAGCTGCCCTCCATGGAATAGCGGCAAAGTCAAACTAGGACTAAAGCCAAAGAGTCTCGCCCCGCTACTAAAAGGATTGCCGCCTCCCAGCGTCAAAAGTCCTAAAAATCCACTTAGTGTAAACCGTGGTTTCAGCTCTGCCCGTGCCTGTTTGCTGCGGGCAACTTGTCCTAGCAGCTGCTCTTCTGCGGCCCGGATATCCGGCCGCTGGCGCAGCGTTTCCGCCGGCACTGCATGATACAAAAGTGGGTTGACCTCTGGCAGGGGAGCTGGCTGCAAATACTCTTGCAAAGCGCCTGGCTCTTTTCCCGTTAAGATTGAAAGGCGGGTCAATGTTTCTTGTATAGATTGCTGCAGGGCCGGAATTTCCGCCCGGGTATTTTGCTCCTGCGAACGCATGGATTCCAAAGGAGCTGCACTGGAAAGCCCTGCCGCAAAGCGGCTCTCCCAAAGCGAGGACTGCTCCCCTTCCAGCATCGCATGTTGCTGCACCAGCGCCAGATCCTGCTGCAAAACCCGCAGAGAAATATAATTTAATGCCACATCCCCGGAGAGCGTTACCCAAGTACTTCCCAGAGCAGCTTGTTGCGCCGCCAGGTCATGGGCCGCGGCCTTTTTTCCTTCTTTGATCCGTCCAAAAAAGTCCGGTTCCCAGGATGCGTCAATTCCCAGTGCCGTCATTTGTTCCACTCTCTTGGGTTCGCGCAGCATTCCTGGTTGTGGTGCCATCTGCTGCAAGGGCCGTTGTATCACATTTTCAGGAATTTCCCCTCTGCCCCACCCGCCGCCGGCATTTAACCAGGGCAATTGTTCTGCTTGTTTCATACCCAGTTGTGCCCTAGCTTCTTCTACCCTGGCTTGTGCGGCCTTCAGGTCCCGGTTGTTTTGAAACGCATCCTCCATTAGGCGGTCCAGTGTCTTATCCCCAAAAAGTTGCCAATAGGCCGCCAGCTCTTTTTCCGTTACGATGCCTTCCGTCGTCTTTTTATCATAGGCAGAGGGATACTTCTGAGCAATTTCTGTCCACCGCGGCATTTTCTTTGGAGCCGGCATAGACGATTGTGACGCTGCCCAGGCAAGAGGTGTTGCACTACAGCAAGATACCATCATCCCCAGACAAAGTGTCTTTTTCCACTCCATGCAATTCACCTCTCCAATTTATTCGATTGATTAATTATGTTCTCATTATACGCTACTTTCCTTAGGTTTACAAGAAAAATTCCCTCTTGCGTATTTCCTTAGCATTTGCTATACTTCCTTTAGTTAGTTTTAGCTAACAAATTCTGTAATGTACTTTTATTTATAACGTGTTTATCTTATTTATTTTTAGGGTATACTAACTTTTGAGGTGTGCGGTGACAATTTCTTTGGAAACAGAATTGGTTCGGCAATGTGCCCCCACCCTGGCAGGCATCAAAGCGGCCAGTTTATTCCGATTTGTGTTTTCTGCCTGGGACGATCCGGTTACCCTATTGGCAGGCGTCAAAGAAACCTTGCGGGCAAAACAAATCCGGATACAGGTATTAAATGTGGACATCGTACGGCGGGCAGCCCTTCTCTACGTCTACCGGCCCAAGCGCCTTACTGCGCTGCTACAGGATAAAGCAACGTATACCTTCTTGCAAGAACGGGGATATCGTGGCACCACCTACCAGGAAATTTTAGAAGAAGTCTCCCTGCAGCTTGCCTGCCGGAACCAATTCCCTCATGAAATCGGGGTGCTCCTGGATTATCCCCTGGAGGATGTAAAAGCCTATATTGCCCGTCCCCGGGAAAAAGGCGTCTGTTCTGGATGTTGGAAAGCCTACGGGAATGGAGAACAAGCCTCTTGTTATTTTGCCAAATGCCGGACATGTACAAGGATTTACTGGAACTGTTACTGTGCCGGAATGCCCTTAAGCAGGCTGGCAGTGGCATAATATATAATTTTTTAGTGCCGCCTGGCGGCAAGAAAGGATGAAAAAAATGAGCAAAGTCGCGGTTGTTTTTTGGAGTGGTACAGGTAATACGGAAGCTATGGCAAAGGCTGTAGAGGAAGGTGCCAAAGGAAAGGGCGCCGATGTTACGGAATTTGGCGCTTCCGATTTTGATGCCGCTAAAGTAGCGGACTATGATGCCATCGCATTTGGTTGCCCTGCAATGGGGGCAGAAGTACTGGAAGAAGGCGAATTCCAACCCATGTGGGATGATGTAAAAGGCAGCTTGTCCGGCAAGAAAATTGCCCTGTTCGGTTCTTACGGCTGGGGCAGCGGCGAATGGATGGATAGCTGGAAAGAAGATGCCGAAGGCGCCGGTGCCCAGCTGGCTGTAGCCCCTGTTATGGCAAACAACGAGCCCGATGACGATGCCTTGGCCCAGTGCAAAGCCCTGGGGGAAGCCCTGGCATAAAAACTAAAAGCAAAGCGGTTCTAACCATACAAAAAAGGCGTGCCTTTCGGCACGTCTTTTTTGTATGCACTTTTTTCACGTCATACCTACTAACGTTTGGATTGCCAGACGATTTACAGTGCGGTTTTACATTTGGTTATACGTTGTGCTGTTGGGGCGGCACGCATTTTCCAGTATCACTCTGGATCATGATGTTGTGCCCAGAATAATTGCCCTGGATTTCCGCATGCTCTTTTTTGGCCGCTGCCAGGATCTTCTGGAAATCAATCCCCGTGTCATAGCCCATTTCGTTAAACATCAGCACCAAGTCTTCCGTTGCCGTGTTGCCGCTGGCACCGGGAGCAAAGGGACATCCGCCCAAGCCGCCCAGTGTGGATTGCACACCATCTACGCCGGCTTCCACGGCAGCTAAGGTATTGACTAATCCCATACCCCTGGTATCGTGAATATGGACTTCAATGTGGGCATCGGGGAAAGTTTCCCGGGTTGCTTTCACAAATTCCCGCACTTGTTTAGGATCGGCCAATCCCACCGTGTCACACAGATCAAAAGACCGAATTCCAATATCATAGCCCCGTTTCAAGAAGGCCAATAGCGGTTCCACGTCATAATACTTGCCTTCAAAGGGGCAGCCAAACGTAGTAGCTACATCCAGACAGATTTCCATGTCTTTGGAAAAATCCTTGAAGATTTTTTCCAATCCGGCCAGAGATTCATCCCGCGTCCGGTTGATATTGGCCTTGTTATGGGTTTCACTCAGAGAAATCACGTTGGTGACCTTTTTAATGCCAATATTTCTTGCATTTTCAGCCCCTTTGTAGTTGGGGATCAAAGCAAACAAATCTAGATCCGGATACTTCTTCAGGCAGGTTTCTGCTACCTGGGCAGCGTCTCTCAGTTGCGGAATCGCCTTAGGATGAACAAAAGAGGTAATCTGCATATGTTTTACCCCTGCATCCACCAGCGAATCAATGACAGCCAGTTTTGTTTCTACAGGAATATATTCTTTAATGTTCTGGAATCCATCCCGGGGCCCTACTTCTACCAATGTCAGTTTCTTACTCATGCTGCTACCCCCTCTTAAATCACTTTCTTCTCTTTCAGCTCAGCCAGTTTGGCCTCGTCATAGCCCAGGAATTTCTTATAGACATCCGCGTTGTCTTCTCCTAGCAACGGAGCCGGCTTCCGAACGCAGGCTTTGGTTCTGGTCAGATGCTGCGGAGCTGCGGTAATCTGTAGTTTACCAATCCCCGGTTGATCAATGGTGGGGAACATTTCCCTGGCGCCTGCCACCTGAGGATCCACAACCAGACGATCCAATGTATTCACTGGGCAGGAAGGAACCCCCGCATCATTCAGCATTTTTACCACTTCATCAATGGTAAATTGTTCGGTCCAGGCGGAAACAATCTCCCGCATTTCTTCATGGTGTGCTACCCGGTCTTTCACATTCAGGAACTTGGGATCCGTCTTCAGTTCCGGTTTTTCCATCACATCGCACAGCAAGCTGTACAGTTTGTTATTGGCAGTACCGATAATTACGTTGCCGTCCTTGGCAGGGAATGCATCATACGGATAGGTAGATTCATACCGGTTACCAATTCTTTGAGGAATCCGGCCCGTTGCCTGGTAGATCATGGTGATATTTTCCATAGCAGAGGCCACGCAGTCAACCAGAGCCACATCCACTTTTTCGCCAAGGCCCGTCTTGGTCCGGCCAACCAGTGCTGCCAGCACACCAATGCACATGTTCAAGCCACCCAGCACATCCCCGATCGGTGTCCCCACACGAGTAGGCTGTCCGCCCGGCCAACCGGTAGTGCTCATCATGCCGCCCATGGCCTGGCCGATGATATCATAGCCAGCCCGCTTGCTGTAAGGGCCGGTGTGCCCAAATCCGGAGCAGGCACCATACACAATCGCCGGATTCACTTCTTTTAGCACATCATACCCAACGCCCAATTTTTCCATGGTACCAGGACGGTAATTTTCCAGCACTACGTCCGCCTTTTTCACCATTTCCAGGAACATGGCCTTGCCTTCCGGAGCCTTCAAGTTCAGGGTACAGCCGTATTTGCTGCGGTTAAAGTTGGCATAGTACACAGAATTATCGTTTACAAAAGGTCCCATGCTACGGGAGTCATCCCCGCCTTTTGGGTTTTCCAGTTTAATAACCGTTGCGCCCATATCGGCTAACAAGGCTCCACAGTAAGGGCCAGCCAGTACACGGGTCAAATCCAGAACGATAATGCCATCCAATAGTCCTTTTTCCATTTTTTTCACCTCATAGAAATATGTAACAAAGAAATACAGGCCACTAAGAAACGATTATAAGATGCTGTATACACCTGCAAAAGCCGCAATGACCGTCAGGGCCAGCAACAAAGAAGACAATAGGAACAGCTGCAAGAACAGTTTATTTTCCTTTTCCTTCGTAAATTCAGGGTCCGTCGCGTTAGCTGCCAAAATCAGGCTACCACCAGTAGAAGCCGGACTAAACCCAGCAAAAGAAGCGGTCAGGCACATAATAGTGATCAAGCCATCCGGTTTAACTCCCACTTGGGCAGCAATTTCTCCCACCGTCGGTACCATGGTAGGCCAAACTACCCCCAACGCGGAGCTGAACCAGGAAAGAATTCCTGCAGACAGTCCCTGAATACCTACAGCGGTGGATGGCGTCATGATGGATGCCAGCATACCAGAAAGCAGTTTTACACCGCCAACCTTCAACACGATACTCATCAATGTGCCCACACCGGTTACCATCAACAGTGTGGACCAGGGCACGTTTTTAATCGCCATTTTTTCATCCGCTGCATTTAGGACAAGTAGCAGGATTGATACAGCAAAAGCGGCCAAACCAACGTTTCTCCTAAAGACGGCACAGGCAACAATCATCACCGCAAAGCCAAACAATGTCATAATTTGTTTACCAGTAAATGCAGGCAGTTGTTCTTTTTCCTGGATCTCCGGCGTCTTCACTTTATAGCCTTTGAAAACAATATATACAATCAAAGACAGGACGATAGTTGTAATCGTAGAATAAATCATGACATTGGTCTCATACCCAGTAATACCCTGAGCATGAGCCAGGTTGCCGATAAGCAGACTTTCCGGAGTCACCGGGGAAAACCGTCCCGACATGGTGCCCAGTTCCCCAATGGCCGCCAGCATCACCGCATTATAGCCGGTGGATTTACTCAGCGGCAAACTCAGGGATGCTACAATGCCAAGGCCCGGTACGCAGCCAGGACCAGCTGCCGCAATGATAAACCCGATCAAGAACATGATCACAGGGACAGCACGGACGTTGCCGCCAAATACCCCTAAAAACTTTTTAGCAAATAACCCTAGTGTACCATTATCTGTAGCAATGGTACAAAGCAGGGAAACCCCCAGTAACATAATAAACGTGCTGGAGCTAAAGCCCTTAATAATCTCGGAATCCTTCATTCCAATAAGAGCCCCCATTACCGCAGCAGCCAAAATAGCAACCAGCCCTACGTTCTTTTTCAGGATAAAACCCGCAACGATACAGCCAATCAGAACGACCAATGCAATCAGTGCAAGATTCGCGTTCATTTTTTTCCCCTTTCCTATTCCAAGTTGCACGGCCGGAGCATCTTGAAATGTTTCAATTTTTCGATCGAAGCCTTTATCTTTCTTATTGCAAAATTCATGCCAATTTTAAATTTTATCCAAGATATTTTCCTGATGGTGATAAATCTATGATTTTTTAAGGGTTTGGCTTTTTTTCTCACAAAAAAAGATATCTGAGAAACGCTTTCCCCAGATATCTAACTCACTAGACATGATTTAAAATTTGTTTTTTGTCGCATTTTTGCTACATATGTGTATCACAATTGTCTTTTTATTGCTCCTTTGAGACAAATTTTCTCATTTTTTCTTTTTCATTGAGTTTTCGATAGAGCGTACTGCGGCTAATGCCCAATTCTTTCGCTGTGCGGGACATATTCCCCCCATTTTTACGCAAAGTTATAATCCAGTCCGGCTCCTTTGCTGCCAAAGTTTCTTTTCCCTCCTCTTTATCCTTTCGCATCTGCTGATGTCGGTACAGCTCTTTAAACAATACGCTACGCACATCCTCTTCCCGGCTCCCGTGATGAAGCAAAAGGGAGACCCGTTCCACTACATTGGAAAGTTCCCGGATGTTTCCCGGCCAGGAGTAATCCCGCAATTTATCCATGATCCGCAAAAAGGCGTCTTTTTCCCATTCCACCTGTACCGGCATGATTTTTCGGTAAAAAGCGCGGGCAATCTGGAGATAATCAGAACCTCGTTGCCGTAGGGGTGCCACATATACATTGAGCACGTTCAACCGATAATACAGATCCTGACGGAATTTCCCCTGCTGTACCAGTTCTAGCAGATTGTGGTTTGTCGCTGTAATAACACGGATATCCACAGGGACAACCCGATCATCCCCGATGCGGCGGACTTCCCGTTCCTGCAATACCCGCAAAAGAGGCGCCTGAAAATCTAGCGGCAGGTCTCCGATTTCATCCAAAAAAATCGTGCCGCCATTAGCCAACTCAAACAGTCCAATCTTTCCGCCTTTTTGAGCACCGGTAAAAGAACCACTTACATAGCCAAACAGCTCCGATTCCAGAAGGTCCCGGTTTAATGCCGTACAGTTAATCGCAACAAAAGGCCCGTCCCGCCGGGGGCTTACATTATGGATACTCTGGGCAAACATTTCCTTTCCTGTACCTGTTTCCCCGTAAAGCAATACCGTAAACTGAGAATCGGCAAAACTGGCAGCTAGCCGCTTGGCTTTTACAATTTCCTCCGATGTCCCCAGAATATCACTGAACTGGTACTTAGCAACCAGGCCTTTTTCATGGAGCTTAACCCGGGCATTGCGTTCTGCATTTTGCAGGGTTTTGATATCCTGGAAAGTGGCCACAACGCCCCGGATCTGTCCGTTGACCCGGATGGGAACACGGTTGGTGGACACCAGGTGTCCTTAGATATTCATGACCTGCCCGATTTCCGGCTGCCCGTTCCGCAACACTTCTGGCAAACGGGTATTGGGAAGGACTTTTCCAATGGGCTGGCCCTCAAAAGGTGGCTGGTCCGGTAGCAGCATTTGATCCGCCAGCTGATTGGTCACGCTGATTTTCCCCTGATCGTCTATGGCGATAACCGCATCATGGGTATAGTCCAGGATATTCTGAAAGCGTTCCAGACGAATTTTCAATTCTTCCTGCTGCCGCATACTCTGCAGGATATTCTGGCACATCTGTTCCGCCGTTTCCAGTGCATGCAAGATGGACGCCTCGGAACTTTCCACCCTGATATACGGTAGTCCTAACTCTTCAGCAAAGCGGGCCGAAACGCCGCCGCCCAAGCCGCAGACAGCCCCGTCAGCAATGGCTTGTTTGACCACCGCTTCACAGCCCTGGGTATCAAAGAAAAAATAGTTTCGTATCTGCACCTTGAGCAGCGTACAGAAAGCACTGAGCTCGTTAGATAAGACCGGTTCTGAAGAAAAGAAGGCAATCACGCCCTGTTGGGAATGGATTTTTTGAAAAGCGGGTACATAGTCCGATGCTTCATTGGGGATTTTTACCATAGGCGCCGACACATGCCGCTGCAAAAGATCATAGGTGCCACCCCTGCTGATAAAAATGCAGGGTCCCTGTGCCAGCATTTCCTTAGCATAGGCTACTGCTTCTTCCAGCGCGGCTTTTTTTACCTCTGCCGCAATATGTTCTTTAGCAATAATGGATCTTGCCCGCTCCGTCAAGATATCCGTAGGGGCAAGCAGACAAATTTTAAAGGTTGGTTTTTCCATAGGATCCCCCTCCTATTACGGAAGTGTATCAATTCACAACCCTTCCGGCAAGCAAAAGACAGCATATAGCGGAATGGACCAAATACCGTTTTCAAAGCCAAAATTTTTGAGGGAAATACGGATGCCGCCAGTTGGTTTTTCCTGTTCCATAAAAACGCTCAGGCTGCGGGAACGAATATATTCTCCTTTTTTGACTTCTACGCCATAAATTTTGGCTCCCAGTGGAAGAATAAAATCCAGCTCCGCCGTACTTTTGCTTTCCCAGTAGTATAGTGGCAACCCTAGTGCCGCAAACTGCTGGGCTACATAATTTTCCGTCATGGCCCCCATAAACAAGTTTCCTGCGCCGGACAAAATAGTGTCCTGGGACAGGCCGGACTGAGCAGCCAGCAGGCCAACATCGCTGCTGTACAGTTTGAAGGCAGATAAGTCAATATATGCCGCCAAAGGTTCTGCCGCATGCTGCACTCTTTGGCAGCGTAGCACTACGCCAGCCTGGCAAAGCCACTCAATAGGGGCCACAAAAATGGCAGCTGTGCCGCCGCGTTGTACCACTTTGTACTGGAATTTTTTATTTTCTTTGGCCAGCTGTGCCGAAAGGGACTGATAACAGGCCCGAATTTTTACTGTTTCCGAAGCACTGGCATACTTTACCATATCCGCCGTATAGTTGTTGAGTATTTCCTGCTGCACAGGTGGCAAATCCAAAAAAGATGCCTGCTCCAAAAAAGTCTTCACTACGGCAGGCATACCCCCGATTACCAGATATTCCCGGTACAGCCGTACCGCCTCCTGATGGAGTGCTAGAGGCAGTGGTTCTTGCTTCCGATAGGCCTGATGAATTTGCTCTGTCAGCATTTCCCGCCCCCTGGCCCAGAGAAATTCTTCAAAATCAAGGGGAAACATTTGCAGCTTTTCCACCTTACCCACGGGAAAAGAATACTGTTTGCGATTCAGGGCCACGCCTAGTAAGCTGCCAGCTGCAGCCACATGAATCTCCGGGGCTTCTTCTGCAAAATATTTGAGAGACGTAAGCGCCCGTTCGCTGGCCTGTATTTCGTCCAAAATCAGCAGCGTCTTCCCCGGTACCACCTTCTGTCCTATGACCGCTTCCAAATAGGGCAGCAGCACCCGAGGAGAAATGTCCCCAAGAAAACATTCCGCAGCCCGTATATTGGTCTCCAGATTAATATACACCATGGAATCATAGCAAGTCGTGGCAAATTCTTTCAAAATGTATGTTTTTCCCACCTGCCGGGCACCGCTAACCAAAAGCGGCATCCTGTGGGCATTATCTTTCCATTTTTTTAATATGGAAAACGCTTTTCGGCGCATGCTCTCCCCCCCTCTCTTTCTAAGAAGTGTAGCAATTTTTGATCGTTAAGTCAAGAAAAATCAATTTTTATCGACTTTTTTTGACTTAACGATCAATTTTCCTTTCATATCGTAATTTTCCCAGTTTCTCTACTCTTACTATAAGAGGGAAGATCCGTTCCAGCTTTACGCATGCCTTCCCCCATTCAAATGACTACAAGGAGGCCCGCTATGATCCAGGAAGGCACCATCACCCATACTCTCATCATGACCTTTAAAGACGCAAAAGGTTCTGTCCGCTCGCTCAAGGTTCCACAGGCGCGCCCTGATGTCACTCGCAAGGAAGTCCGCCAGGTCATGGAGCTGATTATCCGCATAGGGTGCTGCCTGTCTCATAAAGGCCTGCCCCTCCTAAAAATCGTCCGGGCCACGCTTGTGACTGTGCGCTGGATTTTTGTCGCAGCAAAAAAAGTGTCCACCCCGCAAAGCAAAAACGAGGTGAACACAAAAAGCAGGAACCAACCTACCCCTCTGCTGTCATTTCATCCAGCCACGCAAATATCCCATACAGAGCGTGGTAATGGATACACCGGCACCAAACCGGGCGTTCAGGACAATCAGTTTTTTATACCATACCGCCAGGCCCGAATTCATACTTACCACGGCAAAAGCCTGTCCCAATACGATACAAGCGGCACAGCCAAAAGTCAGCACCAAAAATGTATAGATGAATTTAAGGTATCCCCGGCATTTAACAAAGAACCATTTTTATTGAGGAGATACAAGCTGCGACTTCCCCTCACCGCTCCAATTCTTTCACCATGACCCCGGGATGACGGTACTGGTCCTCTTTTAAAATGGTCCGGTTCCGGACTTTGATGGCCTGATAGGGACAGCCATGGAGACAGGCAAGGCAGGAAATGCAGTGCGGCCCCATGACGGCGGCCTCCTCTCCCATAGTTAAATTTTCCACCGGACAAAGGCGGACGCACTGGCCGCATTTTGTACAGCGGGAGGAATCCACATGGATGTCAAAATACCAGCGGAAGAAGGGCTTTAAAAGCCCCCAATCCATCAGCTTACTGGAAAAAGGATTTTGTTCCAGGGCATGGTCTTCTTTTTTCTCCTGCACTGCCGCTACGATGTTCTGCACATAGTGGCTTTCCAATTTTATTTTGTCCCATTTGTAGGGAACGTGGCTGCGCATGCAGATGGTACTGTTGGCAATCAGGGGGCACACATAGCTGTAGTGTAAGTCGCAGCCCTGGGCCTTAAGCAGATTTCGCAGGGTAAAAAAGCAGCGTCCCCAACTAGTGCCGCAGGTGGCCACGCTGTAAATATATGCCCCTTTGGGGAACTGGTGCGACCGGATAAAGTCCCGCATCACGACCGGCACATCCCCGTAAAAGACCGGGAACACAATGCCGATCACCGGATCGGTAAGTGTTGCATCCGTTACCCTAGAAATAGAGATACAGCGATCCCCCGTTTTTTCCGCAATTTGTTTTGCTATGGCAAGCGAATTGCCGGTTGCAGAAAAATAGTAAATCATAATACATTCTCCCCTTGCTGTCCAAAAAGTGAGAGTCTCTTTCCCGCCTTTGGCAACACAATCTTCCTTATATACCTTTAAAATCCAGGGGGCTTACAGTGCCCTCTGGATTTTCTGTGGTCTTCCACTCGGACCCAAGGAGCAGAAGATGAAAACACCATCTGCCGCCAGGACCGGTTCCTCTTTTAAATCATTCTTTTCCATCCAGGCCTTGACTTCCACTTCCATGGACGTATGCCCCACCTTGCAGACCTGGCCTTCCAGCTGCAAAATGGTACCATAGGGGATGGGCAGGCGAAAATTAATCGTCTTCACCGCCGCAGTGGTCACCCGGGTCCGGGCAAAGCGATGGGCCGCTGTACCACACACCTCGTCCATCCAGCCCATCAAGGTCCCGCCAAACAAATTGCCGGATCCATTGCCGTCCCCCATGTGGACAACCCGGGTCATAATCACCGGTTCATCAATGCCCTGGATCATGCCTGCTCCTTCAGCTGGTCCCCGAACTGGGACAAGAATGCCTTGGCAACGGCCTGGTAGCCTTCTGCTGTGGGATGCAGCCCATCTTGCAACAGACTTTTTCCTGCTACCTTTTCTGCGTCCTGCAGGACTTTTTCGTAGTCAAAAAGAGGCAATCCCCGTTTCCCCGCTTCTTCGTCCAGCCAGGCCCGGTATTTCTCCAGGACGGCATTGTGCTTTGCCACTTCGCTAGGGACCTGCCAACCGTGGTCTGCGCTCTCCGGCCGGGTAAGGGGCGGTTTGCCTACGATGATGGGAGAAAGCCCAGCCGCCTGGGCCTTGTCAAGGGTCCCGGCTATATTTTCTTTCACCTTTTCCAGCGGTTCATCCAATAGGATATCATTGATGCCACAGCACAAAAATACTCCACCAGCCTTTTCGTCCACCACGTCCATCTTGAACATGCCCCACATGACTAGCGTCATTTTGCCGCCGGCGGCGTTGTTGCAATAGTCCATACCCAGAGCTTTGGACACCAGGTCATACCATCCTTCTTTCACAGATACATTGGGACAGCTCACCAGACTATCCCCGATAAATGCCATTTTCATTATTAAATTTCTCCTTTTTATTTGTCTTTTTTATGTAAATCTACACCCTGCGCTAAAGCTTTCAGGGCGTTGATTGCTACCTGACTCATGAGGCGGCTTCCCATCTCCAAGGCTTTTTCATCCGGGCAGAATTTAGCGCTGTGCAGTCCATAGACCGGCTCTCCCTTTCTGCCGCAGCCCAGCCACAGGAAGGCTCCAGGGAACTCTGTGAGATAAACCCCAAAGTCCTCCGCCGTAAGATCCGGCTGCACATTGGGCATCACCGCATCCTTGCCCAGAACTTCTGCTGCCGTATCTGCCACCAGTTTGGCTGGCACCGGCCAATTCATCAGCACGGGGTACCCATAATAATAGTTAAATTCATAGGTAATCCCTGCGCTGCGTTTCAAGCCCTCCAGAATCCCCCGAATAAATTCCGGGATTCTTCCCCGGTTCTCTTCGTCCAGAGTCCGGATCGTGCCTTCCATGGTCACTTCTCCTGGCACTACATTGTAGCGGCTGCCGCCGTGAATGGTGCCGATATTGATGGTAGCCGTCGCCAAAGGACTCACTCGGCGGCTAACAATATGGCTCACCTGTTGCAGAAAATCCGCCGCTGCCATAATGGCATCAACCCCTTCCTGGGGATGCCCAGCGTGGGAAGTTTTTCCTTTAATTACAACCTTGATCCGGTCACTGCCCGCCATCAGGGCACCAGGTTTAACACCCACCTGGCCGCACAGATAATTGGGCCACATATGAAGGCCAAAAACCGCCTTCACATCCTTTAAAAAGCCATCCTGGATCATATACCGGGCCCCGCCTGTAGGGGATAGTTCCTCCGAAGGCTGGAACAGCACCCGGACACTGCCTTCGATTTCCTCCCTTCGGCACAGCAACCGGAGAATGGTCCCCAGCAAAATGGTCATGTGCATGTCGTGCCCGCAGGCATGCATCACGCCCTCATTTTCAGACGCATACGGCAGCCCGGTTTCTTCCGTAACGGACAAAGCGTCCATATCTGCCCGCAGCGCCACCACGGGGCCAGGTTTCCCGCCCTGAATGGTGGCCGCTACTCCATAGTGTCCCGTGCCTCGGACCGGGTTAAGCCCCAGTTCCGCAAGTATAGAAAAGATTTTTTCCGAAGTGTATTTCTCTTTGGTGCTGACCTCCGGATACTTGTGAAACCAGCGCCGCCATTCCACGCATTGTTCCTGTAATGCCTCTTCCGTCATATGTTCAACATCCATGGTCATTCCCTCCTAAGATGGTCATGTAGCTTGTTCCATGCTGACCAGCCATTTACGCGATCTATCAATCGTCACGCATACCCTTTTATTATACCCAAAGAGTACAAGCCCGTGGTGCATTTTCTTTTCACACGCCTATATGGACATTATCTAATCATACTGGACGAATAGACTTTTTACAATACCTATTTTAAAATCAGGCTGTTGGTGGTTGCGATAATAAAAGGGATTTTTATAAGGGCGTTTTTTTCCGGTAAACAAGGAAAATGGACATGAAGCAAAATGGCCTCATGCCCACTAGAAGAAAATAAATTTTAAGTACCCTCAACATTAGACAAAGAGCTTTTATTTCGTCACCAGCTGACTGAGATCGGCCACCTGATTGACCTGCGCTTTGACTGCTTGGAGTAGTGCCAGGCGATTATGCTTTACGGCTTCGTCCTGATCCATAACCATCACGGCAGAAAAGAACGCATTCACAGGCTCCGCCAGGGCATCATTTTGCAGCAAAATCGCTTCATAGGAAGCAGCGCCAAGTTTATCCAGATGCATCAGGGTTTCATACAGGGCTTTTTCTTCCGGCGCCTTAAACAGGGCCGGATCTACGATCCCAGTAACTTCATTGTTTTTGGTGATATTCACCACCCGGGTAAAGGCCTGGAGGCTGTCATCTGCTTTTTCATTCACCAGGTACTTGGTAAGTGCCGCAGCCCGGGCAAAGATACTGGCCAGATCATCCAGCCCTGGTGCAGCCAACACCGCATCCACAATATCGTAGCGCACACCTTGTTCCAGCAGCATATTTTTTGCCCGCTGAGCAAAAAACGTCACTACTTCTCCAATGAGTTTCTCTGGGTTTTGTACTTCCACAGGCAAGTTTTTCAGAGTTTCCCGCAGCGTTATGCGCAAGGGAAAATGCACCTTGCCATCAGCTACAATATTCAAGATACCCAGGGCTTGCCGGCGCAGAGCATAGGGATCCTGGGACCCGGTAGGCGCCTGTCCCCGACTAAAGGTAGCTACAATATTGTCCAGTTTGTCCGCAATTGCAAGAATGCGTCCTACCTGGGATTTTGGCAGCGCATCTCCTGCGAACCGAGGCAGGTACTGTTCTCCGATGGCATCGGCCACTGCTCCGCCTTCCCCATCCAGCAGTGCGTATTCCCGCCCCATAGTCCCTTGGAGCTCAGTAAATTCTGTCACCATGCCCGTGACCAAATCTGCCTTGGATAAGAGTGCCGCCCGTTCCAGTGCCTTAGCTTCTGCAGCGCTGCCGGTTTCTTCTGCCAACACGCCGCACAATTTCTGCAACCGCTCGGTTTTGTCATACATATTTCCCAACCCATGCTGGAAGGCCACATCATGAAGCGCCTCCCGATGCTGGGCCAAGGATTTTTTCCGGTCGTTGTCAAAGAAGAATACCGCATCGTCCAGCCGGGCCCGCAGCACCCGTTCATTGCCATGGGTCACGATATCCAGATGCTCACTTCCCCCATTGCGAACAGTGATGAATTTCGGCAATAGCTTACCCTTTTCGTCAAACAGAGGGAAGTAGCGCTGATGATCCCGCATAGGCGTGATAATGGCGCAGTCCGGCAGTCGCAGGTATTTTTCATCAATATGCCCACACAAAGCGGTAGGATATTCCACCAGGAAGGTAACCTCTTCTAAAAGGTCCGGAGAAATCGCAGCGCGTCCCCCTTCTTTTACGGCCAGGTCCTCAATTTGCTTGCGGATCATGTCCCGGCGTTTGTCCACATCCACGATCACAAAATTGTCTTCCATGATTTTTTCGTAGGAAGCCGCCGTATCAATGGCGATGAGATGGTTGCTGAGAAAACGGTGCCCCCTGGCTTCCCGTCCGCTTTTTACGCCGTTCGCTTCTACCGGGATTACCTTGTCATCCAAAAGTGCTACCATCCAGCGGAAAGGACGCACAAAGCCAAACTCGTACCCGGCCCAGCGCATGGTCTTGGGGAAATTCAGTGAATGCAACACATCATCCAAAATCCCGGGCAGTAAATCCGCCGTGGGCTTGCCTTCCAGGTGCTTAACAGCATAAACGTATCCGTCTTTTTGCTGCAAGTCCTTAACATCCACCTGCTGGCCCCGGGCAAATCCCTGGGCGGCTTTCGTAGGCTCTCCCTCAGGGGTAAAAGCGATCTTAAGGCTGGGCCCCTTGCTTTCTATAGTATCGTCCTCCTGCTTTTCCGCTACGCCGGAGGCCAAAAACGCCATACGCCGGGGCGTGCCGTATACTTTGATATGGTCATAGGGGATGCGGGCTTCCTTCAGCTTTTTCCCTGCCAGCATTTCATAGTCTTTCAGGATGCCGTCCATATATTGGGCGGGCATTTCTTCCGTTCCGATTTCAAATAGTACATTCGCCATGATTAGTTTCCTCTCTTCAGCATAGGAAAACCCAGTTTTTCCCGTTGTTCCACATAGGCAGCCGCACAAAGCCGTGCCAGGCTGCGCACACGGGAAATGTAATTGGTCCGTTCGCTGACACTGATCGCGCCCCGGGCATCCAGCAGGTTAAAGGTATGAGAGCATTTCAGCACATAATCATAGGCCGGCCGGATATTTCCCGTCAGGATTACCCGCTTGGCTTCCTTTTCGTACTTATCAAAAAGGTCAAACAGCAGGTCAATATCTGCAATATCAAAGCTGTAGCGGGACTGTTCCACTTCGTTGGTATGGAATACGTCGCCGTAGGTCACGTTTCCTACCCACTGCAGGTCGTACACGTTTTCCACACCTTGGATATACATGGCGAGCCGCTCCAGGCCGTACGTAATTTCCACAGCCACAGGCTTAATGTCAATGGACCCTACCTGCTGGAAATAGGTAAACTGGGTGATTTCCATGCCATCCAGCCAAACTTCCCAGCCCATACCCCAGGCGCCCAAGGTAGGGGATTCCCAGTTATCTTCCACAAAACGGATATCATGCTCTTCCGGATGAATACCCAGTTCCCGCAGACTTTCCAGGTACAATTCCTGGATATTGTTGGGGCTAGGTTGCATAATCACCTGAAACTGATGATGTTGGTAGAGACGGTTGGGGTTATCCCCATACCGGCCATCAGCAGGACGACGGGATGGTTCCACATAACATACGTTCCAAGGTTCCGGCCCCAGTACCCGCAAAAACGTGGACGGGTTCATAGTCCCGGCTCCTTTTTCCACATCATATGGCTGAGCCATGATGCAGCCCAGGCTGGACCAATACTTTTGCAGATTCAAAATGATGGTTTGAAAATCCATATGCGCTCCTCCTAAACAAAAAACTCCCGTCTCTGCAATGTAGACAGGACTGCTACATTACAGGGACGGGAGATCTCTTCCGCGGTTCCACCCTGCTTGCCGCCTCTGCGGCCACTCTTGTAAAACACTGGCTCCGGGCTGCCAACCCCATCATCACCTATACAGTGGACTATAGCAAATCAAAAGTCAGTTGTCAAGGGGAAAAAAGAAGGGTTTGCCCTTTCCAAAAGGCCAATCTCTTTTTGAATTCTATCCAGCATCAGCTCGTCCATAGAAGCCTTCATGGCTTGCTCCACTTGGTAAAAGGGTTCTTGGAGGGCCTGCTGAATATGCCGTCCCACCGGGCATTCCTGACTGGAACGCGTATGAACCGGAAAAAGCGATTTCTCCGGTTCCGGCTCTACAGCCTGGTACACATCGTAGAGGCTAATTCTGGAAAGAGGACGGTTCAGATGGTTTCCCAAGCGTCCCTGCCCTCCAGTTAATAGGCCCGCTTTGGCAAGCTGGCTCATAAGCCGCCGAATATCTACCGGATGAACTCCCGTACTTGCGGCCAAAACACGGCTGGTCACTGGTTTTTTGCCTTGAAAGGCATCCACACACAGTAAGATATGAATGGCCACCGGCAAATGGCGTGATCGGTGCATACTTTTTTATCTCCTTTACTGGGTTTGCTTTCAGCTGAAAAAACGAATGGGTACGCGGCCGCCGCCAGGGGCAACATAATACAGGTTTCCCATGCGCAGCCGCCCATCTAGTAATTCAAATTGGGGTGCCACAATGTCTCCACCTGTAGACTTAATTTCCACATCGCTAAAGGTCAGTTTCTTATACTGGTTGGAGAAGGTTCCCCGGATGGAATCAAACTTTATTACGGCGTAAATGCCCTTGCCGGAATAGAACGATCCATAGGTCAGGGTAGAGCGGTTATCTCCGTCACAGATCATTTTCAGATCCAGCTGCACCAGCGTACGAAAATAGGGCACGTTGGTAGCGTCCTCACTGTGCAGGTCGTGCCCCATAACGCTGACACGATACGCCTTGGTATCCAGGTTAAATCCACCCTGAGCATCGCAAGTGCCTTCAAAGATTTTGGCAGTAACGTTTTGGGCAGCAATATACCCATCCTCGTATTTAAAGCTTCCTTTTACATTGGTAAATTTCAGCCCCGGGAGTGTCAGCGTGGGCATATACAGTTCCCCGATAATCACCGGGTCCGGTAAATTTCCCGTTACGGTAGCACTGGCTGTGACTTTCTCATACAATTCCAGACCAGTCCCCAGGGAGGATGGATTCAGCTCCCGGATCCCCAGCTGGAGATTATAGGTAGAGACTTTAGGCTTCAGGTCAATATTGCCCTGGATATCCACGCCCCCGCCTTCCAGCGTACCGCCCAGCTGTCCGGTAGAAAAATCAATAGCCAGCTTGTCCCGGCTGTTATAATGGAGTACGGCATTAACATCCTCAAAGGTATGCAGCCGCTGTTTGTAGTGTGCTTTTAGCTTGCAATGGTCCAACTTCACGATGGCATCCACATTTTTTAATTTGATATCAAAGTCTTTTTTATTTTTGTCACTCCAAACCCCCGGCTCCGGTAACTCTGCGGCTTTAATACCCCGCACGTGCATATTTTCCGTAAAGGTCAGCTCAATATCCGCCTGGTGCAATTCCAAATTTTCCAGCGTGGACGTAGAGATCCGGCGAAACACAATATCCAGTGGCCGCACCTGAAAGGAGCCTTCGGGTACAAAGACACGGTTGCCATCATGGCTACCCTTCCATTCCAGGTCTTCAAACCGGACGTGGCCAAAGGGGGTTGCTGTAAGCCGCCCCACCGTAATGGTGCCGTCAAAATAATTCTGGTGGGCCATAGTGCGGTTAAAGATTTGGGCCGCATGGATACTGGCAATATACGCTAGCCAAAATACCAATACCCCCCCTGCCAAAAGCGCCAGCAGCACAATTTTGATTTTCCGTTTCCGCTTTTGTTGCCAGCCTTTCCAGAATCGTAATTTCATAGTTTTACCGCAGGGAGGCGACAGCCTCTTTCATATCAATGGCGCCAAACACATAGGAACCAGCTACCAGAACATCTGCGCCAGCTTTTTTGCAGGCTTTGGCCGTCTCCGGGTTAATCCCCCCGTCCACTTCAATGAGCACCTTGTACCCACCGGCATCAATTTGCTGCCGCAGTCGGCGAATTTTGTCCGGCATAGTAGAAATAAATTTCTGTCCACCAAATCCCGGGTTCACACTCATCACTAGCACCATATCCACGTACGGCAGAATTTCTTCTATACTGCTAAGGGGTGTAGCCGGATTGAGGGCTACCCCGGCCTGCAAATTGCAATTTTTAATCCGCTGGATGCAGCGGTGCAAATGCTTTGTGGCTTCTGTATGGACGCAGAGCAAATTGGCCCCTGCCGCGGCAAAGGCATCCACATAGTTTTCCGGGTGTTCCACCATTAAATGGCAGTCAAAAAACAGATCAGAACGATCGCGCAGACACTTTACCACTGGGGCCCCAAAAGTGAGATTGGGCACAAAATTTCCATCCATCACATCAATATGGGCCCAATCGGCACCGGCATCTTTGATCCGGGCCAGTTCCACGCTCAAGCGGGAAAAATCTGCGGACAAAATCGATGGTGCAATAAGCAGCATAGGATTACCCTCTTTTCTTTGCTTCCGCCAGCTCCTGACGGATCATACAATAAGACGTATAGCGGCTGGCAGCAATATTTCCTTCCTCTACCGCTTTTTTGACTTCACAACCTGGCTCATGGGTATGGCTACACCCGGTAAAACGGCACAGGCCTTCCCTGGCTTTGATTTCCCTAAAGCCATCCTCCGCCCTTGCTATGGAGAGTTCTGCCAGGTTAATATTCCCAAATCCCGGCGTATCTACCAAAAAGCCCCCGGCAAAAGGTAGTAGCTGGGCAAACCGGGTGGTATGCCGTCCCCGCCCGATTTTATTGCTCACCTGCCCTGTCCTAAGCGCAAGGCTTGGGTCCAGATAATTGAGCAGAGTGGATTTTCCCACGCCGCTGGGACCTCCAAAAACCACAGTATGATCCTGGATAAGGCTCCGCAGCGGTTCCAGCCCTTCTCCCTCCCTGGCCCGGGTAACAAAGATCTGATACCCCAAAGGTTCATACAACTCTTTAACATGCGCCACCAAACCTTTAGGTGCCATGTCGCTTTTATTGAATACCAGCGCCGCGGGGATATGCGCCACTTCTGCCAGTGCCAATAGCTTATCCACCAAAAGGGGATTGGGATCAGGATTTTTACAGGCAAAGACAGCCATCAGGCAGTCCACATTGGCCACAAGGGGTCGCTGCAGCAGATTTTTGCGGGGCAGCGTGCGGATAATCATACCTTCGGAGGCGCCCGTCTCCACTTCCACCCAATCTCCCGTTGCCAGGACAAACCGCCTCTGCTTCATTTTCCCCTTGACCTTGCAAGTGTGGGTATGGCCCGCAGCATCTAGCACATAATAGTATCCGTTATAAGTTTTCAGGACCCGTCCTGTCAGCGTACTCAAAAGGTTTTATCCTCCGCCAATTCCCCATTGACATAGATTTTGATGTTGCCGCCGGGTGCAATGTCCACTTCCTGGGTCAGTCGGGTGCCAGGAGAAACGGACCCGGAATACACCGTCCATGAATTCCCAGCGCTTTGGGCTACAATCTTTACATCTTTCGCTGCCCCGCTGCCAGGCACAGTATAGGCAATAGAGCGGGTCACGGCCCCAGAGGCGCCGCCTGCGTCAACTTTTTTGTCTTCCTGTTTTTTCCCGGAAGAAACCACCAGCGTCACAGCGGAACCTTTTTCCACCACTTTGCCCGCACCGGGATCAAAGGACAGTACGGTGTCCTTATCTTTATCGCTGTCTTTGGTTTCAATGCGCCCCAGCACCAGTCCCATATCCCCCAGTTTACTTTGGGCATCGGACAGGGATAATCCTTCCAGAGAGGGTACTACGGTCTGGCTTCCGCTGATATTCATCACCAAATCTACTTTGCTACCTTCGCCTGCCTTGCTCTTAGGTGCCAGGCTTTGTTCAATCACTGTCCCCTGGGGGGCACCAGCTTCGTATTTAACCGTGACCGTCCCTACCTGCAGTTTAGCCGCCGTGAGAAGCTGTGAGGCCTCTGCTAAGGTTTTACCTTTTAGGTCTGGCACGACGCCAGGTTCGGCGCCTTTACTCACCGTCAGGTGGATTTTGCGTCCCGCTTTCACCTTGGACCCTGCAGTAGGATCCTGCTTAATAACACTGCCCTGGGGGATCGTGGCACTGTAATCTTCCGCCAAATCAAATCCCAGGTTGTTCTTTACCAAAATGGCTTCTGCCTCTACCACGGTTTTCCCCGTAACGTCAGGAACTTCTGTGTCTCCTGTAGTATAGCCTATGATCAGATAAATCACGCCGGAAAGCACCACAAGAGCTGCCAGAAAAAAGGCCGCCAGTTTTTTCTTGTTAGTTTGGCCAGATGCTTCCTGCCCGGCTTCTCCCATTTTCTGCGCTTTAACTCCATTCTTTTTGTTCGTTCCTTCCGGAGCCGGCAAAATCCCATCCAGCATATCGCTTTTTTGGATCACCATGGTCTCGTCGCTGACAGGTTTCTTCACATGATTCCACTCTGGTTCCAATCCTGCATCCGCTAACAAGCGCTTTTGCGCCCGTTGCAAATCGTTTAAGAAATCATCGGCGGTAGCATATCGTAGCTTGGGATTTTTCGCCAGTGCCTTGGTAATGATGTTGTCCAGGTAGTAGGGAATCTCCGGATCGTAACGTCTGGCAGACGGTGTGGAAGATTCCAGGTGCTGCCGGGCCACTTCCAGAGGGGTATCCCCATTGTAGGGCAGTTTCCCTGTCAGCATTTCAAAAAGCACTACCCCCAGGGAATACAAATCGGACCGAGGTGTCACAGGCTGCCCGGCGGCTTGTTCCGGCGAAAGGTAATACACGGAGCCAATAACATTTTTATCCCCGCCGTCGCTGGGCTGCCCAAAGGCACGGGCAATGCCAAAATCCGTGATTTTCGCTACACCCCGGGTATCAATCAGGATATTTTGGCTTTTTACGTCGCAGTGCACGATAGAGTGATCATGGGCTTGTTTTAACGCCGAGGCAATCCCGATGGCATAGCGCACCGCCGTTTTATAATCCAGTGCACCATTTTCTTCAATAATTTCTTTTAGGGAACGCCCCACCACATACTCCATCACGATGTAGTAAATATCATGTTCACTGCCGCTGTCGTAGATATTGACGATATTAGAATGGTTCAGACAGGCTGCACTACAGGCTTCCTGCTGGAAACGCCGCACAAAATCCTTATCCTGGATAAATTGGTCCCGGAGAATTTTAATGCCCACATCCCGGTGCAGCACGGTGTCGTAGCCATGGAACACTTCGGCCATGCCGCCGCCGCCCACTTTATCAATAATTTCATAGCGGCCATTTAATGTAATACGTTCTCCCATTACGCCGCCTCCAAATCCACAATGATAAAGGAAATATTGTCATCCCCGCCAGCGGTCATGGCGCCGTTCATCAGCCCATCCGCCAGCCGCTCTAAATTCTGGTCCCGCATGATCCTGGCAATTTCTGCCTCGGAAATCATATTGGTGAGGCCATCGGAGCAAATCAATAATTTCTTAGCCCCGTCTAGCAGAATTTCAAACGTATCCACCTGGACCTGGGGGCCTACCCCAATAGCCCGGGTAATCACATGTTTCTGGTCCGACTGCTCCGCTTCCAGCGGTGTCATTTGTTTCTGCCGCACCATTTCCGCCACATAGCTGTGGTCGCTGGTCACCTGCCGTAGCCGGTCATCCTGGTACACGTAGATCCGGCTATCCCCCACGTGAGCCACAAAGGCGCTGTGGGCATCCAGCACATACACCGCTGTCAGCGTGGTGCCCATACCAGTAAAATTATCCTTGTTGCAGGACAATTCCCAGATTTTTTTATTGATATTTTGGATACTCCGCTCCAGAGCCGGCAAAATATCTTCCCGGCTAAGGCCCGACAAATCCAGCCGTTCCAATTGATGGACTGCTTCGTAACTTGCCACTTCCCCTGCATCGGCGCCCCCCATACCGTCAGCAATGGCATACAGATCGGGTTCCCGCACCAGGATGCTGTCCTCATTGTTGGGGCGCACCATGCCCCTGCTGGTTCTTGCTACTGCAATCATCCTTCGGCCTCCTTTAGTGCCATGGCCCGCAGTTGGCCGCAGGCGGCATTGATGTCTTTTCCCATTTCTTTCCGCACGGTTACGTTGCAACGCCGTTTTTTCAAAATCTGGAAGAAGCGATCCACCGCTTTATCACTAGGACGTTGGAACCCCTTTTCCGGTACCGGATTGGCAGGGATTAAGTTGATCACGCACTCTTTTCCTGCCACTGCATCCGCCAGTTTTTCCGCATGCACCGGCTGATCGTTAATCCCCGAAAGGAGAATATATTCATACATGACCTGGCGGCCATTGCTTTTTTCATAGGCATCCGCCGCCGCAATGACTTCTGGAAAGGGATAGGTCTGGTTGATGGGCATGAGCTTCGTTCGCAGAGCTTTATCAGCAGCATGCAGGGAAATGGCCAGATTGATATTGCAACCCAGGGCTGTCATTTTTTGAATCCCGGGTACTACTCCGCAAGTGGATATAGTCATATTCCGGTAGCCGATTCCTTGCCCCCGGTCGCTGTGCAAAATATCCAACGCATGCAGCACGTTATCCAAATTCAACATCGGCTCCCCACTACCCATCACCACCACACGGCTGACCCGTTCTCCTTTTTCCTGCAATTGGTGCTGGAAGAAATACAGCTGTGCCAGGATTTCCGCCGTCGTCAGATTCCGCACAAATCCGTGCAGCCCGCTGGCGCAGAAAGCACATCCCATAGCGCAGCCCACCTGGGAGGAAAGACAGACGCTGTAGCCATAGTCGTGGTGCATGAGCACCGTTTCCACTGTGGCGCCGTCTGTTAGTTCCAGGAGCACTTTCCAGGTCAGGTTATCCTGAGAACGGGATTCCCGCAGCATGTTTACGGCAGCCGTTGCGATGGTATATCGCTCTGCCAATAACTTCCGTGTTTCTTTGCCCAGATTGCTCATTTTAGAAAAGTCCACCGCCGCTTTTTCATACAGCCAGCGAAAAACTTGCTCGGCCCGGAATTTCTTTAGTCCCAGCGGTAGCAGTTCCTGCTGCAGTTCTGGCAGGTCCAGCCCCATAATCTCTTTCTTAATCATACACTTTAATTTGCTCTCTTTCGCTCAAATAAGGCTAGATAAAACCCATTGATTCCATCCCGTTGCGGCAAAATCTGCAGTTCTTCTATCAGCTCCCCCGTTTTGGGATGGGTAAAGGAGACAGCCGCAAATTCCGGATGCGTATCCAAGAACCAGCGCCGGACCCGGGTATTTTCATCCTGCTCTAAGGTGCAAGTACTGTACAGCAGCCGCCCGCCCACTTTCACATACCGCGCTCCGTTGTCCAGAATCTTTTTCTGAAGCGGGGGAAATTGGGACAAGCTGCGTTCTTCTTTAGTCCAACGAGCTTCTGTCCGCCGATTCAGCACCCCCAGCCCGCTGCAGGGCGCATCCACCAGCACTTTGTCCGCCCACTCTTCCCACTCCGGGTTGTACACCGTTCCATCATAGGTCTGGGTACGGATGCATCGGATGCCCAAACGCCTGGCGTTGTCCTCCACCAGTTTTAATTTATGCTCATATAAATCCAGTGCCAGAATTTCCCCTTCATCCTGCATTTTCTGGGCCATATGGGTTGTTTTCCCGCCCGGTGCACTACATAGGTCCATGACCCTCTCTCCTTTTTGCGGAGCCAGTATCGCCGCATCCAGCATAGAACTCTCATCCTGGATATAAATTTCCCGTCCAAAATGCTGCAACAGATCATCCAGGGAATTCCAGTGCTGGCAGAGCAATCCATCAGGTGACCATTGGGATACAGCGGTCTCAATCCCTCGCGCTGCCATTTCCTTTTGCAAGGCATCCCTGCTGATACGCAAGGTATTTACCCGGAAGGCAAACGGCGGCCGGGCATTGTCAAACTGGCACAACCGGATGGCTTCTTCCAGCCCGTAACGGAATTTCCAGCGGCGCACCAGCCATTCCGGATGGCAGTACACCAGAGCAATCCGTTCCAATTCATGCTCCGGGCCTTCCGGGAATTTCCACTGGGTTTTGGTGCGGATCAGCTGCCGCAGTGCGCCGTTAACCAGGTTGCCCGCTCCTTGGTGGACCTGTTTTTTTGCCAGTTTTACACTTTCATTGCAGGCCGCTGAATCCGGGATTCTTGTCAGGTGCAGGATCTGGTATGCCCCCATGCGGAGAATCACCAAGATTCGGGGATCCAGCTTGTGCAGTGGACGATTTACTACTTTTGACAAGAACCAGTCCAGTGTACCCATAGTTTTCACCGTGCCATACACCAGTTCCGTGGTCAGCTTCCGGTCCAGCGGGGAGAGTGCCATACTGCTCGGCCCCTTAGCCAGCGCCAGATTGGCATAGGCCCCGTGTAAAAAGATCTGCTCCAAAATGAGAAGCGCAGCCTCCCGGGGATTTTTTATTTTTTCTTTCATCAGCGTCCCCTTTACTGCACAAATTCCTGTATTGCGGTTTCCACTTTTTTCATATCCACACGGGTGTTATAGCAGGGCCCGTTAGGCCGCTCATTAAGCACCCCGATTACCGGTAGCGGAAATACGTCCTGAATACCGCTGGTAAGATCCCGTTCACAGGCTACGGCTAAAATGGCCTTAGGACGTACTTTTTTCACAGCCTGCCGGGCCAGCGTACCGCCGGTAGCGATAGCCACATGCACCCCATATTTTTGGGAAAACGCCAAAAGGTCCCCCACCCCGCAGCCCCCACACTGGTGGCAATTGTGGATATCCCGCGTCACCTTGTATGGGCAGGTATCCAGCTGAATACAATGGGGCGTAAGTACCAGCAGGCGGTCTGCCGAAACCTTTACATGCTGCCGCCGCACCAGGTGATTACTCACTTCAATAAAAGAATCCTCTATCTGCCGCTGGGGAATTTTCATCATTTTCCCAAGAAATAGCACTAAAGGAAATAAAAAGTTAATTACGTGCCACGCCCAGAAATAAAACAGTCTCAAGGTCGGCAGCCCCACAATCGCCAGCACGATACCGGCTACGCCAGATACCAATCCGCCCACGAGCAAAAAGGCTGCTAGCCCCACCACAAGGGGCAGTGAGGAATGGATCTCCGCCAGACCGGGGATCATAATCCGCCAGATCCCATAGATTGCCGCAGCAAAAAGCACTACTGCAAGGCTTACTAGCCCAATAAAAAGCCGTTTTTGCGGCCGAAATAGTCCCGTCATCATATCATTGCAACACGTCGCCCTTCTTGACGTGTTTTCCATTTACAAAGGAAAGGGCAGGCATCCTGCGTTTTCCTTCCGGCTGGCATTCCAGTATTTCCAGTACATGCTGGCCGCAGGCAACCCGGAAGCCATTGCTGTCCGCTTCCAAAACCGTGCCAGGAGCTGCTGCGGTTTTTTCATTCACAATCCGGCCTTTCCAGATTTTTAACCGTGTTCCATCCGGCAGCAACGTAAAAGACCCCGGCCAGGGATCAAAAGCACGGAGTTGATTATACAAGACAGCGGCCTCTTTTTTCCAATCCAGTCTTTCCATATCCCGGGTAATGAGCGTAGCATAGGTCGCTTTCTCCGGATCCTGGGAGACAGGCTGCACCGCACCGCTGACAAGTCCCGGAATGGTCTCCAAGAGGAGCGCCGCTCCTTTTTTCTTTAGCTCGTCATGGAGCTCTCCCTGTGTCATAGTTTCCCTCACGGGGACTGTCACTTTGGCCAGCATATCCCCGGTATCCATACCCGTATCCATTTGCATGATAGTGACGCCTGCCTCTTTTTCCCCGTTTAGCAGGGCATAGTGAATCGGTGCCGCACCTCGGTATTTAGGCAGAAGGGACGCATGTACATTGATGCACCCATATTTAGGCAAGTCCAGCAACGATTTAGGCAGGAACTGCCCAAACGCCGCCACTACGATAAGTTCCGGAGATAGTGCCCTCATTTCTTCTTGAAATGCCGTGTCTTTGACTTTTTTCGGCTGGAGTACGGGCAGATGTTTCTCCAGTGCATAGGTTTTCACGGCGCTCATTTGCAGCTTATGGCCCCGTCCTTTCGGCCGGTCCGGCTGTGTCACCACTGCTGCGATCTCGTACTGCCCGGATTCCACGAGGGCTTTTAGGCTGGCCGCCGCAAATTCCGGAGTCCCCATAAACACGATTTTCATCATTCTAGTCCCTCTGTCTTCGGTTTAGGTAGCAGGCTGATTGCCTTGTCGATAAATAAAACCCCGTCCAAGTGGTCACATTCGTGCTGCAAGGCTCGGGCCAAAAGGCCGTCTGCCCTCAGTCGGTAATGCTCTCCCCTGCGGTTTTGAAAATGCACCGTGATTTTGGCCGCACGTTTCACTTCCCCATTGTAGTCCGGTACGCTGAGACAACCTTCCTCATCCACACTTTCCCCTTCCGGATCCGAAAGAACCGGATTCACAAATTCCCGCAGCCCCGCACCATCTCCCGCATCAATCACGATGGCCCGGACTCCCAGTCCGATCTGAGGTGCAGCCAGGCCGCAGCCATCCGCCTTGTACATGGTTTCCCCCATGTCTTTCAGTAATTTCCCTAACTTCTTCCCAAAATGCGTCACAGGTTTTGCCTTTTCCCGCAGGATCGGTGCCCCCACTTTTACAATCTCATATTCCATGCTGCATAACTCCTATACCCTTTATGATAAAGCTTTCTTCCAAAGTTCGGTTAAACCTGGTAGACCTTTTATTTTCCTAAGCGATTCCTTCAAATTATAGTATTTTTTTGAAGAATCATCAAGCTAGCCGGAAGACTCCCGGAGGGGATTCCCTATTTTGGCACAAAAAAAGCCCTATTTTAACCCGATAGGGAAAAAATAGGGAAAGAAAGCTCAATGGCTCCGGGACTAGGGCTCGAACCCAGACTAGAAGATCCAGAATCTCCTGTGCTACCATTACACCATCCCGGAATAGGTACTCACTACTGCGTTCGCAGAGTACTTTTATATAATACGTCTTTCCACGGGAAAAAGCAAGCATTTTTCCCAAAAAGACACCAAAAATTATTTGACCCAGCCAAAATGCTGACACGCATGCAAAATGCCGTCTTCATCTACGTTGGTGGTGATATAGTCCGCATGGTCCTTGATGACTTGTCGTGCATTGCCCATGGCAATGGCAAAAAAAGGTTTGCGGAACATGGTGATATCATTATACCCATCGCCAAAGACCACTGCATCTGCCGGGTCGGCCTGCAAAAGCGCCATCATTTTTTCGATACCCAACCCCTTGTCCGCCGGTTCAACCAGAATCGTCCCGTCAATATAGGGCAGCTGGATCAAGCCTTGGCTATCGACTTCCTTTTCTCCAGGGGCGCCCGTCGCATACATAATTTTATAGATGGGACCCAGCGTATTGATTATGAGCGGCCTGACTACGGTATGCATGTAGTTTCTGGGATCACTCCGGGGATAATCTTCATAAGGGGTATACCGGTTCATGGTATTATCCAGCACCACCGACCAGGGTCGGTGTAAGGCCTCCGCGTCTTCCAGGAGTGCCCTGGCTTTTGGCAGGGGAAGCCCCTCCATCTCCAGAATTTTTCCTTTCACGGTCAGGCTGTTTCCCCCATCAGCCACAAGGGAAGTAATACTATGTTTTTCGGCAAACTGGGCCCCGTCGCATTGCAGACGGCCTGTAGCAATAGCTACGAAATGTCCCTGCTTTTGCAGAGCATCCAGGCAATATTGCGCACTTTCTGGTACCTCCTGAGTAATCCCAAGGCCCAGCGTCTGGTCAATGTCAAAGAAAAAATAGCGTTTTCTCATAGTTCCATCCTTTTTGTGTTGTTCCTATACGAAAAATATTATACCATAGCTTTCCCCATTGTACTTTTTAAAAAAGGAAGTTACAATAGGAGCATTACAAAAGTTGAAGGTGAGTTTCCATGAATTCGCATTTACGCCGTTTTTTTCTGGGGGATACGGATGATACAAGCACCTGTCGTCCCCATGTGATGCGTGTTTTCTCTCTATTCTTAATTCTTTTGCTGCTAGCGGGGCTTTTCTTTGGGCTGCGTCTTTATAAAAAGCGCCAAGCAGATAAAGCCAGGGAAGAACGAAATCAAATCCTCATGCAGCAGGATATGCAGTTTCAAAGAAAGGAAGGAGAAAAACACTCCCGCCCCCAGCCGACAACACCCTCTAGCTCTCAATTACCCCCTGGCAGCCTGCCGAAACAAAAGGCCCCTGTCATGCAGCCAAACGCACCGCTTCCCGGCACTGCGCCCGTTCCCAAAGTCCAGGCTGCACCGCCGCCCATGATCCAACCAGCCCGTCCTCGTTAATACATTTGCTTTCTCCAAAAGAATCGCCTTGAAACTTCATTACAAAAACGTTACAATAATAGGCATAACTTTGTAACGCAAGGAAATGAGGTGCCCCATGTCCCAACAAAAATCCCCTACCGAATCCTTTAGCAGCCGCCTTGGATTCATTCTGGTCAGCGCAGGCTGTGCCATTGGTATCGGCAATGTCTGGAAATTCCCATATTTGTGCGGCCAGTTTGGCGGAGCCGCATTTATTTTGATTTACCTGCTCTTTTTACTGATTATGGGCATCCCCGTCATGGTCTGCGAATTTGCCATCGGACGTGGTAGCCGCTGCAGTGCCGCCAAAAGTTTTGAAGCCCTGGAACCCAAGGGAACCCGCTGGCACTGGCTTAAATATATTAGTATTATAGGCTGTTTCATGCTGATGATGTATTACACCACGGTGACCGGCTGGATGCTGTATTATTGCTATCTGCATGTGACCGGCACCTTTGTCGGCGCCTCCACACAAATGATTACCGCCACTTTCGGCGCCATGCTGAGAGATCCTGCCACCATGCTGTTTTGGATGGTGCTGACCTGCCTGATCGGCTTTGCGGTATGCTATCTGGGCATCCAAAATGGAGTAGAGCGAATCACCAAATGGATGATGACAGCCCTCCTGCTTTTGATGATTGTGCTGGCTGCCCACTCTCTGTTCCTTGAGGGAGCGGAAAAGGGTATTGCCTTTTATCTGGTGCCCAACTGGACCTCCCTGTTTCGCATCGGCTGGGGCAACGTCATCTACGCCGCTATGAGTCAGGCATTTTTCACCCTGTCCATCGGCGTGGGCGCCATGCTGATTTTCGGGGCCTACCTGCCCCGTGGCCGCAGCCTGTTTGGGGAAGCTGCCACCATCACGGCGCTGGATACCTTTGTGGCCCTTATGGCCGGCTTTATCATCATCCCCGCCTGCTTTGCCTATGGGATTCAGCCGGATGCGGGACCGTCTCTGATTTTCCTTACCATTCCCAATTTGTTCGTCAAAATGCCACTGGGGCAATTCTGGGGCATGTTGTTCTTTATTTTTCTTTCCTTTGCGGCCCTATCCACCGTCATCGCCGTTTTTGAAAATATCATCGCTTTTGGCATGAATCTCTATGGCTGGAGCCGGAAAAAGAGTGTCCTGGTCAACGGATTCCTGGTCATTTCCCTGAGCATTCCCTGTGTACTGGGCTACAATGTGTGGAGCGGGTTCCAGCCCTTGGGCGCCGGTTCTGCGGTATTGGATCTGGAAGACTTTATCGTCAGCAATAACCTCCTGCCCCTGGGAAGCCTCGCCTTCGTGCTGTTTTGCACCAAGAAAAATGGCTGGGGCTGGCAACATTTCCTGGCTGAAGCCAATGACGGGAAAGGACACAACTTGTCTGCTTCCCTGCGGAGCTACCTGTTGTATATCCTTCCCCTTCTGATTATCACCATTTACCTCAAAGGCTACTACGATATGTTCAGCAAACAGGGCCCTGCAGTCCTGTATAAGTGGTTTATCCTGGCGTTCCTCTTTTTGGGGTTTATTTTCTACGCCGCAGCCGGCAAACCAAAAACACGCTAAGACCCAGCAGGCACTCTGTCCCCCAGTGGTGGCAGAGTGCCTTTCTATTGTGTTTTCCCTGGTTTTAGTATAAAATTGTGAAGTATTATACACTGTAGGAAAGAAGCGAGGTAGCAACATGACAAACGCAGAAGCAAAACGTGATTCCTTTCATTCCCGCTTGGGGTTTATCCTGGTCAGTGCCGGCTGTGCCATTGGCATCGGTAACGTGTGGAAATTCCCCTACCTGTGCGGGCAGTTCGGGGGCGCCGCATTTATTCTGTTGTATTTACTATTCCTTTTAATTTTAGGAATTCCTGTACTGCTGTGCGAATTTGCCCTGGGCCGGGGCAGCCGCCGGAGCGTGGCCCAGTGCTTTGACACATTGGCACCCTCTGGTACCCGCTGGCACTGGCTAAAAGGCATCGGCATTGCCGGTGTGGTGATTTTGCTTTTGTATTACACCACCGTAACTGGCTGGATGTTGTACTATTGCTACCTTCACATTACAGGGACCTTTGCCGGTGCCAGCCTCCCCGCCATTCGCAACATTTTTCAAGAAATGTTGGCACAGCCCGGGACCATGGGATTTTGGACGTTTATTTCCTGCCTTTTGGGCTTTCTCGTATGTTATATGGGCCTGGAAAAAGGCATTGAGCGGATTACCAAGGTCATGATGACCGCCCTCTTGCTGCTTATGATCGTGCTGGCAGTGCACTCCGTATTTTTGCCAGGGGCGGAAAAAGGCATCGCTTTTTATCTGGTGCCTGATTGGGACAGCTTATCCCAGATTGGCTGGGGCAGCGTTATTTACGCCGCTATGAGCCAGGCCTTTTTTACCCTCAGTGCCGGCAACGGCGCCATGATGATTTTTGCCTCTTACATGGGTAAGGACCGCAGCCTTTCCGGGGAAGCCATCACCATTACCGCACTGGATACGTTCGTGGCCCTTATGAGCGGGTTTATCATCATTCCTGCCTGCTTTGCCTATGGCATTCAGCCCGATGCGGGTCCTTCTTTGATTTTCCTTACCATTCCTAATCTGTTTACCCTTATGCCCGGTGGACAGCTCTGGGGCAGTTTATTTTTCGTATTCCTGTCCTTTGCCGCTCTCTCCACGGTAATTGCCGTGATGGAAAGCATTATTGCCTGCTTCCGGGAATTGTTTGGCTGGGACCGCCCTAAAGCCTCCCGGTTCACTTTTTTGCTCATTGCCCTGGGGAGTATCCCCTGCGTGCTGGGCTTTAACCTGTGGAGCAATTTCCAGCTTCTGGGACCAGGATCCACCGTACTTGATTTTGAAGACTTTATCGTCAGTAACAACCTGTTGCCCCTGGGCGGGCTAACTTTTGTTCTCTTTTGTACCCACAAAAACGGTTGGGGCTGGGAAAATTTCCTGGCAGAAGTAAACGCCGGACAAGGCCATAATCTCCCCAATTTCTGGAAAGGCTACCTCACCTACATCCTGCCGTTGCTGCTCATCGGTGTCTACTTGAAAGGCTACGTGGATCTATTCTCCAAACAAGGAACCGCCACACTCACCCAGTGGCTGGCTGTAGCCCTGATCTTTCTTGCCTGGATTTTCTGGTGCGCTGTGGGCAAAGGAAAAGCACAGCCTGGTCAAATAAAATAAATACGACTTGTGCAAAAATAGATAGCAACTTACAATAACTAGTAGAAAAAGTCCGTAATATTTTCCTATCAGAAAAACATATAATAACCCGTCATGGTTATGTTATATAATCATGACGGGTTATTATATGCAAGTCAATAAAGCTTACAGTCTTAAATTCTCAATTTTATATTCCCTTATTTCAGCGCTTTGACGAAAAATTTAATAAATGCAATGGTCTGGGGCTGGTAGATCACATCCACCAGGAAGGCCCCTACAATGGGAACGATCATAAAGGCTTTCCGGCTCATGCCGTATTTATCTTTAATGGCGGTCATATTCACAATGGCAGAAGGAGTCGCTCCCAGCGCATGGCCGCACAGACCGGCGCACATCACAGCGGCATCGTAGTTATGTCCCAGCACCCGGAACACCACAAACCAGCAGGCCAGCGCCATAAAGAGCACCTGAGCTGCCACCACGAGAATCACGCCGCCTAAGAGCCCGGACAATTCCCAGAGTTTTAACGTCATCAGCGCAATGGCCAAGTATAAATTCAGCATTACGTCGCCAATGGCATCCACCAGGGAAAAGCTGAAACGGTAAAAATGAGCGTGTTCATTAATGTTTCGCACAATCACGGCAATAAACATGGCGCCCACATAGGTGGGGAAGCTCATGTTGATCAGTTTTCCGATCCAGCCGCTAACCACCGTGCCAATGGCCATACAGACCAAAATAGCGGTAACGTTTTTAATAATATCAAGACCTGACAGGGTTTCTTTATCCGCCGCATTGACGTTTTCCACAGTGGTATCAAAATCTTCGGTAGGATCCGGCTGCAAATGATATTTTTCAATCAGGCCGCGGCCTAACGGCCCACCCAAAAGCACGGCTGAAATCAGGCCAAAGGTGGCCGCCGCCATGCCTACTTCAAAAGCTGCGGGATATCCCATGCTCACAAATGTTTTCCCATAGGCACCGGCGGCACCGTGTCCCCCAATCATGGAGATGGCACTGGCCAGCAGTGCATAAGGGGCCTCCAGGCCAATGACTTTGCTGATGGTAATACCGATGACGTTCTGACAAACGGAGATGATCCCTGCCGTCAGCCAGTACACGATCAGTAACGCTCCCCCTTTTTTCAAGAGAGAAACAGATGCGCCCAGTCCCACCGTGGTAAAAAATGCCAGCATGAAAGGATCCTGATAATAGGTGTCAAACTTGAACGCAAAAGTTCCGCTCTGGTGCCCAATAAACGTAACAAACATGAAGAGAAAGCCGCCGACGACCGGTGCAGGGATGCAGTATTTCTGCAATGCATTGCTTTTCCCTTTGACCCAATACCCGATCAGCAGCATGACGGCAGCCAGTGCCGTGGTACAGATTGCGCTGGCTTTAATCGTCAATACATTCTTGATCATTTCCAGTGCCATATCCATCGCCTCCTTACAATTTAGGAACAATAACCAGCAAGCTCCTTACTAGTAGTATACCAAACCCTAGACAAAAATATGCATCCTCTTTTCTTGCACAAAATCCCGGGCTGCTGCAGCCCGGGATTTTGTTATAGCTTAGAGATTAACTTTGTTCAATAGGGCCTGTTCTCTGGCATCTACGTCTTTTTCAATGACAGCCATCTTAGCTTTTAAATCATCTACAAAAACCTGATCCTTGATGCTGCCCAGATTAATTTTTACGTTGAGGAACGCTCCCCGCACTGCGGCACGGGCATTCATGGCAGCTACTGCACCGTCTGTTACAGCGTTGGGATTGCCCCGCAGAATAACCGCTTCGGCAAGGGCAAACAGCGTATTGGCCGTTTCCCCTACTTTAAAGGGCACCAGTGCCGCTCCCTTGGTGGCTTCCTGAATAGCAGCAGAACGGGCTTTTTTGGCTTCGTCCGTGTCTTTTGGCAATTTAAAGGCAGCCATAATTTTGTTAAAAGCATTGCTGTCTTCATCAATCAGGCTGAGGAACTGATCTTTCAGCGCTCCGGCTTTAGCGGCAATATCTTTCATTTCTTCTTCGGAGGCTTTGTATTTTTCCTTGCCAATGGTAAGGTCTGCCACCATGGCAATGAGGGCCGCAGAAGAAGCTGCGTTCAGTGCCGCCACGCTGCCTCCCCCCGGTGCAGGGGAAGAGGAAGCTGTTTCATTGATAAATCCTTCAACTGTGAGTTTCCGTAATTCCATACTGTAGCCTCCTGGCTTAGAACAAACCGGTAATCTTGCCGCTGTTGTCAATGTCCATATTGAGCGCTGCCGGATGTTTGGGCAGGCCGGGCATCACCATGATGTTACTGGTCTGGCACACGATAAAGCCAGCGCCGTTAGAAACCCGCACATCTTGTACATTGATCTTAAAGCCTTTGGGAGCCCCCAGAAGGGCCGGATTGTCGCTTAAAGAATACTGGGTTTTAGCTACGCACACAGGCAATTTATCCAGTCCCCAATCTTCCAGCTGTTTAATCTGTTTTTTCGCATTGGGGCTAAAGGTCACGCCGTCGCCACCATATACTTTCGTCACGATGGCCGTGAGTTTAGCAGGAATGGAGTCATTGACATCATACAGCTCGGTCTTCTTAGGTTTGGCTCCTTCCAAGATCCCCACCAGTTTGGTCGCCATATCCACACCACCGTTGCCGCCTTTTTCCCAGCTTTCGTTCAGCGTTACTTCTACGCCGTAGCTGGCACATTTTTGCAGTAGCATGTCGATTTCTGCAGGGGTATCGGTAGCAAATTTGTTGATGGCTACCAGCACGGGCAGACCAAATTGCCGCATATTTTCCACTTGTTTAGCCAGGTTGGAGAAGCCGTCGCTGAGCGCCTGCACGTTTTCTTTAGACAGGTCAGCTTTGGCAACTCCGCCGTGCATCTTAAGTGCCCGAATCGTAGCAACAATCACTACTGCATCCGGATACAGTCCGGCATAGTGGCATTTGATATCGATGAATTTTTCTGCCCCCAGGTCAGCACCAAAGCCGGCTTCCGTTACGGTGATATCTCCCAATTTCAGAGCCATCTTGGTGGCCATGATGGAATTGCATCCGTGGGCAATATTGGCGAAAGGCCCGCCGTGAATGATGGCAGGGGTATGTTCCAAAGTCTGTACCAGGTTCGGCTTAATGGCATCTTTCATCAGCATAGCCATGGCGCCTTCGCAGCCCAGCTGGTGTACATGCACCGGATTGCCATCCAAATCGCAGCCGATCACAATACGGCCAAAGCGTTCTTTCAGGTCTTCCAGGTCTTTAGCCAGGCAAAGGATGGCCATGATTTCACTGGCCACAGTGATAGTAAAGGAATCCTGCCGGGGGAAGCCACAGACTTTGCCGCCCAATCCTACGACCACATTCCGCAGAGCCCGGTCGTTCATATCCATGACACGACGCCAGGTAATCTGACGGGCATCCAGGCGCAGTTGGTTGCCCTGGTGAATATGGTTATCAATCATAGCGCTGAGCAGGTTATTGGCAGCGGTAATCGCATGCATATCACCTGTAAAGTGCAAGTTAATATCATCCATAGGCACCACTTGGGCGTAGCCGCCACCGGCAGCGCCGCCTTTAATACCAAAGACTGGCCCCAGGGAAGGTTCCCGCAGTGCCACGATGGACTTTTTCCCGATTTTCCGCAGCGCATCTGCCAGCCCGATGCTGGTGGTGGATTTGCCTTCACCGGCCGGTGTCGGGATAATAGCGGTCACCAGAACCAATTTACCATTGGGCCGGTTTTCCAGACGTTTCAAAACATTCAGGGACAATTTGGCTTTATAATGACCGTACTGTTCAGTCTCTTCAGGCAGAAGTCCCAGTTCATCAGCAATTTTGCTGATAGGCTCCATCACATTTTTTTGTGCAATCTCAATATCGCTGAGCATACTTTTCCTCCTTACAACTTATGGCCGTCTGGTTATTCTTCCATATCCAGCAGACGTTTTTCCAGGATCTCATCCATATTGAAGTTTTCAATCTGCAGATAATATTCCGCTGCCATCAGCAGGGCTTTCATGGGAACGGTCCCGATGATTTCGCTGCCGGCAATGGATACGCCATAGCGACGGGCTTCCATTTTAATCATTTCAAAGGCTTGGTACACAGCGGACTTTTCGTAGTTCACCAGGTTCATGGAAACCTGTACCTGGTTCCGTTCTTCTAATTTCACGCCCATAGCCTTAACGAAGTGCAGGCCGCCGCCGATGTTCCGGACTTTCTTGGCAATGGCATCCGCCACAGCTTTGTCGCTGCAATGCAGGTTTACGTTGAAAGCCACCAGTGGGACACGTGCGCCTACAGCAGAGCAGCCGGATTTTTCGTTCATCACAGCCGGACCATAATCTGGTTTCCAATCCGGATCCTTGATTTTTTCAAAGAAGCCTTCATACTGGCCTTTCCGCACAGCTGCCAGGTTCTGCCGTTCCGGTCTGGTAGCAGCATCTTCATACAGATACACGGGGATGCCCATTTCTCCATAGGCCTTGCCCACATCGTTAGCAATTTTAACGCATTCTTCCATGGTCACGCCCATCACCGGGGTAAAAGGCACTACGTCCACAGCACCAAAGCGGGGATGTGCGCCGTGATGGGTACGCATATCAATCAGGTCAACGGCAACCTTGGCCATATTGATGGCAGCTTCCGTAACCGCTTCCGGGGTGCCAATAAGGGTAACCACACTGCGGTTATGGTCTTCGTCGCTGGAGTAATCCAAAATCTTCAAGCCTTTGATTTTACGGGCTTCGTCAACGATTTTTTCAACCTTTGCCTTATCCCGGCCTTCGCTAAAATTCGGAACAAACTCAACTAACTTTCTTGCCATTTTGGCACCTCCATAAAGTCTTGTTTTTCATTTAAGGACAAAGGGCATACCCTATCCTTGTTTTTATTATAATAAGATGCCGTCGCCAAAAAAACGTCTGCGCTCAAGATTTCTTTAAATATTTATTTTTTGACCTTTTTTTGACGCTATTTTCCTAGCATGAGGGAAAATACCAGCACACCAGCTAAGGAGGCATTCCTATGATTACCTGTATTCCCCGTACAAAGGCTGTGACCACCCAGTGGTCCGGCGGTACCACCACGGAATTTTATTTAGCACCCGCCACAGGATCCTATGCAAAGCGGGAATTTACCATTCGTATCAGCTCCGCAACCGTGGATTTAGAAGCATCTGATTTTACTTTACTCCCGGACTACAACCGGATCATCACCCCGTTAAAGGGAGGATTTACTTTAACATTTCCGGAAGATAACAATCGTACAGTCACCTTAAAGCCTTTGGAACTGGCCTTTTTTGACGGAGCCTGGCATACCCATTCCGTAGGCAAAGCCGTGGATTTTAACGTCATGACCAAAAAAGGGCTGCGGGCAACCTGCGACAAATTGGCAACAAGTACTACGCTTCCTGTAGCGCCCTATCGGTTTGTGTACGTCCCCTTCCTGACTGCGGAAATGCTTAAGGGCGCCACCCTTTCTGGAACGGCGTTAGCACCCGACACCTTGTATGTTCTTTCTGCTGATGATCCCGGAACCCTGACCCTGCCACAAGAAGCTCCGGTTCTTTTTATTACGGTACAGTAACCCATGCATCCTTTTCGGCTTTTTCTTTCTGCACTCTGCGCCGGCTTTGCGATTGGACTAGGCGGCGCCGCCTATGTGGCACAAACTAATAAAGTATTGGGCGCAATCTTATTCTGCGTAGGGCTTTTTACCATTTGCGAATGCAACTTTCATCTATTTACCGGCAAAGTGTGCTATGCACGAGAACGTTCTTGGAAAGACTACTGGGAATATGGTATCATCTGGTGCGGCAATTTTGCTGGCACCGGACTGGTTGCCTTTCTGATCCGGCAGACCCGTCTTTTTAGTGGAAGTACGGCCTCTGCGCAGGCCCTTGTACAAGTAAAAAACAGCGATACCCTGCTGTCCCTTTTTATCCTGGGGATCTTCTGCAATATCTTTGTCTTTTTGGCAGTAGAAGGGTATAAACAGTTTCCCTTGGAGCTGGGGAAATACTTAGCAATCTTTTTTGGTGTGATTGTATTTATCCTCAGCGGCTATGAACACTGCATAGCCGATATGTTTTATTACTTTATGGCAGGAGCGATGGACGGAAATGCCTTGCTCCGCATCCTTATCATCACCTGCGGCAACATCTGCGGCGGCATCTTGGCCTATAGCGGTGTCCGCCTGGTCAGGACTTCTAACTAACGTACAATTGGCACTAGCACAACGGGCTGTGAAGAACCAAAGTAAGTTCTTCACAGCCCGTTTGATTTATTCATACCGTAAGTGGCAGTACATCTTATCAAATTCTTCCCGAATCACCGCTGGTGCCCATTCACTGGAAAACATGGGATGACTGGTGGCGATTTGGTAGACTTCTTTTTTCACTTGCTCCAGTACCGCTGCATTATCCTTATTTTTCAACACTTTACCCAGAAGACGCCCAATTTCATATAGTTCCGCTTCCTTAGCGCCCCGAGTGGTCATGGTGGGAGACCCAATTCGCAATCCACTGCCCAGGCTGGGGGGCAAGGTATCATACGGGATCATATTTTTATTGGTAATAATGCCTACGCTGGCGAGCAGAGTTTCTGCAACCTGTCCGTTATCAATCACAGGCGTTACATCCAGCATAACCATATGGGTATCTGTCCCGCCGGTAATGAGACGCATGCCTTCATCCGCACAGCCCTTTGCCAATGCTGCCGCATTTTTGACAACCTGCTGTGCATATGCCTTAAACTCCGGTTGCAAGAGTTCCAAGAACAGTACGCCTCTTGCCGCTAGCATATCCCCTTTGGGGCCTCCCTGTATCCGTGGAAATACGCCGCGATCAATTTGTTTACCCAATGCTTCCTTACAGAGAATCACACCGCATCCCCGCGGCCCCCGTAAAGTTTTCTGGGTAGAAAACGTCACCACATCCGCATAGGGTACTGGGCTTGGGATAGCGCCGCCCGCAATCAGTCCAATATCATGGGCACAATCCACCCAAAAATAGGCCCCTACTTCATCGCAAATCTTGCGGAAGGCCGCATAGTCAATGGCACGAGGATAGGAAGAAGCCCCGGTTACAATCAGTTTGGGATGATATTGCAGTGCCATTTGCCGCACCTGCTCCATATCAATCCGTTCTGTTTCTTTGTTGACGCCATAATGGTAAGCCTTAAATTCCCGTCCACTGTAATGAAACTTGGCTCCATGGCTAAGGTGCCCACCATTGTCCAACGTTAGTCCCAGAAACGTATCCCCCCGTTCCAAAAGGCCGGTCAGCACGGCACAGTTTGCAATAGTCGCATTCCCAGACTGGATATTGGCATGTTCGGCACCAAAGACCTTTTTTACCCGTTCCAGCGCCAAAAGCTCGGCCTGATCTGCCAGTTCGCAGCCACCTACAAACCGTTTTCCAGGGTAGCCTTCTGTATTTTTATTGGTGAAAACAGATCCTTCCAGGCAGGTACTAAGTGGTGAAGCCACATTTTCTGAAGCAATTAAGCCAATGGTTTCAAACTGCCGCCGTTCTTCCCGATGCAGCAAGCCCGCCATCTCCGGGTCAAAAACATCCAACAGTTTAATGGCGTCTTGTTTTGTGGGCATGCTCATAATTTGTCTTGTATGATAATTACAGAAGCAAAATCACCATTTTCCTTTCTTTAGATTCTGTG
>CAJMHI010000003.1 GCA_905213155.1 uncultured Acidaminococcus sp. | reverse complement strand
CCGTGAGACCTCCCCGGGTAAGAACGCACTCTTTCTCTCCATGTGTCTGCCACATCTACTATTCCTGGTTCCGTGTAGCTATGGGACTTCAACCTGTTTGGCGGCCTTATCCCCATGACTAGCCTTATGTGATTCCTGTTCGTCAGACCAGAGATTTGCCTCGACCTTCCTTCAGATTCCATCTCACGATGGACACCCTTGGTTCTGGCTATAGCCTTCCCGCTACCGGGCGGCCTAGGGACTTTCACCCATTAGAGTGCGCCCATGCCGGGCTCACCAAGAAAATCCCCCATTTCCTATAGAAACAGGGGATTTTCCTATGAAACTGTTACGTTTTTAGCACCTTACATTTTCTTGTGGGCCCGACGGGCAATGACGTCCATCTGCTGTTCTCTGGTCAGGTCAATGAATTTCACGGCATAGCCAGATACCCGGATGGTGAAGTTGGCGTATTCCGGTTTTTCCGGATGTTCCATAGCATCCATCAGCTTATCCACACCGAATACGTTCACATTCAGGTGATGGGCACCTTGATCAAAGTATCCATCCAGCACCCGTACCAACGTAGCTTTTTGTTCATCCGTGGTATGCCCCAACGTTTCCGGCGCAATGGTCTGGGTATTAGAAATGCCATCCAAGGAATATTCATACGGCAGTTTCGCCACAGAGTTCAGAGAAGCGAGCAGGCCGCTTTCCTCTGCACCATAGGCAGGGTTAGCACCGGGAGCAAACGGGGTAAAGGCTTTCCGGCCATCGGGCATAGCACCCGTAGCCCCACCATACACCACGTTGCTGGTGATGGTCAAAATGGAAGTGGTGGCTTCGGAATTACGATAGGTCTTATTTTTGCGGAGCTTGGTCATGAAGGTTTTCAGCAGCCACACCGCAATTTCATCCGCACGGGCATCATCATTCCCGTAGCGTGGGAAATCCCCGTCAATCTTATAATCCACGGCCAGACCGGAAGCATCACGAATGACACTGACCTTGGCATATTTAATTGCGGACAAAGAGTCCACCACATGGGAGAACCCGGCGATACCCGTAGCAAAGGTACGGCGCACATCTGTATCAATCAGGGCCATTTCCGCTGCTTCATAATAATACTTGTCATGCATATACTGGATCAGGTTCAGAATATTGACGTACAATCCAGCCAGCCAGTCCATCATCAGATCAAACTTGTGCATCACTTCGCCATAGTCCAGCACATCGGAAGTAATGGGCGCCAGTTCCGGTCCGACCTGCATGTGTTTGCCGTCTTTGGTCAGGAATTTTTCATCCTTACCGCCATTAATGGCATACAACAGGCACTTGCCCAGGTTAGCACGGGCACCAAAGAACTGCATTTCTTTCCCGGTTTGGGTTGCGGATACACAGCAGCAGATGCTGTAGTCATCGCCCCATACTGGTTTCATCACATCGTCATTTTCGTACTGGATAGAAGAGGTAGCCACAGAAATATAGGCTGCATATTTCTTGAAGGTATCAGGCAACTGGGAGGAATACAATACGGTCAGATTGGGTTCCGGTGCCGGTCCCATATCTTCCAGCGTATGGAGGAAACGGTAGTCAGTTTTGGTAACCATGTGCCGGCCGTCCATTCCGATCCCGGCCACTTCCAGCGTAGCCCATACTGGGTCTCCAGAAAACAGCTGATTATAAGAGGGGATTCGGGCAAATTTTACCATACGGAATTTCAGTGTCAGGTGATCAATCAGTTCCTGTGCCTGCTGTTCCGTCAAAGTGCCTTCTGCAAGGTCACGGCTAATATAAATATCCAGGAAGGTAGAAATCCGGCCCACGCTCATTGCTGCCCCGTTTTGGGTCTTAATGGCAGCCAGATATCCAAAATACAGCCACTGTACTGCTTCTTTGGCATTCTTAGCAGGGGCGGAAATATCAAAGCCATAGGTTTTGGCCATTTCCTTCATGCCATTCAGGGCACGAATCTGTTCCGACAGTTCTTCCCGCTGCCGGATCACTTCATCGCTCATCACGCCGCAGCCGCAGTTTAGCAGGTCTTCCCGTTTCTTTTCAATCAGAAAATCAATGCCATACAGGGCCACTCTCCGGTAGTCCCCTACAATCCGGCCCCGGCCATAGGTATCCGGCAGACCCGTTACAATGTGGCTATGGCGGGCTCTCCGCATTTCCGGCGTATAGGCATCAAAAACCGCTGTGTTGTGTGTCTTATGATACTCAGTAAAAATCTTGTGGAACTTGGGATTGACTTTATACCCATAGGTCTCTGCCGCTTCTTCCGCCATCTTAATGCCGCCATAGGGCATAAAGGCACGTTTTAGCGGTTTGTCGGTTTGCAGACCCACCACTTGTTCTAAATCCTTCAGGGATTCGTCAATATACCCGGGGCCATATGCCGTAAGGCCGGACACTACTTCTGTTTCGCAGTCCAGCACGCCGCCTTTGGCCCGTTCTTCCTTCTGTAATTCCTGTACCTTTCCCCACAATTTATCCGTAGCTTCGGTAGGGCCAGCCAGAAAGCTTTCATCTCCGTCGTAAGGAACATAGTTCTTCTGAATGAATTCCCTTACGTCTACATCATCCAACCATTTAACGCCTTTAAAGCCTCTCCACGCTTGTTTTTGCGCAATTGTCTCCACGGTAGATCCTCCTTACAAGATTACATTCCGCTGTTCATGGCCCTATCATAACGTTTTTTATATTTGCCTTCTTTGATTCCAATCAATATTGATTATAATCAACTTTGCGGGACAAGCAGCGCTTCAGCCCGCTTGACGGCATCTTCATCCGGAGGTTTTACGTCTTTCAATTGGTTAGGGATTCCCAGTTCTTCCCATTTATAGAGGCCCATATTGTGATAGGGCAAAATCTCCACCTTCTGTACGTTGGGTAACGTCTCAATAAAATCCCGTGTCCGCTTTAGCGATTCCGGGGCATCGGTCCACCCAGGGACCAGAACCTGCCGGATCCAGATGGGTTTTTGTATCTCTGCCAGATAGTGAAACAGGTCAAGAATATTGTCATTGGGCTGCCCGGTCAATTTTTTATGCCACGCCGGATCAATGTGTTTGATATCTAGTAGCAGGATATCCGTATACTGCATAAGTTCCTGGAATTTGCTAAAGAAAGGTTCCTGCCGGGTAAAGGGCTGCCCTGCCGTGTCAATACAGGTTCCGATATGCCGTTCTTCCGCCTTTTTAAAAAGTTCCAGCAAAAAATCCAGCTGCAGCAAAGGCTCGCCGCCGCTAACGGTGATGCCGCCTTCCGGCCCCCAGTACGGACGATACCGTTCGGCCTGATCCAGCAGCTCGTCCGCTGTTTTTAATTCGCCGCCTTCACAATCCCAGGTATCCACATTGTGGCAATATAAACACCGCATATGGCATCCCTGCAAAAAAATAATATAACGGGTTCCTGGTCCGTCCACGGAACCAAAGGATTCCGTAGAATGAATCCGTCCGTACAGCATAGTTGTCTCCCCTTTCCACAAAAAAACGACCCCATCCCGGGCGTATCCCGTCAGATGAGGTCATTGTATGTTGTTTTCATCTGTTTTACTTTGATTTCAGTCAAACTTCAGTAGTTCACCAAGTCCATTAAGCCTTCTACATTCAGGATCTGGATGCTGCTTTGGGCGATTTTTTTCAGGTAGCCGGCTTTTTCCAGTTCCTTGATTTTCCGGCTGACCGTTTCCGGCCGCAGCGCCAGGCTTCCCGCCATTTCCTCCAGCCGTAGCGTCACCACATCTCCTGCTTGTCTCCGGTAGAGATAAAGCAAAAGCCCGGCAACCTTTGCTTTGGGGGACGCGATGGATTTTAACAAGTTCCGCCGGTTGGCATCGTGGAGCTTGCGGCTTAGCATGGCAATCGTCCGAAATGCCACTTCCGGATCCCGGATGGCTTCTTCAAAATCCTTGCGAGCCAGGCAGCAACAGTCCACATCTTCCATGCAAATTCCGGATGTGGAATAACGGCTGTCATGCACCAGCACCCCTTCCCAGATGGTGTCATGCTCGCCGAAAATACCGGCAATTCGTTCCAGCCCGTCCTGGTCATAGGTGCAGATTTTCACCCGTCCCCGGTGGATGATGTAAATAGCATCGCACGGTTCTCCCTGGCGATACAAAATATCTCCTTTTTTTAGCTGCAGCCGCTGCGACCGTTTCAGCAGTGTCACGACCTTTTCCGGAGGCAGTCCGATCAGGAACTCAACGTTCTTCAGACATTCTCCCTTGCAGGCCTTACAGTGAGCAGGTGCCGCGGGATTCATTTTTTTTTCTCCCCGTACAGCGCATCATATAGAGCCTTAAATTTTTGGTCCCGGGTTGCGGTGGCTTTAGCAGCTTTATCTCCGCTGTAATCATAGAAGCCCCGGCCTGTTTTTACTCCCAGGTCCCCTGCTTTTACCTTGTCGGCCAATAATTTGGGAACTTCTGAAGACGCATCCAGATCAGGGAGCAAGTATTCCCCTACATGGGCAAATACATCCAGTCCCCCAAAATCAATGGTTTCCAAGGGTCCCAGGCAGGCCCAGCGGAAGCCTAAGCCGTATTTCATCACTGCATCCACGCCTTCTACGCTGACAACGCCCTTTTGCACCAGGCTAAGTGCTTCCCGCAAAACCGCCACCTGGATCCGGTTCGCAGCAAACCCGTAGACATCCTTTTCCACCAAGACTGGTTTCTTGTAGATGGCAAGAGCCAGATCATAGATGGCTTGTGCAACGGCGGGCTGCGTTGCGTCATGCTTAATAATCTCAATCAGCGGTATTAACGTGGGCGGGTTAAACCAGTGCATCCCCAAAAACCGTTCCGGTTTTACCACATTCTTAGCCAGCGTGTTGATAGAAAGCCCGGACGTATTGGTTGCAATGATTGTCGTTTCATCTGTCAAAGGTGATTTTTCATGATAAAAGGTTTCTTTCACTGCCAGATTTTCCGCAATATTTTCGACCACCAGGTCCCGTCCCTTAAAGGCACTGTCATCCGTGGTAAAAGTAATTTTATCTACTACCTCCGGCGCTATTTTTGTCTTGGCTTTATCCAATGTGGGCTGCCGATGATTCCACAGCGTCACCTCATAACCGTTTCTGGCAAAAATCTCTGCCATGGAGTAGCCCATGGTACCAGCACCTGCAATCGTAATTTTTTCTATTTTCATACCTAACAATCCCTCGATTCTATGGTAATGGAGAAAGTTCCCCGCCTCTCCCAGCGCCCGGATTGCTCCGGGGAAAGCCAGGCGGAACGATTCCACTTCGTCCTCTTGTATATGTACGTCGTGCTCTGTGAAATTTCCCTGAAATTCGTAAATGTCCACAAAGTAATGATTATGGTCTTCGGGAGTATCACTGCGATACGTAAAAATTAGGTTTCCCTCATCCGGGTGGAAATGAAGCCCGGTCTCTTCGGCGACTTCCCGGTGTACCGCCTCTCTGGAAGTTTCCCCTGCCGTGACACCGCCGCCAGGGATTTCCCAGGATAGCGGAGCCCACTGCTTATCCGCCTTGCGTTGGGTGATGAGGATCCGTCCATCGCTTGTTCTGATCAGCGCCAGCACCGTCAGATGGTAGTCTCCCTCTTGCATATGATTCCAATCGTTCCGGATCATCTTGCGTCCAGTCAGCTTTTTATGTACGTCGTAAATATCCCAGTATTCCATAGCTTACACCACCTCTGTTCCTCCATAGCTATTATACCTGTCTCGTCTGCCAGCGTCCACTGTTTTAATTTTCTGCCTATACTGGAGACACGGCTAGCGTCAAATATTTTTGAAACTGTTCCTTTTCATTCCGGCAACATCATGGTATAACTGAATACAAAGTCTAGCATAGTGAGGAGATTTTCATGCATAAACGTGCCGCCGTTATCAACGATCTGTCCAGCCTGGGACGCTGCAGCCTGGCTGCTGATCTTGCCGTCCTGCCCGCCATGGGAATTGAGGCCTGCCCTTTGCCCACAGCCGTATTAACGGCCCAGACCGGATACCCCAAGTACCGGATGGAAAATTTTGCAGACAAAATGAGTCATTACACGACCCATTGGCAAGAATTGGAGGTTAGTTTCTCCGGGATTTTATCCGGCTATTTTACCTGCCCGGAAGAAATTATTGCCACTGAGCAGTTTTTAGATGTGTTCCAACAACAAGGTGTCCCTTATCTTTGCGATCCAGTGTTGGGAGATAATGGGCATGTCTATCGCGGTTTTACCGAAGAGACCATCAAAGGGCTGCAACGCCTGGCCACAAGGGCCAGTGTGCTTACCCCCAACCTGACAGAATTCTGTTTTTTGACAGAGACACCGCTTGCCGCCGTAAAAGAAAAATTGGCCCATCCAAAAGAAGCCTTTGCGTATTTGCAGCAGCAGGCAAAAAAATTCTCCCAGCAACGTATTGTCATCACAGGGATTCACTACAAAGAAAACCAGCAGGATAAAATTACCAATCTAGTTTTGGAAGATACCACAGCAACCCCTGTCGTGTCTGATTACCTGGGCGGTTCCTATTCCGGTACAGGGGATCTATTTGCCGCCGTGCTTTTAGGCGGCTTGCTCCAGGGCAGAACCCTCGTTGAAACCGTACGTCTTGCCGGCACCTTCATCGCTTGCGCTATAAAAGACGCCCAAAAAGAAAACACCCCGTACAATGACGGGGTGAATTATGAATCGTATTTGGAGATGTTGAGGAAAACTTAGCCGATTTTACCGACCAGACACATCAAAATCCTTTTTTATCCTTCCTCTTGTTTGGTTTCTTCTTGCTTATGTTCCTCCTGCTTGGGTTCCTCTTTTGTTTGTTCTTTGGCTTCATTGATCTTTTTGGAAACAGTATCTGTAGCGTTCTTTACAGCCGCTACTGTGGACTTGGTCCCTTTCAGTATCATTTCGCGCACCAGCGTTCCATCGTCGGTATTGAAGTTTTTAGCTTCCACCAGTTTATCAGGGTCGTAAAAAGGAGCCTCATGAAATCCTACCGCGCCTGCAAAAAGATTTTCCGGCAGGGATTTAATTCTTCCATTGTAGGTAGATACCGCTTCATTTTGTAATATAGCATCACGGTAAATTTCAATAGTTGTAAAGAACTTGGTGAGAATTTTTTTCACACCTGCCCTGCCGCTTCATCCAGCACCTTACTGGCGATCAGTGTCATCGTGAGAAATTTTTCAGCAGTGGCCCGGTCTCCGCTATCAATGATACGGGCATATTCCCGGAATTCAGCAGTCATGCGATTCTGTTTCTGCGGCACCTGATATGTCTGTACAGAAAGCTTGTTTTGCCTTTGACCCGTGCTAAACTGATTGTGAGAGACGTCTTTGGTAAAGGCCCACTGCACTTTTTCCATGAAAATCGGCTTGCCCGGTACTTGCAACCAGCCATTTTCGCCCTGCACCATGAGGAAGGAGGGCGATTCCGAATCTTTTGCAGCGGAAAGCACGGCTGTAAATCCAGGATAAGAAAGAAGCAACACGCCGGACGTATCCACACCGTTCCACCCCTTATGACACAGATACCGCACCGTTTCCGGACTGCCAAAAAGGCCTGTAGCAAAGGCAATATTGTACACATTCAGGTCATACAAAGCCCCGCCGCATTGCGCCGGATCAAAAGCGGGAAGTACATCGTGAGCCAGATACCGGTCATAGCGGCTGGAATACTGGGAGTAATTGCACTGTATCAACCGGATGGGGCCGAGCTTTGGTACAAGGTGGAAAACCTTTTCATAAACAGGACTATGCCACAGAGGCATGGCTTCCAGAAGAATTAACTGCTGCTCTCGTGCCAGCTTCGCCAGCGCTTCTGCTTCCGTAAAATGAGAACAAAACGGTTTTTCTACAATCACGTGCTTTCCCACTAGCAAAGCCATCTTTGCATACGCATAATGGACCACATTGGTAAGCGCAACATATATTGTGTCGATATCTGCTTCTTGCAGCATCCGCTGTGCATCCGTATACACGTTTTCGATATGGTATTGCGTTGCCAATGCCTTAGCACGCTCCCGGCTGTGCGCTCTCGCAAAAATTGCTTTTTTCGCAATCGTGGGAACCGCCTGCATAGCCGTAAGGGCCACGGGCATAATGGCACCTGTCCCAAAAATTCCAAGTTTCATCGCTTCACCTAGTTTTAGAGCAGCTTTTCTTCCGTAATTGCACTAGCCGTACAGGCAAGCAGCACGCACCGTTCGAAGAGACTGGCAACTTCCGCATATTCCTCGCGGGTATGGGCACCTACCCCGGACACTCCCACACCGCACAAGGTAGGAATCCCTTCTTGCACGGCGATACCCGCATCAGAAAGTCCTCCTACCTGTAGGCCTTGGGGAACGGGCATTCCGCAAGAAATGGCCGTCTGTTGGTACTGGGCAAATAATTTTTTCACGCCCTCTGTGGTATCCATGCACTGTACCACGCTGGATGTATCCAGTTCCGCCCACGTTCCTGCTACCGTATTTGTCTTTGTCACATTGGCTAAAAGCTCTAATATTTCTTTGCCAATGGCTACGTTCCGGAAACGGATCCCAATACGGATCTTGCAATAATCTGGAATGGTATTTTCCCCGATACCACCTTCTATAGCGCCGCAGTTGATGAGTTTTCCCCGGGCGATATCATTGGCGGCTTCCAATTGGATGATTTTATGTGCTGCCTCAAGGACAGCAGAACGACCTTTTTCCGGGGCACCGCCGGAATGGGCAGCTACACCATGGACGGTAATGGATACCGGGCCACCGCCGTAACGCCCCGTAATAATGAAATTGCCCACAGGACTTGGTTCGCAGTTAAATGCAGCCAGAGCACCCCGGACTTGACCAGCAATCACCTGCTTGCCATCAGAATGCATATGGAGCGTTTCTTCATCGGGAACCCCAAGAAACCGGATGGGACGTGCTGCCCATCCTACCGCAGCGAGAGCCTTCATAGCGTATAGGGCAATCACAAGGCCGCCTTTCATATCCATCACGCCGGGTCCATGGGCGTGATTTTTTTCGTCAATCCGAAAAGGATTTGTACTTCCTTCTCCCGCAGGAAAAACCGTATCCATGTGCCCCATAAAAACTATGGGCTTTTTAGGCAGCTCTGGATGCCAATCTGCCCGCACCAAATTTCCTGCCTTCTGTACAGGTACCATTTGTACGGTGGCTCCGATTTCCTCAAGCTCCCGGGTGAAAATTTTCCCCACCTGGTTTACGCCATCAATCTGCTTGGGTCCGCTTTCCGTGTTGACAATTTCTTTCCAAAGTGCCAGCATATCGTCCCTATGCGCCTGTACATAGTCTTGAATCTTAGCAAAGGTATTTTGCACTTCCACCACACTCACCCCCTTACAGCATATTCACCACAATGCCCGCCAATACTACGGACGTAATGGTCACGGTGATTAAGCCTGCTACCAGCATTTTGGGCAGGAAATAATTGAGCAGCGCCCGCCGTTCCAGTTCACTGCGTCCCATGGCCTGAGAGACTTCTTGGGACACCATCATGGTGGTAGGAAAGCCAAAGGTACAGGTAATCCCCAGCGCCATGGTCATTTCCCAGGGCATGGAAAAAATCTTGCTGCACACCGCTCCGGATAGGGCAACGCCCAATACGCCCAAAACAGCTGTTGCGACAAGCGGCGGCAGTACCGATACCACCATCTGGGGGGTGGTATCTGCCAGGTTAGAAAAAATCACAATGGTCACATAAAAAAGAATCAGCCCGTCTGCATGGGTTTTCTGCAAAATCCCCTTTTCCAAAAAACCAAGAGCATAAAAGATAATTCCTATCAAAAGACACATCACAAGGTAATGAATCATCCCATGCATTAGCTTTGCCATATAAAATGCCAAGGCAGATAGAAGTGCTAATTTAGCCAAATAAACCGATGGCCTCGCAAAAATTGGCGGCAGTGACAGCGGTTTTCGGCTACTTTCCTGTACCACTTGTTCGTCATCTCCATGATAGGCTACCAAAAAATCTCCGTCATCCCGCAGACGCATAGCCAGGTGGCGAAGACACCAGGAAGCAATAGGAATACCAAAGAATTTTTGGGTCACCAGCAGTACCAGGCAGAATGTCCCCACATACGCCAGCCCTTTGGCTTTTGCCCCATCCAGCATGATTAAGGTGGCCGCATTACCACCCGCAAAAATCGGCGAGCCTGCTACCGCAAGGAAGGGATCCATAGCAAACCGTCCTAAGCAAATAATCAAAGTAACCGCCAGCACTACACCCGCAGCAGCTGTGACGGCAACTTTCCATTGCCGTTTTAATTCGGGAAAATCAATAGTCGTCCCCAGGGAAACCAATAGCATACCCACAATCAGCATGCCGGTGCCACCCACATGGGCATCTTTAAAAATCGTTTTGGGCAAAAGCCCGGACCAAAAGCCAAAAAGTAGAATCAAGGCAATTCCCAATACCATGGAAATCACCGCCCGGGATTTTCGGGCAATCAATTCACTGGCCGCATAAATTGCCAGTAGCACCGCAAAAGCGAGTATACCATTCATCGTTCTCCCCCACCTTCCTACTTTGCTTCACAATTATTACCATAAAGTATGTGCTTAAAACAGATTTTTGTCAACTAAAAAAGACAGCCCTATGCAAATTGCAAAGAACTGTCTAATTAAATTTTGCTGTAGCTGGCGTTATTCGTTGGCCATTTCCACTACTACGTCAAGGAATACATTGGCGCCATTGATGCAATCCTCGTCTGCCGTATACTCCTTGGGATTGTGGCTGATTCCATTCACACTGGGCACAAAAATCATGGCTGTCGGGCAGATCCGTGCTAGCATCTGGGCATCCTGTCCTGCTCCGGATACCATTCGGCAAGTATTGAGCCCCCGGGCATGGGCCGCTGCCTCGATCTTTTGGCAGATACCTTTATCAAAGGGTACCGGGTCAAAATGCGTCATCTGCTGGTAGGTGATCCGTACATGATCCGATTGTTCCAGCTCCTTGTAATAGGCAAACAGTGCGGCTTCATCCTGATCCAGCTTTTCTTTATTAGGATTCCGGATATCCACGGTGAAATCCACTTTGTCAGGAATGACGTTCACGGCATTAGGACTAAATTGCATTGTGCCTACCGTAGCCACACCGCCGGATTTTTCCACCAGTTCCCGGGCTTTTAGATTAATCTTTGCCGCTGCTAGCCCCGCATCTTTGCGCATCCTGATGGGTGTCGTACCGGCGTGATTCTGGGCGCCTTCAATATGGACTTTGTGCCAATGAATCCCCTGTAGATTTTCCACTGCACCGATTTTAATCCCTTCTGCATCCATAATGGGACCTTGCTCAATGTGCAGCTCCACAAAGGCTTTCGGTTGGATAAATCCTGGATCCACCGTACCGGCATAGCCGATTTTTTTCAGTTCTTTTCCCAGGATTGTGCCGTCCGTGCCTACGCTTTGCAGGGCCTCTTTGCAGGAGAGCCCTCCCGCATAGACCAATGAGCCCATCATGTCCGGAGAATACCGCACGCCCTCTTCATTGGTCCAGGCACTGGCCACAATAGGCCGCCGCAGCTTGACATGGTTTTCCTTGAGCGTCTGGACAAGTTCAATGCTGGACAAAACGCCCAGGCACCCATCATATTGTCCCGCATTAATCACCGTATCAATATGGGAACCGATCATAATGGGCTTTTCTTTCTTGTTTTCTTCGGTCTCCCAGATTCCAAAGATATTGCCAATATGGTCCACTACAACCGTAAGACCTGCTTCCTGCATCCAGGCCACCACTTGGTCCCGACCAGCCTTATTGGTTGCAGACGCAGCCAAACGAGTCCGCTGTCCGTTCTTTCCGATACCGATTTTTCCCAGCGCATTGATGCGCTCCATCAGCCGTTTCCCATTGATATCCATGGTACCCCTCCTCCATTTTTTGACCAGCTCACATACGGTATCCGCTTTTCTTTCTATGATGCTATTATATTGATTTTTCTGCCAAAATAATATATAAATAATTAGAAGAAATATAATTAATTTGCGGAAGGAGGACGCCTATGCAGATCTATAGTATTTCCGTTGACAAAGGGCAGCGGGAAACCACCCCTTCGGAACGGGCATTTCCACTGGGAGTATATCACTCTGTCATGCGGAAAAACGTACTTGGCTATACACCTCTCCACTGGAATGAAGAACTGCAATTTTGCCGTATTTCCCACGGAACCATCCGGTTCTACGTAGGTGAAGAAAACTACACGCTGCAGGAAGGGGATGGCATTTTCATTAACAGCGGTTATCTGCATATGGCAAGACCCGTGGATGACCCGGATAGTTCTTATATTTGCCTGGACGTCATGCCACAGCTTTTAGCCGGCTTTCCCGGTTCTGCCATGGAGCAGAAATATGTCCTTCCAGCTCTTTCCGATTTGGGACTCAGTCACCTGCCTCTCTACCAGACAGAGCCCTGGCAAAAAACCGTGCTGGAAAAAATTCTTCACATCTACGAAAGCTATGAAGCCCGCCCCTATGGATGGGAATTAGAAATCCTGGCCCTGCTTTTAGATATTTTCCTGGCAGTCCTGGAGCACCGCCCCCAGGGTACCCCACTCATGCGAAAGTCCCGTGGCAATACCGCAGTCCAAAAAATCATCAGCTACATCAGCGCCAACTACGGGGACCCTATCACGTTGGACCAGATTGCCAGCTATGCGGCCTATACACCCAGTGAATGCTGCCGCATGTTCAAACGGTTCACAGGGGAATCCATCTTCTCCTATCTGCGGGAATTTCGCCTGGAGCAAAGCGCCAATCTTCTTACATCCACAGAGCAATCCGTCAGCGATATTGCCTATACCTGCGGATTTAATTCCACCAGCTACTATATCGATACGTTCAAAAAGCAATTTGGCATCACCCCCTTACAGTACAAAAAGCAGCATAACGAAGCATAACCAAAATAAGAACGCCACCGGAATACACCGATGACGTTCTTATTTTGGTTGTGCACGTTTTACGAGACGCTTATTTAATAAACCGTACGTGGGGAATGATTTCCTTGTAAGCTTCTTCTGCCCGGGCTTTGTACAGCTTTTTGTTTTCCTCAAACAGATTCCCGCCCTTGGTATCAACCGCCACAATCAGGGGGCCTAATTCTTCTACTTCACTGGTCCAGAGGGTTTCCGGCATGCCCAGGTCCTTCCACTGGGCATCAATGATTCTTTTAAAATGAACTGCAGACACTACTGCGCAGCCAGCGGGGAACACACAGAAAATGGTCTTATATTTTTGGCAGGCTTCCATGGTATCTTCCCCCATGCCGCCTTTACCTACAATCAGCTTTACGCCCGTTTGGGGGATAAAATCTTTTTCGAATTTTTCCATACGCATAGAAGTAGTGGGTCCAATAGAAACCATTTCATAGGCTCCCTCTTTGTCCTTAATGGGACGGACAATAGGGCCGGCGTGGAAAATCGCACCACCTTCCAGGTTTACCGGCAGTTTCCGATGTTCTTCAATCAGGCGCCGATGGGCTACATCCCGGCAAGTGGTAATCTTACCTGTCAGGTAAACAATATCACCAATTTTCAGGTTCGCGATGTCCTCGTCTTTAATAGGCGTATGCAGAACGATCTTTGCCATTATAATTCAACCCCCTTATGAGACGTGATGGTGTAGTGTAAATCCTTGTCAAAAATGATATGCCCCCGGCGATGGTTCCAGCAGCCAATATTCACAGCAACACCGATAGCGGACGGATGCCGTGCCGTGTTTTCGATATGCACGCCCAGGACAGATGCACTGCCCGTCATGCCTTGCGGCCCAAGGCCCATTTTGTTAATTCCATCCACCAGCAAATCTTCCATGGCAGCTGCCCGGGGATTGGGATTATGAGTTCCCAGCGGACGCATCAAGGCTTTCTTAGAAAGCAAGGCTGCAGTTTCCACAGAAGTGGCTACACCCACGCCCACCAAGAAGGGAGGGCAGGCATTGGGCCCATAGGTCCACATTCTCTGGAGCACGAATTTGGTTACGCCTTCATAGCCTTCGCCGGGCATAAGCACCATAGCATGCCCTGGCAGTGTGCAGCCGCCCCCTGCCATATAGGTATCAATCTCGCAGGTATCCGCATCGGGAACAATTTCCCAAAATACGGTGGGTGTGCCTTTCCCTACGTTTTTACCGGTATTATATTCATCAAAGGTTTCCACGCTGTTATGGCGCAGCGGCGTAGCAAAGGTGGTTTGCACCGTGGCTTCTTTAAGCAGCCCTTCCAATTCCCCAATCAGCGGAAAACGGGTGCCGCACTTCACAAAATATTGAAGCACCCCGGTATCCTGGCAGGATGGACGATCCAGTTCCTTGGCCAGTTTCATGTTTTTTGCATAGGTTTCGTACAGCAGCTTGGCAATGGGCACCGTTTCGCTTTCTGCCAGCTCTTTGAGTTTTGCCGTCACATCATCCGGCAGTACCTTGGCCGTATAGCCCACGAATTTGGCCATAATATCGGTCATTTGTTTTACCTGTTCTTCTTTGGACATTTCGACTCCTCCTTATTGCAGTACCTTCAAAAACACGCTCTGGAAAACTGTTATGGATAAAACGGGAAAATCAGCGGCAACAGAACCAGGGAAGCAATCGCCCCAATGACCACCATGGGCAGCCCTGCTTTCACATAGTCATTAAAATTATACCCGCCGGGCGCAAATACCATCATATTAGCAGGCATACCGATAGGGGTTGCAAAGGCCAGGGAGGCACCGATAACCGTAGCCACCACTACAGCTTTAGGATCTGCCCCCATCGCTTCGGAAATATTAATACTGATCGGCAGCAAGAGAGCCGCTGTAGCAAAGTTACTCATAAAGTTGGTCATAGCGCAGCTGAGCAATAGCACCGCAGCCAGAAGCATGATGGGCGAAGTATTGGGCCCCAAGGCGCCAATTACAGTTTCTGCAATAAGCTTGCCGGCACCTGTTTTCTGTAGTGCATTGGCCAGTGCCAACGTACCGCCATACACAAAGAGCGTCTGCAGATCAATAGATTCATACGCCTGCTTTTCCGTAATAACACCGGCCGCCACCAGAATCACAGCGCCGATGCAACCGGAGATATAGAACTTAATGCCGATTTGTTTCTCAAAGATCATGGCCAGAATGGTGAGCACCATAATGATAAGAGACATATGCTGTTTCCATTTAGGGACCTTAGAAAAGTCCGGCTGTTCATCGTAAATCCCTTCGCCGCCTTCCCCTGTACCATGGTCCGGCAGGAAACGATAGCCGATGGTCACAAAAAACAGCGTACCGATTAAAAGGATGGGTAGCCCCACATAGCCGTATTCAAAGAAGCTCACATCCTTGCCGATGGCCTGCAACGCACTTTTTCCCAACAGGTTTCCCGGCGCGCCGATAATAGAGAGGTTGCCTCCCATCGCTGCTGCAAAAATTAGCGGCAACAGTAAACGGCTTCTGGAATAACCGGATTTAGAAGCGATACCGATGACGACAGGGATCAAAATGGCTGCTGTCCCAGTATTGGACAAAAATCCGCTCATGAGCCCTGTAACTATCATAATTGCTGCAATCAGCTGGCGTTCGCTTTTGGCAAACCGGGTGACGATACCGCCGGCCTTATTGGCCATACCGGTTTCAAAAAAGGCACCGCCAATTACAAACATGGCGACAAACAAAATCAGGTTGCTGTCCACAAAACCAGCAAAGGCATCCTTTGGTTTCAAAACGCCAGTCAGAACCAGCACCAGGAGCGCACTTACACTCGTGACCGCTAAAGGAAGCTTTTCAGTAACAAATAAAATGATGACGAAGAGCAGTAACACTAACGTAATTGCTGCAGGTGACATTGTCTTTTTTCCTCCCTTACATCCCCCATGAGCTCTGCGCGCTGGGCCCATTTAGATTTGTGATAATGTATCCATTTCTTATCTACGAGTATATTCTCTTTCTTTTCATGCGTCAATAGCTTTTGAAAGTTATCTTATTTTTGGCTACAATATCGTATAGCCATTTTATGTTCAAAAAAAACAGCGGCAAAGAAAATCTTGCCGCCATCTTATCCTGCTTATTCTTTTTTACCTTGTTTCTGGTAATTGCTCAAAATATTTTCCATACTCCGGTGCATGTGTTCCTGCATCAGTCTTCTGGCTTTTTCCGGATTATGTTCCCGCAGCGCTTCCATAAATTGTTTGTGTTCCAGGAAAGAAATGCGGGCATACTCTTTTTCTGTTACCAGAAAACCTAACGACAGCCCATTCCACAAGCTGGCCAATATCTGCGTCATCTTAGGGTTATCCGCTGCTTCCCATATCGCCATATGAAAGCTTTCATTGTACTCCTTGTAGTGGGTATAATTGCGTTCCTGCATACATTGCTGCATCCCCGCAAAGACCTTTTCCACTTCAGTTAGGTTGCTCCCGGGCCGTGCGGCCAGAGCCGCCGCCTCGCCTTCCAAAAGGGTGCGCACGGCAAAATGATCACGGATGGCTTTTTCATCCACGCCCAGCACCACGGCGCCTTTATTAGGACGCAATTTGACAAGTCCCTGGGTTGCCAAAAGCTGCAAGGCTTCCCGTACCGGTGTAGCAGAAACGCCTAGCTGCTGGGCCGTTTCTTCCAGTGTCAGGACACTGTCTTCCGGGATTTCCCGCCGCAAGATAGCTTTCCGCAGGTACGAAGCCACCTGTTCCCGTGCCGGCAACAAATGAATCTTTCCCGTAGGTAGCTGGCCGCCATTTTCAGCAGTTATTTTTTTATACGCCGGATGAAGGCGCAGGCTCTCTTCTTCTATTTTTGCGGCGGTATCCGATGGCTCCCACTTTCCACCGACTTTTTCCAGCGCCGTTTCTGCGATCACCATATGCCGGTTGCTAAGACGGGTGACAAGGCCCTCATTCAGAAGGGTTTGCAGCGCTTCCCGTACAGGCATTCTGGAAACCCCATAATATTTGGCCAGTTCCACTTGTTTTAATTCCGTGCCTGGCAGGAGATTTTGTTTGGCGATCCGCTGCTTCAAGGAAGCCACAATAATATCCTGGGTAGATTTAGGAAATGCAATCATTTTTTATCATCCACTTGCAGGATGGCCATGAAGGCTTCCTGGGGCAGTTCCACATTCCCCACCTGCTTCATCCGCTTTTTCCCTGCTTTTTGTTTTTCCAGCAGTTTCCGCTTCCGGGTAATATCGCCGCCATAGCATTTGGCTAATACATCTTTACGCAGTGCGCTGACATTTTCCCGTGCGATGATTTTACTGCCGATAGCAGCCTGAATAGGAATTTCAAAAAGCTGTCGGGGGATTAGCTTCCGCAACTTCTGCACGATCTCCCGTCCCCAATAGGGAGCCCGTTCCCTATGCACAATCACGGACAGGGCATCCACCGGATCCCCATTCAAAAGAATATCCACTTTCACCATATCACTGGTGCGGTAGCTGGCAAGTTCATAGTCTAACGATGCATAGCCACGGGACACGCTTTTCAGCCGGTCAAAATAATCGAAGATGATTTCCGAAAGAGGCAGGGCATAATGCAGCATCACCCGGTTTTCGTCCAGGTAGGTCATGTTCTGGTATTCGCCCCGTTTGTCCTGGGATAATTCCATCACCGGCCCTACAAATTCTTTCGGTACAAGTATGGTGGCGTTCACAAAAGGTTCTTCCACATGTTCAATCACTGTAGGATTGGGGAATTTAGAGGGGTTATCCACCATTTCAATGTCCCCGTTGGTCTTTACCACTTCGTAAATAACGTTGGGTGCCGTGGTGATGAGGGTTAATTTATATTCCCGCTCCAGCCGCTCCCGCACCACATCCATGTGGAGCAGTCCCAAAAAGCCGCAGCGGAAACCAAAGCCCAAGGCGGAAGAAGTTTCCGGTTCAAAGGAAAGGGCTGCATCGTTTAACTGGAGTTTTTCCAGGGCATCCCGCAGATTATCATAATCAGACGTTTCCACCGGATACAGGCCACAGTACACCATCGGAGTCGCTTTCCGGTAGCCTGGCAAAGGTTCCTTGGTCGGCCGTGCATTATCCGTTACCGTATCCCCTACCCGGGCATCTTTTACGGTTTTGATGGAGGCAGCAAAAAATCCTACCTGCCCTTCCCCCAGTTCGTCCACATTCACCATAGCCGGTTTGAAAACACCCACTTCTGTGACTTCGTAGACTTTCCCCGTCGCCATGAGCCGGATCGTCATGCCTTTTTTCAGGTGCCCATTCACAATACGCACATAAAGCATAACGCCTTTGTAGGAATCAAATTTGGAGTCAAAGATTAATGCCTGCAGCGGAGCGTCCGGCTCTCCGCCAGGAGGTGGTACCCGCTTTACAATGGCTTCCAGTACGTCATCCACACCTTGACCGGTTTTGGCACTGCACAGAATGCAATCCTTCCGGTCAATGCCCAGTACATCCTCGATTTCTTTTTCTACCCGCTCTACATCGGCGCTGGGCAGGTCAATTTTATTGATCACCGGAATGATTTCCAGATCGTCTTCCATGGCCAGGTACACGTTAGCCAGCGTCTGTGCCTCTATGCCCTGGGTGGCGTCCACCACCAAAAGCGCCCCTTCACAGGCCGCCAGTGCCCGGGAAACTTCGTAATTAAAGTCCACATGTCCCGGGGTATCAATAAGGTTCAGCATGTACGTTTTTCCGTCTTTTGCCTGGTAATCCAGTCGGACTGCCTGGTCTTTTATGGTAATGCCCCGTTCCCGCTCCAAACTCATGGAGTCCAGAATCTGATCCTCCATCTCCCGTTTGGTAAGGGTCCCTGTCATCTCAATCAAGCGGTCAGCCAGTGTAGACTTACCGTGATCAATATGGGCAATAATGGAGAAATTCCGGATATGATCGTTTTTCGCCATTGGTATCTCCCTTCACGTTGTATGATCTATATAAAATGCTACGATTTATTTTACCATAGTACAAAAAAAGCTGGCAACGAAACGTTGTCAGCCTTCTCAGTGCAGTTTATTGCGCTGCATTTACTTTCTTTGCCAAACGGGACTTTTTGCGAGCAGCAGCTTTCTTGTTCACCGTTCCCTTGCGGGCTGCTTTATCCAATAAGCTTGCCGCTACCTTCAAAGTGGCCTGCGCCTCTTCTTTAGAACCTGCAGCGGCAAAAGCTTCAACTTTGCGTGCGGTGCTGCGGATTTCAGCTTTCACCGGGCCATTGGCAGCGCGCCGTTCAGCATCAGTCTTGACACTACGAATGGAAGACTTAATATTCGGCATGTTTTCACCTCCACCAATTAGCTTTACCGCAATATGATATCATGCCTGCGGATTTTATGCAAGTAAAATTATTTTCTGCAGACCACGCGGATGACAAGCAGACTGATTTCATACAACAAAATCATAGGCACTGCCAGAAGGCATTGACTCAGCATATCCGTGGTAGGTGTCACCACAGCAGCAATGACAAAAGAAATAAAAATTACATAGCGTCTGGCTTTTCTAAGCTTTGTGCTGGTGATAATCCCGGCTTCTACCATAAGGATGAGCGCCAAAGGCAAATTAAACACAAAGCCAAAGGGCAGCACCAGATACAGCACAAAGTCCAAATAACTCTCCAGGGATAAAAGCGGCGTCACGCCTGGCGTGGTAAAGGTCATAAAAAATTCCAAGCCCCGAGGCAGCACCACAAAAAAGGAAAACGCAATCCCAGCTGCAAACAGGAGCACTGAAGACGGGACATAAAGAGCCAGTATCTTTTTCTCTTTTTCTGTAAACGCCGGCAAAAGAAAGGCCCAAAACTGATAGAACCATATGGGAGACGCCACCACAATGCCGCTGACCAGAATAACTTTAAAATAGATCATAAAGGCTTCTGCAGGGCGCATAAAATACAACTTTTCCGCATAGCGGGTCAATAGCCCCATGAGCGGCTCTATATAGAATGCGCTAAGAACCATCCCTGCGGCAATCGCAAGGAGTGATTTAATCAGGCGGCTACGCAATTCCTCCAAATGGCCCTGCCAGCTCATGGCCCCATCCTGGTCAGGCTTATCCTCAGGCATTTTTTTCAGGAGGTGTTACGGCATGTTGTGCAGCCGTCACGTCAGGCGCTGCGGCGGGCTGCTCTTTCGTATGCAGCACGGCCTCTTTAGCCGCAGCTTCCATGGCTGCATGGTTGGAGGGCTGGGCCTCTTGCATGGCATTTTGTGCCGCAGGCGGGGTATCCTGTGCGCTACCACTGGGCGCATTCATGGCGTCCTTAAATTCCCGCAGACTTTTCCCCAGTGCACTGCCAATAGTGGGCAGCTTTCCCGGTCCAAAAACAATCAGGCCGATAATCAAAATCAAAATCAGTTCTGGTACTCCCAATCCAAACATAGGCTCCTCCTTATCGCAAGGCATACTGCTATACTATATTTTTCTATATTATACGGTTTTCCCCCAGCAAGATACAATACTTATCCTTTTTTGCTTTCTATACATCTCTCGTATAGCTACGTATCCACAGCCAAGATTTTTAGATTAATTTATGCCGCAGATAGCTGCGGTTCAAATAATGGGGCACGTAAATCATCGCACGCACCACCCAATCCAGGAACATCGCATACCAAGCCCCCATCATGCCGCAGTGCAAAGGGCCGCACAGCACATACGCCCCGCCCACACGTATGGTCATCATACTGATAACCCCCACAATCATGGCAAAACGAGCATCCCCGGCAGAGCGGAACACCACCGGCAGCGTAAAGGTGAGCGGCCAGATAAGGACTTCCAATACGCCATGCCAGAGCAGTGTTTGGAAGACCAAATCCATCGTAGCAGCAGGAAAATCGTAAATGCGCAAAAATCCCGGCCAGAGCATAAAAAGTAAAATTGTAGCTCCCAAATCCGCCGCCATAATCCATAAAATAATTTTTTTGGTATAATAGCGGCTCTGCTCGATTTTTCCCGCTCCCAGGCAGCGGGAAATTACGGTAGTAGACCCTGTATTCATCGCTACCCCCGGCAGCGCCTGAAAGCCTGTAAGTGTAGTTCCTACGGCATATGCCGCAATGGCGCTGGTGCCAAATCCGGTGACAACACTGTAGACCACAATTTTCCCCAGCTGAAACAATCCATTTTCAATACTGAAAGGAATCCCTACTTGCAGAATCCGGTAAATCAGAGATTTTTCCAATTTCCCCCGGAAAATATTAGGCAAACGCAGGGAGAAATTCGCATGCTGGGCTACATACAGGACCACGGCAGCCGAAATGATCCGGCTTAGCAACGTAGAAATTGCGGTCCCCGTCACGCCCCAACGCAGGATAAAGATAGCGGTATAATTGCCGAACACATTAAAAATATCTGCTCCCAAGACCACCAGCATGGGGAATTTCGTATTCCCCGCCGTGCGGAAAATGGCGCTCCCTGCCTGGTTTAAAGCCACAAAGGGAATGGAAAGCCCGATTACATTAAAATACTCCGTCGCACTGCGCATCACATCCGGTTCCGTACCCCCATATAAATCTGTAAAAATAAGGGTCCTGGCACCATAAAAAGCAGCCATAAGCACAAGGGACAGCAGTGCACTGATCCAAACTGTCTGTCGTCCTGATTCCTGCGCCTGCGATAAATCCCCACGCCCCAGGTACTGCCCCATGAGTACCGCACCGCCGCTGGCAAGTGCAGTAAATACGAGGATTAAGAGCACCACGATATTGTCGATCATGGAGACGCCTGACACAGCCGCTTCTCCCAGGGAGGCCACCATGATGGAATCCGTAAATCCCGCAAAAATAATCAGCAGCTGCTCCAATACGATCGGATAAAACAGTTGCAGCAAGGACCGGTTGCTGAACAATAGTGTTTCTTTCATAGCGTCTCCCCCATAAAGTTTCTATGTCTATTATACGTTGCTTCTGGAGGAATAGAAAATAGATAATCTTCCTCGATTAATGAAAAACTTTCATAAAACAAAGGAGAGGCCCCCCTTGGAGAAGCCCCTCTTTTGTTTTGATTTTTATTTGTAGGCTCTTTCGTAGATACCGGCGATTTCTTCATCAGTAGTTTCCGCCGGGTCAAACTGGAAGAGTACGCCCATAGCAGAGCGGGCGTTTTTGGCAAACTTCATGGCTTCGTCTTTTTGAATCCCATAGTCGCTCATCTTGAGATCGTCTACGCCGCAAGCTTTTTGCAAATCCAGCAGCGCTTCCAGAAAATCTTCCGGTTTCTTGGCATCTTCTTTACCCAAAAAGTGTGCCATAGCGACAAAACGGTCATCAATAATGTGTTTATCAATCCAGAATTTGAAATATTCGTAGGAAATCATAATCAGCCCTGCACCATGGGGCAACTGGGTGTGATAGGCACTCATGGCATGTTCCATAGAGTGCTCCGACGTGCAGGCAGAAACGTCCATGCTGTAGCCGCTCATGGTATTGGCAAACGCAACAGCGTCCCGGGCTTCCATATCATTCCCATTCTGGATGGCCCGTGGCAAATACTTGCCGATATTTTCGATAGCAGCCCGCTGCACCATTTCTCCCATTGGATTATCGTTATTGGCGATATAGCCTTCCAGGCTGTGGAATAACGCATCAAAGCCCTGATAGGCCGTAAATTTGGGAGGTACAGTTTTCATCAGTTCCGGATCCACAATGGCATATAGAGCCATCATACCGGGAAAACCGCCTACGCCGATTTTTTCATTGGTCTTTGTGTTGGTGATAACGCCAGCGGCATCCACTTCAGAGCCCGTGCCGGCAGAAGTCGTAATGGCAATCCAGGGCAAGACCGGCTTTTCCGGAACTCTCTTTTTGCCATAGTCCGTAAATACATAGTCCCACAAATCTTTAGAATCCTGCGGAGCAAACATAGCCATATTCTTGGCAGCATCCATTACGCTGCCGCCGCCTAAGGCCACTACGAAATCACAGCCATTATCCCTGGCACACTGCGCTCCTTCTTCCACCACTTCTTTTAAGGGATTGGCAGCGACTTTATTAAAAACAACGTATTCGCACCCGGCTTTTTTCAGCTCCTCCTGCGTGCGGGCAAGGCTGCCGTTTGTAATCGTGGATTTACCATTGCTGATGACAAGTAGCGCCTTTTTCCCCGGCATAGGGAGTGTATGCAGATTGCTCAACTGACCTTCACCAAAAAGCACCCGGGTAGGGGCAAAAAAGTTATACGGTTTCATTTGCATCTAATCTCCTTTCCCATTTACGAGCTTTTGCAAGCTCTCCACCTGCTCTTACCATCCTTATTATAGAAAGGTTTCATAGCCATAGCAAATACTTGTTGGGCAGTTCTTCCCATACGTCATACGTATAGGTAAGCTTTTATTGTTCCACATCCAGTTCAGCAGTTACCTTAGGAAGCCATTCCGTGATTTTTATATGCTGCGGGCAAACCTTCTCACAGCCATGGCACAAAATACAGTCTGAAGCTTTGCCATAACCGCTTGCCACATAGTTATCGTAGTACTCCACTTCCGGGGAGAACCGTGGGCGATGCAGGAACTTCTTTGTATTAAAAAGAGCAAAATAGTTGGGAATGGGAATATTTTTAGGACAATGATTGGCTTCCACGCAGTAGCGGCATCCCGTGCAAGGGATCGCAATGGTCTGCCGGAGCATTTCTGCCGCCTTTAGCAGCAATTCCCATTCCTTCTGGGTAAGCGGCGTAAAGTTTTCCATGTAGGTGGTATTATCTTCCACCTGTGCCAGTGTGCTCATACCCGAAAGCACCACCATCACCTCAGGGAGGCTGGCAGCAAAGCGAATGGCCCAGGAAGCAGGACTCCAATCCGGATGCACTTCGGACAGCATTTTTTTGACATTTTCTGGCGGATTGGCCAGTGTCCCGCCCTTTACGGGTTCCATTACAATAACCTTTTTGCCATGCTTCACGCACACATCATAGCAGGCATGCCCCTGGATACCGGCACTCTCCCAATCCAGGTAATTGATTTGCAACTGTACAAATTCAAAAAAGGGATGCTTTGTAAGCAGCTTATCCAACACATCTGCCGTGTCGTGGAAAGAGAAGCCCAGACATTTAATTTCTCCAGAGGCCCGTTTTTTCTGCAGGAAATCCAATACACCAAACTTTACCGCCTTCTGATAATTCACGTTATTCATATCGTGAACCAGGTAATAATCAAAATAGTCCACATGGAGTTTTTTCTTCTGCGCTTCAAAGATTTCCGGCACTTCTTCAGCCTTTTTCAGCATCATATCCGGCATTTTGGTGGCCATTGTAAACGCATTCCGGGGATACCGGTCCACCACAACGCTTCCCACCGTTTCCTCACTTTTAAAATCGTGATACATCCAGGCCGTATCACAATAGGTAAACCCTTTCTGGAAGAAAAGATCCACCATTTTCTGCAGCTGTGCTACATCAATTGCCTGTTGGTTGTCAGGATCCAATAGCGGCATCCGCATAAAGCCAAATCCTAATTTTTTTGCTGGTAGTTGCATATTTTTCCCTCCCCCGGGGTTTCTTGCCTACTGCAATGTACCCCACTAGTACTTATATTATAAAGGAAATGCTCTCCTTTGTTCAATATTTTTTCAATTGTTGTTCGGATTTGGAAATTTTATGTAAAAGCGGCTTGACCGGTAGTAACTACCGGATAATAGTATGACTCTATCAGTTAATATGAATCGCTAGTTTCCGCAAACTGTAAAACAACATTAAGTTCGGGGGGAGATCAACAATGAAGGAACAAATTAATTTGGTGCAGCCGCAGACTAAAGTTATAACTATATATAGACAAAAACAGCAGGGGTAGTTCACCTGCTGTTTTTGTGGTTAATTGAAACCCCCGCCATAGTGGCGGGGTTTTCAATTAACCAATTAGGGGCATGCCATATAGCATGCCCCCTCAATTTTTATGAAATTATTTAGCGCCAACCGCCTTTAACACATCATTGGTCAGATCGGTCCCGCCGTCTACAACAGCGCCAGCAGTAAGCACGGTATCAATGCCTTTTTCCTTGGCCACTTTGTGTACGGCATCCAGGATCTTCTTCCGAATGGGGTTAAACAGATCCTGTTCTCTTTTGGCAATCCGTTCACTCAGGGTATTGTCCAGTGCCCGTTTGCCGTTATCGTCCAGGCTGGGAGCTTTTTCCTGAAATTCCTTCTGGGCTTTCTGCTGTTCCAGGTTCATGGCTGCCCGGGCAGAAGCGAATTCAGGGTGATGGGAAAACACCGTATTTAAATCTACGTAGCCGATGGTCTCAGCGGCATAGGCAGTGGCAGGAACCACGACGCTGCTGGTTCCGCAGCCGACCATTAACGCCATAACCACAGCTAACAACTGTTTTTTCAAATTACTCATCCTCTCTTTCAAAATGGACTTCAATTTTTTTAACTCTTACGCGCCATTATATCATGTACAACTATCCCGCGCAAGATGAAAAACATTCCGGGACGGCGTCCGTTAAATGAAAAAGTAAATGCAGCTTATTCGAAATCTGGTGGCGTTTACTTCTTCAAAAGAGGCCCCCATAGAATCAAAAGGCCTCTTTCAAAACGTACTCTATTTTTCCGTCTGGGTTTTGAAGTAGTGAAACAAAAGCTTGCACAGGTCTTTGGCTTCCTGCTCGTTTAACGTGACACCCCGCCCCATTTTTTCCCGTCCTGGCGCCCATTCCCGGATATCAAATTTGGGAGGCTTTCCGTTGTAGCTGACCAGATTCAGTTCTTTGGTCCAGCCACTCTTGCTGGTGGACAATACGCCCATCTCTTTTGCGATCTCGTAGTGAAATTCAGCCATTATTTTTTCTCCTTTTATTTCGCCGTTTATGGTACCGGCTTTTTTTCCATTATAGCGAAAAGCCCTGCATTTAGGAAGGCCATTTCGGAAATCAGCCTTTTCGTGCGGCGATAATGACAAAATTTCACAAAAAATACTCTCTCCCCGCTAGAGGAAGAGAGTCATAAAGCTTATTGTACGCCCAGGCTGCTTACCCAGTCGGTCACGGTTTTATCGCTAATAGAGCCGGTAAAGCATTTACCCTGTACCCAGGTGCCTTTGCTGCCGGCTTTTTCCTTGATAAGGTCAGCGCTTTTGCCCAAGCCGGAGCTGTAAGCTGTAGCAAAGGGAATCACGGTTTTGCCGGTAAAGTCATTGCTGGTAAGGAATTGGTTCACCGGCCAGGCTGCAATGCCCCACCAGATGGGGTAACCCACAAATACGGTATCATATTCTGCCCAATTGGCCGGCTTGCCATTGGTCAATTTCACTTCGTCCTGCAGTTTAGCCGTATCATGTTCCTTTGTTACGCGGCTGCTTTTATTGTTGTAGTCCAGGTCAGCAGCTGTATAGGGTTGCTCCGGCACAAGTTTCAGGAGGTCTCCTTTGGTCGCAGAGGCAACGGCCTTAGCCACCTGTTCTGTCCGTCCCGTATCCGAATAATAGACAACCAGTACCTTCTTAGCCTTGGCCGCTGCTTTCTCGCTCACAGGCGCACTGCTTTTACCACTATCAGACGCAGGGGCAGAATTGCCACAAGCTGCTACCGCAAATAACGCAAGTACCATGGTTGCCAGCGCCGCTACTTTTTTTAGTTTCATGTTTTTCTCCTTATTTTTTAAACGGTTTTACGTCTTTCACCGCATCTTGTAGAGATATTTCCTTATCTCCCTGATCAATATCCAGCAGTACATACCGATCGTTGCCCATGCCCAGCTCATTCATATACGTAAGCTGACGCAAGCCATGTCTGGATTCCATTCTTTCTACCAGGTCATGACGGAAGTGTTCCGGCATGGCATAAATGAGATCCACGGAAGCCTGGTCGATAGCCAGAATGTCTGTGGAGGCAAGGATCCCTACATTAGGCGTAACTACCGGCTGGGCCGCTGTCCCTTCGCAGTCACAGGATACACTCATATTCCGCAGCACATTGATGTACACAATATGGGGAGCAAAGTGATCCACAGTAGCTTTGGTAGATTCGGTCATCCGTTCCATAAATTCTTCTTCGTTCACGCCCCACTGCTTTCCCGTATTGCCGGCGTGAATCATGCGTTTACCTTCTTTGCCATCGGCGCAGCCAATTCCCAGATTTTTGTCACTGCCGCCGAACCCGCCCATGGTATGACCCTTGAAGTGGGTCAGTGCCAGCAGGGAATCATATTGTAGCATATGCTTGCCTACGGCCATTTCGTCAAACCACTTTCCGCCTTTGACAGGAAGCATGGTGTAGCCATCCTCATCCATGATATCCACCGGGGCAAAAGTCCACCCGTTGGTTTTCAAGGTTTCCCTGTGCTTTTCTGTCGTATCCCTGCCGCCACCGTAGTAGGTGTTGGTTTCTACAATCGTTGCTCCTGGCAGATCTTTTTCGATCAGATTTTTTACCCAGGGACGGGGAATAATATTGGGGCCATGGGGTTCGCCCGTATGCAATTTAATGGCAATCTTTCCGCTTAGATTCTGTTTAACCTTGTCAAAAATTTTTTCCAGGCCTGCGGCGGACAAATTCTTGGTAAAATAGACCACGGACTGGCCTCCTACCCGCTCCGCCGGTGGAATGTAATGATCACCGCCTGTACCGGGCTTGGCATTTTTCTCCGCAGCCTTGGCTGTATTTTGCCCTTTGCTACCAAGGGTAACGCCTGCGCCGGCAGCAGCGACTGCGGCTGCGCCAGCCCCCATCACTTTTAAAAAGTCCCTTCTGGACATTGTAGTCATAAGGATCCACCTCCTATGTGTAATTTCATTGTAACAGAAGCTTTTTCCTCTGTACAATACCTATTGAGAAACGGCTGCTATACGTTTTTTGCATTGTTTTTCTTGTAATCTTTTGCCTGCAAGCGTAAAATAATGTAAATGGATTTGCAAGGAGGACGCCATGGAAATTCGCACCCTAACGTACTTTCTGGCAGTGGCCCGGGAAGGCAATATGACCGAAGCCGCCAACAGTTTATATGTAACCCAGCCCACCTTGAGCCGCCAGATGGCCGACCTGGAAAAAGAACTGGGCAAAAAATTATTCATCCGGGGCAACCGCAGTACCACCCTGACAGAAGAAGGAATGCACCTGCGCCAGCGGGCGGAGGAAATTTTGGACCTGGTGCATCAGACCAAGGAAGAAATCCAGGAAGATACCCTGGAACTGACCGGGATTATCCGCATCGGGGGCGGCGAGACGGTACTCATGCATTTTTTAACGGATACCTTTGTAGAATTAAAAGGAGAATATCCCCGGCTGACCATTCAGCTCTCCACCGGCAATGTGGATACTATTGAAGAAAAATTAAGCCATGGCCTGTTGGATTTTGGGCTGATGATTGAGCCCTTCCAGGTGGAAGACTACGAATATATCCGGCTGCCAGAAAAAGACCAGGTGGGCATTGTAACGTCCCTTCATAGTCCCTGGGCAAAGTACAAAGCGATCACGCCGGAACTGTTGCCTGAGATTCCCCTGATTCTCCCAGCCCGCATTCATAATAAAAGCTTTGATCTGGAAACCTGGTCACAGGGGAAAGTTACCACCGACCAGCTTACGGTTGTGGGCTGGATGGATCTGATCGGCAACGCTTCCCACTTGATTCGCAGTGGTATCGCCAGTAGCCTCAGCGTCACGGTGCTGGACCAATTTCCCCGGATGGATTTGAAATTTATTCCGTTAGCGCCGGCACTTTTCACCACTTCCGTCGTCATATGGAAAAAATACCGACTGATGAACCGTGCCTGTGAAGCCTTCCTGCAGCGGCTGAAAAAGCACGTGGAAAATTGGCAGCCCAAGCCCTAAAAAAATTACGCACTCCTGCAAAGCAAGTAGGAGTGCGTCTACTTTTTATTTCGTTTCCGGGGCGTAAACTTCTTTGGCATAGCCGAAGGCAGCCCAGGCTTTAGGCCAGCCGGCATAAAAACCCAACTGGGTGATCATAGCGACCATTTCTTCCTGGGTGACCCCATTTTTCTTGGCGTTCATGATGTGGAATTTCAAACTACTGTCCGTGACACCGGATGCCACAAGTGCCGATACCGTGACCAGGCTCCGATCGTGCAGGCTCAGTACATCGTTTTTGCTCCACACTTCTCCAAACAGGATATCATCGTTATACCGGGCAAAATCCGGGGCAAAACTTCCCAGACGATCCCGTCCTGCTGTTTGCACCACTTTCACTGCTTTTCTGGTTTCTTTTTCACTCACTGCTGCTTCCCCCCATTGCATACTTGCAGCCAACACACACAATATGGATAATGCAATCGCCGTGAACCGTTTGTTTCCTCGCATGTTCATGGTTTTTCCTCCGTCATTGACTTTCTTACTTCAATTTATTATATTCGTCCGCATCCACCGCTTCGCACCATTCATTGCTGGTGTTCTCTCCAGGGACCTCAATGGCCAGGTGCTGGAAGGCACTGTCTTTTGCGGCGCCATGCCAGTGCTTGACTTCGGGCGGAATATTCACCACATCGCCCGGGTGCAATTCCTGGGCCGGTTTTCCCCATTCCTGATACCAGCCTCTGCCACAGGTGCAGATCAGAATCTGTCCGCCGCCTTTGCTGGCATGGTGAATATGCCAATGGTTGCGGCACCCGGCCGCAAATGTCACATTGCCCACGTATACTTGTTTGCCGGACACCGTATTCAAATAGCTGTCCCCGTCAAAATACTGGGCATAGGCTTTGTTAAAAGGTCCCACCCCAAAAGGACTCGTTTTCTTGATTTCTTCCAGATCCATACTACAACACTCCTTTTTAGTCTTTGATTTGTTTTTCCAGCTTGAAAATCAGATAATCCAAACACCCCAGCTTATCCTGTTGCTGATGCAATCGTGTCAAAAGATCCTTGCGATAGCGCCGAAGGCAGCAGACTTTTTCTCGGGGGGTGTGGAGCGCAGAAAAATCTTTCACAAAATGTTCCGTACACCCGGCATCCACCAGATTCTGCCTTTCTCGTTGATCCAGCATCTCACTTCCTCCTATCGGCTCTTCCTTGCTTTTATCTTTAGCTTAGCAGTTCTCATGGTGAATGTAAAATGCTTATAGGGAACGGCAGCATATACATTTTTTGCATGTAGCATATTGTACTGTTCCGGCGGATTGTTTTCCCTATGTTAATTTTGTTATAATATAAAATCATAAAGTTAGTATACTTTGTACTATTATGGAGAAGAGCGTATGAAGATTAAGATTGCTTGTGCACAAATTGAAGTCACACCGGGAGCCCCGGAGAAAAATACGAAAAAAGCACTGGAAGCCATCGCCCAGGCAAAAAACGAGCAGGTAGATATCCTGCTTTTGCCAGAGCTTGTAGTGCCGGGCTACCTTTTGGGAGATTTGTGGGAACAGAAGGCTTTTATTGCGGACTGTGAAGCCTGGGGGCAGGAAATCATTGCCGCCACAAAGGGAATCTGCGTGATTTTCGGCAATATTGCCACAGACCCGGCTAAAGTCAACGAGGACGGGCGCATCCGAAAATATAACGCCGCCTTCGTTGCCCAGGATGGAATATTGTGCCGGGGCGGACTGCCCTACCCTTTCATCAGCAAAACGGCACTGCCGGATTACCGGGAATTTGATGACAGCCGGTATTTTCACAGCATTGCCAAGCTACTGCCGGAATTAGGAAGTACGGTTACCCTCAAAGACCTGGTACAGCCTGTACCAGTGAAAATCCGTGGGCAGGAAGTCAAACTAGGAGTTTTACTGTGTGAAGACGGCTGGACCGAAAATTATTGCTACAACGTGCCCAAGCTCCTGGCAGAAAACGGGGCGGACATTCTATGCAACATTTCCTGCTCCCCCTATACCCTGCACAAAAACGAGAAGCGGAACCGGCTTTTTACCAGGCAAGCTCTGGACTGCGGGATTCCCCTGGTGTATTGCAACAATGTAGGCGTGCAGAATAACGGGAAAGATATTTTCACCTACGATGGCTGCAGCTGCTTCTATAACAAAACGGGACAGATTGTGACAGATGCCCCTTCCTTTGCAGAAACATTGCTTACAGGCACATTGGATTTGGCAACAGGTTCCCTCACAGCAGAAACTAAAGCCCCCACCCCTCGCGGTAATGCTGGCGAAATCGCAGAAATCTACACGGCTCTGCGCTATGGCGCCACGAAGTTTTTAGGGCAGCTGGGGATTCGTAAAATGACAATTGGCGTGTCCGGCGGTATTGATTCCGCAGTGACAGCCGCCTTTTATGTAGATATTTTAGGGGCAGATAATGTTCTTTTGGTAAATATGCCCAGCCGGTACAACTCGGATCTGACAAAGGACCTGGCCTGCCGCATGGCTAAGGCACTGGGCACACACTACGGGATCTTCCCCATCCAGGAAAGTGTGGAAAATACCACGGCGCAGATTAACCAGACACCGATCCACCACTATGGCACGGGAGAAACCACCCATCTAATGGTTACGCCCCTGGCTAATGAAAATATCCAGGCACGGGATCGGGGAGCCCGCATTCTGGCAGGACTGGCGTCCGTTTTTGGAGGCGGCTTTTCCTGCAATTCCAACAAAGCGGAAATGACCGTGGGCTATGCTACCTTTTATGGAGATATCGCCGGGGTGCTGGCGCTCATCGGCGACTTGTGGAAACACCAGGTCTATACTCTGGGCCGCTATCTGAATGAACAGGTCTTTCACAAGGAAGTCATCCCCCACGAAATTTTTGCCATTAAACCCAGTGCGGAATTGTCCGATGCCCAAACCGTGGGCAAAGGTGGTGACCCGCTGGTGTATCCCTACCACGACTATTTGCTGCAGCAGTTTGTAGAAAGCTGGTATAAGACCAGTCCGGAAGACGTGCTGGAATGGTACGTAAGTGGCACCGTAGAAGAACATATTGGCTGTGAAAAAGGGCTGGTAAAAAAGCTATTTCCCGATGCCGCTTCGTTTATTGCGGATTTGGAACGCTGGTGGAAACAGTTTGCCGGGATTGCCGTCGCCAAACGGATCCAGGCGCCCCCCATCCTGGCCGTTTCCAAACGTGCCTATGGCTATGATCACCGGGAATCCCAGCTGCAGCCTTTTTATTCCCGGAAATATACCACATTAAAAGCAAAACTTTTAGGAGCCGCTCAATGATAATAGAAAATGAACACTGGTTGCTGCGCAATGCCATTTTAGCAGCCATCTATGCCGCGTTAACCATCGGACTTTCTCCCCTCAGCTATGGTCCTGTACAGATACGTTTTTCTGAATGTCTGACCCTTTTGGCATTTTTCAATCCTCGCTGGATCCCGGGCCTGACCATTGGCTGCTTTTTAGCCAATATGGGGAGTCCTTTTGGCCTGCCGGATATGCTCATCGGAACACTGGCCACGTTCCTGGGCATTTTCCCCATGCGTTACATGAAGACAGTTTTTCTGGCTTCTTTGCTGCCTGTACTGAGTAACGGCGTACTCATCGGCGCAGAACTTGCCGCTTTTTCCCAGCTTCCCCCGGATCTTTCCGTGGGGGCAGCTATGATATACATCGGAGCGGGAGAGCTGCTTAGTGTTACCGTGTTAGGGACGCTTGTCATGCGGCTTTTGCTGAAAAATAATTTTTGCAAAGCGTTGCTCTGTGGCTGACACAAAGTCGCTGCAAATCTCCGCAAGTTGTTATTTTAAGAATCATCCTTTACGGGGATGATTCTTTTTATGTTAACCCAGTATTTTATTTCGTTGACTTTTCTTCCTATCCCATTATAATAATACCTATGCAGCACCAAAAAGCAGTACGGGGAGAAAAGGAGACCATCCATGGAATATACGAAACTACAAGCTTTGACAGATAGAATTATTAATGGATACCGCTTAAAAGCCACCGATCCGGAAGTGCAGGATCTTCTCTCCCAGCCCATACAGGAAATGGAAACAGAAGCCGGCCGGATCCAAAAACATTTCTGTGGAAATCATATCGATTTCTGCACCATTATCAATGCCCGCAGTGGGCACTGCCAGGAAAATTGTGCCTATTGTGCCCAGGCAGCCTGCCATCACACCGGCTGTGAAGAATACGGCTTCCTGAATGAAGACGAAATTATAAAAACTGCCAAAGCAGATCAGGAAGCGGGCGCCAATCGGTTTGCCATGGTGACCAGCGGGCGGTCCTTGGTCGGCAGAGATTTTGATAAAGCCATTCACGCCTACGAAGCCATGCGGGACAAGCTGTCCATTGACCTGTGCGCTTCCCATGGTCTCCTTTCCAGAGCGCAACTCCATCGTCTTCACGAGGCAGGCGTTACCAGCTATCATCACAATATTGAAACCAGCAAGCGGTATTTCCCCCATATCTGCACCACGCATACTTTTGAAGATCGGATCCGTACGATTAAGGATGCGCAGGCAGAAGGCATGTGCGTATGCTCCGGCGGCATCATCGGGATGGGAGAAACCTGGCAGGACCGGCTGGATATGGCCTTTACCCTGCAGGCATTAGGCATTGAGTCCATTCCCATTAATTCTCTGATGGCCATCCCCGGTACAAAAATGGCCGGTCAGAAAGCGTTGCCGGCAGAGGATATTCTCCGCACCATTGCGATTTTCCGTTTTATCAATCCCTCCGCCAATATTCGTTTGGCCGCAGGACGCAAGCTTTTGCCGCAAAACGGCGAAACCGCTTTTCTCTCCGGCGCCAGTGCATCCATTACCGGCAATATGCTTACCACCAGTGGCACTACGATCAAAGACGATATGGAAATGCTGCAACGACTGGGGCTCACCAACCACTAACATGTTCTCATGAGACTCCCTTCCCTCAGGGACGACTTAAAAATTCACCAAAAATAAGACTGTTGCAGGAAACTCCTGGCAACAGTCTTATTTTTGGTTCTTCGGTTTTAAATCTGCCCCAAACTCTTTAAAATCCCCTGGGCAATAACAGCACTGCCGATATACGTGCCCACAAAGATAACACAGGACAATACCACAATGCGCCAGCCCGTATGCTTGAAGGCATCCATATCTTTCCCGATGCTGACACCGGCATAGGCCAGAATCGGAGTACACAAGGATACGAAGCCGACCGGTTTCATGTACGCATTAATCACACTGGAACCGGGAAATCCCGGATAGGTTAAAATGCAGCCCAGGGTAACCACATAGGCCACGGCAGGAATCCGGCCGGGAAGCACTTTGGCCATAATAATCCCCGCCATAGCAATAAGAATCAGGATCACAATACCGGGCAGGGCCTGCAGAAATCCATAGCTGCTGCTCAAGGTATTGCTCACCAGGGACAGCAGCCCCATAATCAAAAGAATTACCAATGTTTCGGCTAAGTTATATATTCTCATTCCGCATCTTCCTCTTCCTTGGTCAGCACATGCCCGTATTTGATCTGGCAGCATCTCTTATAAAGAAATTCTGTAAGAGGCAGTGCCAGCCAAATCGCCATATAGAGGCCGTCCAACCCGGACAGCATATTGCTGGCAGCGCCAAAGGCTGCAATTTGGTTGGCCATATCCGGATACATCACCGTAAGGGACGCGACAGAAGCCGTCATCATACTGGCACTGCCCACACCGCTTGCCATGGCAAGGGCATAGGGATGGAAAATGCCAAGGGCTGCACAAACGCTGGCCATCAGGCCAAAGAAGATGGTGCCAAACACGGTGCCGGAAATATACACGCCCATAACGCCCCGGCCTTCCGCACTATCAAGGCCAAAACGCTCGCCAATCAGCGCCACATTAGGTTCCCGGGCGATGGAATGGGCCGCTCCGATAGTTTCCCGTTTCAGGCCAAAGAAAACGGCCAGAGGAACACCCAGCAAAACGGTTCCCAGATTACCAAATTCCTGCAGGATCAGCGCCGGGCTGGCACTGATGATTTTAGGCAGCGTAGGGCCTACCGTCGTGCCATAGCGTGCCATAAGCAGCATCAAGGTAATCCCCAAAAGGCCTCCGGCATCCTCCATATCTTTTTGCTTCATGATTTTCAAAAAGCGGGGCGTGGTAAAAATCCCCATGATCAAAGCATACAGCATGGGCAGCAAAACGACTTTGCCGACGCCCAGGGCGATGCTTTTGGTCCCAATCAGTTCGGACACCACAATCAGGGCCAAAACCGTCAGGTGCAGCTTTAGGTTGGTCATGCTTCTTCCTCCCCTTCTTCTTTCAGATAGCTGTCCATTTGTGCAATATATTGTTCTTTCGTCAGCACTGGCTTATAGTCTTTGAGAATGGCTTTGCTCTTTTCGGCTCCGTCGCTTAAAAGATCTACAATCATCCCCGCAAAGGCTTTTCCAGGAAGCATGGCAGCAGATTTAAAATCCACGACTTTAAAATTGGATCCATGGAGCAACCCGTCCACACCGCCGACAAAAGGATGAATCGCCGGCATCAGATGGGATACATCCCCCATATCCGTAGAAGCGCTGAAATGCCCTGTATCTACGACTTCTACACCGGGGAATGCGTCCTTGGCATTGGCTACGAACAAATCATTCAAAGCTGCATTACAGACAAGGGGCAGTTCCCCAGGCAGCGTATTGATGTGCACTTTGGCGCCGATGGCAAGGCCACCCGCCCGCAAGGCATTGTCCACCTTTGCGTTGGTTTTATTAATGGCTTCCATGGTTTTGCCACGGACATAGGTTTCAATGCGCACATCATCCGGTACATTGTTAACCAGATCCCCGCCCTTGGTGATAATGGGGTGTACCCGCACCGTATCGGCTTCTTTAAAGGTCTCCCGCAAACAGTTGATCCCCAAAAGCCCCAGCATAGCAGCATTCAGTGCGTTAATACCCTGGTCCGGTGCATCTGCTGCATGGGCGCTTTTTCCCACATACTGAATGGTTTTGGCGATAAACCCATTGCTGGAAGTGCCTACGGCCACAAGCGGCGTCGGTGAATTTTTCTGGGAGTGGATCATCATGGACATATCGATGTCATCAAATTCGCCCTCGTAAATCAGTTCTCCTTTGCCGCAAAGATAATGGAGTTTTCCTTCTTTCCGTAGTTTTTGCCGGTAGGCCAGCTGAATATATTCTTCTGCCGGTACCCCAAAGAATACCACATTGCCCCATAAGTCCTTCATTACGCCGCTGCGGGCCAGTCCATAGGCCGCAGAAAGCATGGCGGACTGCTGCATATGATGTCCGCAGGCATGGACAGCGCCCGTGTCCGGATTGGCATCAGGATGTTCCGGGCACCCGATAGCATCCAGCTCCCCTAAAATGGCAATGGTAGGACCGGGATGTCCACCTTTTAGCATGCCTTTCACAGCGGTGATCGCCATACCCCGTTTATAGGGAATCCCCAGTTTATCAAACTGGGCCGCCAGTTTGTCCGAGGTTTTAAATTCACGGAATCCGTATTCTGGTTCGGCTGCCACACTGGCAGCATACTCCCGCAGCTCACGTTCCGCTGCATCAATACAGGAAAAAACTTTTTGCTTGCATGCATTCTTGTCCGTAATAAGCAACTTCCCTTCCTAAATTTTTGTATGCAATTATCATACACTGTTTTCTTTAATTTAGCAAATATTTAATAATAAATATTTTACTTAATCGTTTATGTAACAGCTGTTTACCCAATCAGTAAAACACTCAGGTCGTTTACATTGGTCCCTGTCGCACCCGTCACCAAAAGGCCCTGCATTTTTTCCAAGGCGTGGTAGGCATCATTTTCTTCCAAAACAGAACTGATGGAAATCCCACTTGCCGCCAATTGTTTTTGGGTCGTCCCGTCAGCGTATCCTCCTGCAGCATCGGTAGGGCCGTCCGTCCCGTCGCTACCAAAGGAAAATACCGCCACATTAGAAAGTCCTGCAATCCCTTCAGCCGCAGCCAGGGCAATTTCCTGGTTGCGTCCGCCTTTGCCGTGTCCCACAAGGCGCACCACAGTTTCGCCCCCTGCCAAAAAGGCCAGCTTCTTCCCGGCGTGTGCATATTCCCGCCCGATGGCTGCCAAAAAGCTCCCTGCTTCCCGGGCCTCACAGGTGAGACTGGTGGTAAGCAGCGTAGTCGTATACCCCAAGGCTTCTGCCGCTTTTTTACCGGCTGCCGCCAGCTCGGTGACGCTCCCTGTGATCACCGTTTCCACATTGTCCAGTTTTTTAGGCGTTTCTACTTTAAGGGCCTCTTGTCCATCTTCTGGCAGCATGATTTTATATTTCCTGATAATTTTTTCCACGTCGGCACAGGTAGAACTATCAGGATAGGCCGGGCCGGAAGCAATCATATCCAAGGGATCCCCAATAATATCGCTGAGGATAATGGCATAGACGCTGGCCGGAGCACAGAGCTGAGCAAATTTGCCGCCTTTTACAGCAGAAAGGCGCTTGCGTACTATATTCATGGAGACAATATCGGCCCCACTGCCCAAAAGATCGCTGGTAATATCCTGCAATTCCTTTAGGGGAATCAGGGGCTTTTCAAAAAGCGCACTTCCGCCGCCGCTGATAAGAAATAAAACCGTATCTTCTTTTGTCAGATTGCTGACCAGGTCAATGGCCCGTTGGGTAGCGTCCAGCGAATTTTGATCCGGTACCGGATGCCCCGCTTCCCAGATTTCCAAAGGCGGCAAATCTCCTTTTTTATGGCCATATTTAGTGATAACAATACCCGCGTCAATTTTTTCTTTTAGAATATCGTTGGCGGTTTTAGCCATCTGCCAGGCAGCTTTTCCGATCGCCACCAGAATGATTTTCCCCTTGCCGAACGTTTTATCTTTCAAGGCTTTGGCCACGGCTGCATCCGGCTGCGTAGCCTGAATGGCAGCCTGCATAATGGTTTCTGCATCTTTTCGTAAATCCATCATCGTTCCCCCCCTCATCGGCAGCACTCGCTGCATCATTTGAAATATTATACCATATTTATCGGTCCTGCTCTTTCTTCCTGTCTTGCTACATGGTACAATCTAAGTAAACTTTCTGCTCAGGGAGGCTTTTATGACTTTATACCAGTATTTCTTGAACTGGCTGCCGGCGCTTATCGTGCTTGCCATTACCATATTTTTCTATTACGGGTTTCGGGTAGTGAGCGTAAAACTTATACGCTTTCTCCTGGACAAACTGCCCTTTGACGTGGATGAAAGCATAGCGGCAGCAATCTATCGTCCTGGCCGGCTGCTGATCGCCACCAGCGGCCTGTATGGATTTCTCTATTCTTCTCCCTACAGCGGCTATGCGGGTCTTGCTCTCGTCCAGAATTTATGTTCTTCCTTTTACCTTATTGCCGTGTACTGGATTTTGTATAACTGCTTTTCCAGTACCAATTATTTATTCCACTACTTTTTCAGCCGCAGAAAAAAGGCCATTGACCCGGCGATCAGCAGCCTGTTATCCACATTTTTCCGTGGGTTGATTATTTTTTTGGCCATTGCTTCGGTACTCAGCACCTGGGGTGTCAATATTGCCGGGTTCATTGCCGGGCTTTCCATTGGCGGTCTGGCTGTATCCCTGGCAGCCAAAGATTCCCTCTCCAACTTTTTTGCCTGTTTGGTTATTTTGGCAGACCAACCCTTCCGGATCGGAGACTGGATTATTTGTAACGATGTGGAAGGCGTGGTAGAATCCATTTCTTTCCGATCGACCAATGTGCGGACGTTCACCCAGAGCCTGGTGTATATCCCCAATTCCATTATCGTAAATACCCCTATTCAAAACTTCACCAACCGGGATCGGCGGAGGCTGGAAATCACCTTAGGCGTCACCTACAGCACGACCAGGCAGCAAATGCAGGAGCTGGTAAAGAAAATCACTAACTTCCTCCGGCAGAATCCCGACATCATTGCCAAAGATATCAGTGTAGCCTTTTCTGAAATGGCAGACAGCAGTCTGAATATCACCATCATCTGTTACTGCCGCCACACCTCCTATAATGAATATATGAAAGCCAAAGAAGCCATCAATCTGGAATTGATGCGCATTCTGGAAGAAGTGGGAACAAGCGCTGCATTTCCCAGCACCAGCGTCTATGTGGAAAAAACGCCCGCTGGAAAAGAATAATAACCCGAAAACAGAAAGAGCCAGGCAGCATGCCTGGCTCTTTCTTATTCTCACATTATTTGTTTTTCAGGATTTCCTGAACTTTTTCCTGATCTGCCGTAAGCTGGGCAACAAGCTCTTTGGGAGACGCAAACTTTTTTTCGCCGCGCACATAATCCCAGAGCTCTACCTGAATGGATTTCCCATAAAGATCCCCTGTGAAGGCAAGGAGATGGGCTTCCAGCCGGGTTTCCTGTTGGAGGAACGTCGGGTTGTCGCCGATATTGATCATTGCAGCATAGACGTCTTGTTCCACTCGGACCTTCCCTGCATAAACGCCAAAAGGCGGTAACGCAATATTGCGCCCCAGGATACGAAGATTGGCGGTAGGAAATCCCAAAAGCCGCCCTCTCTGGTCTCCTTTGACCACGGTACCCCGGATCGCATAAGGCCGACCCAGCATTTTTCCCGCTAGGGCCATCTTTCCCTCTTTGATCAGTTGGCGGATATTGCTGCTGGAGACCACCTTGCCCTCCACCTTTAGGAGGGGACGGGCCAGAACAGCCAGCCCAAAGCGGCTGTGCTCTTTTTTAAGCAGATGGAGGTTACCTTTTCCACCGGCACCAAAGCTGTAATTATCCCCAATCCCCACGGCCTTGACACCGCTTTGTACCAAAAGCGTGAGAAAATCTTCCGCAGGGATTTGCGAAAATTCCTGGGTAAAGGGAAGATTCACCAGGATATCCACGCCCAGGTCTACCATCATCCTGATTTTTTCTTCATTATCCATGAGACGCATCGGGGCTTTTTCCGGCTTCAAGAAGGCTAAGGGATGGTTGCTGAACGTAAATACCATGAGCTGCAGATGATGCTGCTTTGCATACTTCCGCGTGGTACCGATCACGTCCTGATGCCCCAGGTGAATGCCGTCAAAGGTCCCCAGAGCCGCCGCTGAAGGCTGCAGATTTGCATTTTTTAGTTCTTCAAGCGTTTTGATCAGTTTCATTCCATTCCTCATCTTGCTTTTCCGGTACCCGGATAATTTTATGGGCGCGGAGCCGCCCCTCTTTGCCGATGGCCAGCCCCAAAAGCACCCCGTCCCAGGTGCGGATCTGGTATAGCGTCCCATCGCTGACTGCTACTCCAGGAACTGTAGTAGCTACGCCCTGGGCAATCCGCCGCCCCTGCAGCGTATTGACTTTGATCACAGGAAACTGTTCCAATACCAAATCCAGGGAAAGACAGCACCCCGCAGGATCTGCTGCAATTTCTTCCAGCAGATGGGCATTTTCCAGCGTGAAAGCCCCCGCTCTCCGGCGCAGCAAAAAGCTCATAGTTCCTTCCATGTTTAGCTTCCGTGCGATATCTTCACACAGCGTACGGATGAACGTTCCCTTGGAACAGGTTACATCAAACACCAGCTGCGCGCCTGTATAGTCCACGATGGTCAGCGCAGGGATAAAAATGGGCCTAGCCGGACGGGCAATTTCAATACCCTGGCGGGCTAATTTATATAGTTTTTTCCCGTTTACACTGATGGCAGAATACATGGGCGGGACCTGCGTAGTATGCCCTACGAACGTATCCAGTGCCGCCTGTACCTGAGAAAGGGGCAAGGTATGCACCGGACTTTTGGCGATGACCTTTCCCTCCGTATCCCCGGTATCGGTTCGACAGCCAAAGGTCAGTTCGGCCCGATAGGATTTTTCATGATGAGCTGCGTATTCCAAAAACCGGGTGGCATTCCCGGTAAAAACGGGCAATACTCCAGCTGCCATAGGATCCAGTGTTCCTGCGTGACCGATTTTTTTCATCTGGAGGATCTTACGCAGTGCCCCCACCACGTCATGACTGGTCATGCCCGGTGGTTTTAATACATTGAAGATGCCATCCATCAGATCGTCTCCATGGCCGCGATAACAGCCTGGAGCAGCTGCTGTTTTGCCTCCGCAAGAGGAGCCCCAATCGTGCAGCCCGCCGCCTTGGCGTGCCCGCCGCCATGAAATTGCAGGGCGACCTGGCTTACATCCACCCTCTTGCTGCGCATGCTCACCCGGGTCGCTTTCGGTTCCACTTCCTTAAACAAAATGGCGACATCCACCCCTTCTATATACCGGGGCTGATAGATAAAGCTTTCTGTAGAAATATTCTTGTCATACAGTGCGTGCGGCACTTCCAGCGTGGCGATTTTACCCTCGGCATAGAAGGTCAGACTGGGCAGCACTTTCGCTAGTAGCTCCACGGAATTTCTGGCTTTCATCTCCAAAAGATCAGAAATACTGTCCGGCTGGATTCCACAGGCCAGCAAGTCAGCTGCAGCCCGCATACAGTCAGGGGTCGTATTGGCATACTTAAAGTACCCGCAGTCGGTCACGATGGCCGTATACAGACAGGTGGCAATCTCCTCATCAAGGGGCACATGATTTTTCTGCAAAAGCCGCACCATGATCTCCCCTACCGCAGCCGCTTTGGCATCCAGCAGGAGATAGTCCGCAAAATGCGTATTGGATATATGGTGATCGATGTTCAGCACCGGGGCGTCTTCCAACACCTCCCGGCACTTTCCCATGCGGTCCTCACTGCTGGCATCTACCACCACAAGCAGATCGCAGGGGAGTTTCTCTCCCTCTATGGGATGTTTATAGGCGGAAATGCCCGGCAAAAAATGGTACGCCGCCGGCAGCGTGTCATCCACCAGGCAGGTAACCTCCTTGCCGGTGTGCCGCAAGGCATGATATAGCCCCAAGGTACTGCCAAGGGTATCCCCGTCAGGCCCGATATGACTTACTAGCACAATGTGACGGGCCCGCTGCATCAATTCCCAGGCTTCCTTTTCGTCCACCTGCTTACTCATGTTGTGCTTCCTTTTGCTCTTTTTTCTGCGCTTCATCCTTTTTTAGTTCGTCAAGGATGGATTCAATATGAGCACTGTACTCCATAGAGGTGTCTTTATGGAAACTAAGGATGGGGGCAACCCGCAAATTGATGCGTTTTGCGATTTCCGTCCGGAAGAATCCTATGCCACGCTGCAAGCCCTGCCATGCCAGATCCTGTTGTTCATTGCTGCCAAAGAGGCTCACATAGACCTTGGCATAGCTTAAATCGTTACTGACTTCCACACTGGTAATGGTAACAAATTTAACCCGCGGATCTTTTACATCCCGGAGCAGCATGGTGCTTAACTCCTGCTTAATCAGTGCCTGCAATTTTTCAGCACGCAGTTTCGACATCGTCCGTCCTCCTTATTCCGGGGCAATCTCCTGCATTTCGTAGACTTCCAGTTGGTCTCCTTCCTTGATGTCCCGGTAATCTTTCAGGGTCAGGCCGCACTCATAGTTTGCCGCTACTTCTTTTACATCGTCCTTAAAGCGGCGCAGGGAATCCAGTTCCCCTTCATGCACCACAATGCCGTCCCGCACCAGGCGGATCTTGGCAGAGCGGTTAATCTTTCCGTCTTTTACATAAGCGCCGGCGATAAGCATTTTATTAATCGGAATCACCTTGCGGATTTCCACATGGCCGATAATATTTTCTTTGAATTTCGGCGCCAGCATACCCTTAATGGCAGCTTCCACGTCGTTTAATGCATCGTAGATAACGCGATAGGTGCGAATATCCACTTTTTCCTGCTCCGCTACTTTCCGGGCGTTGCCATCCGGACGTACGTTAAACCCGATAATCAGCGCATTGGAAGCAGAGGCCAGCATGACGTCGCTTTCGTTGATGGCGCCTACGCCGGAGTGCACAATCACGACTTTTACTTCGTCATTCTTAATCCGGGTTAAGCTCTGCTCCAGGGCCTGAATGGTGCCCTGCACGTCCGCTTTGACCACGATATTCAGGTCTTTTAATTCCCCTTCTTTGATCCGGCTGTAAATATCATCCAGAGAGACCTTGGCACTCTTTTGTTCTTCCAGTTTTTGTTTGCCCTGCCGTTTTTCTGCTACGCTGCGGGCAATGTGTTCTTCGCAGGCGTCCATAATATCGCCGGCTGCCGGTACATCGTTAAAGCCCAGTACTTCCACAGGGGTAGAAGGCAGCGCTTTTTTCACTTTCTCGCCCCGATCGTTCACCATTGCACGGACTTTGCCGTAGGTTGTCCCGGCCAGGATGGAATCACCAATATGCAGCGTCCCTCTGTCAATCAGAATGGTAGCCACAGGGCCTCTGCCTTTATCCAGCTTGGCTTCAATGATCGTGCCATGGGCAGGCAAATTGGGGTTGGCTTTTAGTTCCAGCATATCCGCTACCAAAAGGATCATTTCCAGCAAATCGGAAATCCCGTTCTTTTGCCGGGCGGAAACCGGCACCATAATGGTATCGCCGCCCCAGGCTTCAGGAATCAGCCCCTGTTCGGACAGCTGCTGCATTACGAAATCCGGGTTAGCCCCTTCTTTATCGATTTTATTAATGGCAACGATAATGGGGACCTTGGCGGCTTTGGCATGGTTAATGGCTTCAATGGTCTGGGGCATAACCCCGTCATCAGCTGCCACAACAAGTACCGCAATATCCGTCACCTGCGCACCCCGAGCCCGCATGGCCGTAAAGGCTTCGTGGCCCGGCGTATCCAGGAAAACAATGGGCTTGCCCTGGCAAATGACACGATAGGCACCGATATGCTGGGTAATACCGCCCGCTTCCCGTGCGGTCACGTTGGTTTTACGGATGGCATCCAGCAGAGAGGTTTTACCATGGTCTACGTGTCCCATAACGGTCACCACAGGAGGCCGCGGAACCCGCAGCTTGGGATCATCTTCCACTTCCGGTACTTCTGTAGGATCTACCTCAGGAGGCGGTTCTTTGACTTCGCAGTTAAATTCCATCCCCACCAAAGTGGCGGTATCATGGTCAATCTCCTGGTTGATGGTCACCATCTTGCCCAGCATGAAGAGCTTTTTAATCAGTTCCGTGGCTTCCCGGCCCAAAAGTTTGGCGAAATCTTTTACGCTGATGCTTTCGCCCACTTCTACGCTGGCGGGATGCACGGCTTCCACTTTCTTCGGTGCCTGGGCCGTATTTTTGGCACCAGTATTGTGCCGATGCTTCATATCATGGCCGGCACTGTGCATGGGACGGCTGTCCCTGGAAGCATAGGATCCCTTGATCTTTTCTTTTTTCTCGTTCCGGTTGTTCCGCCGCCCCTGGTCTTTCCCGGCATGGGTGCTGTTCATCCCCACAGGTGCCGACGAGCCATTACGGTTACCAGAAGATTTCCGGCCGCCGTTATTGCGATTTTGTCCGCCGCTGCCGTTTCTATCGTTATGGTTAAAACGGTTCCCGGAAGCATTCCGGTTTCTTTCTCCGGTTTGCGGGCGGTTCCCCCGGTCGTTTCTGCCGTCCCGGTTTTGGTTTCCCCGGTTGTCACTGCGCACGCCGTCACGACGCACACCACTGGTATTGGGGCGCCCACCACTGCGGTCATTGCGCTGCTCACTATGATAGCGGCCACCCCGTACGTCCCGGTTATCGCTGCGCTGCGCACGGTCGTTTTGGGTACGCTGCGCCGTTTGGGGCGCACTATTTTGCCGGGCATGGTTCGCTTTAATAGCGGCTTTCCCTGCGGCTACGTCGCTTTTTACCTGGGCGACTTTCTCCACCACCGGCTTGACCATTTGAGCCGCTTTATTTTGCAGGCGCTGTGCCGCTTCTTTTACCGGCGCTACTTTGTCCTGGTGGGTTTTCATCCCAGTTACCACCATATCCCGGACGCTTTTTTCTACCGTGCTGAAATTTCCCTTCACAGCAATCTTATGATCCGCCAGGAAGTTCAAAACCTTCTTCGTATCCAGGTTGAGTTCTTTGGCGATTTCGTAAATCCTGTATTTATCTTTTGCCATCCGCACACCTCCATATCAAACTCCCAGCAATTTCATAAACTGACTGTCTAAAAGCAGTACGGCCGCCCGTGGGGATTTTCCGATTGCGTCACCGATCTGTACACAAGTAAGGGCCCTCCCAAGGGGAACATTCATAGCCTTGCACGCCTCTTCCAGTCGTTTACTGGTACGGGGAGAGGCATCTGCGGCGAGCAAAAGGTATTTTCCTTTTCCTTTTTTCAAGTAGGTTTCTACCGTCTGTTCTCCCGATGCCAGTTTACCTGCCCGCTGGGCGAGCCCCAGCGCAAAGCAGAGTTCTTTATCCGTTTTCATGGGTCAGCTCCGTCAGCAGTTTGTTTTTCACTTCCGCCGGGATTTTCACCTGCAGCGCCTTTTCCAGGGCTTTGCTTTGAAACGCTTTTTCTATACAGGCCGCCTCATCACATACATAGGCGCCCCGTCCCGGTTTCTTCCCGCTGCGATCCAGGCTGATTTCTCCCTGTGGCGACCGGACAATCCGGACCATCTGTTTTTTATCTTTCACCAGGCCGCAGCCAATGCAGGTCCTTTGGGGAATTTTCCGTACCTTCATACGGTTTCCTCATTTACAGGCGCTGGTTCTTCAGTCCCTTCCAGGGCCTGCTCAGCTGCCTGGGTCTCACTTTTAATATCAATCTTCCAGCCCGTGAGTTTGGCAGCCAGTCTGGCGTTTTGCCCTTCCTTGCCGATAGCCAGGGACAGCTGGTAATCCGGCACGATGATCCGGCAAAGTTTTTCTTCCGGATACGCCGTAGCAGAAACCACCTTAGAAGGCGATAACGCATTGGCAACATACTCTTCCGGGTCTTCGCTGTATTTTACGATATCAATTTTTTCCCCACGCAGTTCATCCACCACGTTTCTGACCCGGATGCCTTTTGGCCCTACGCAGGCCCCGACCGGATCCACGCTGGGATTATTGCTGTGTACCGCAATTTTGCTCCGCATCCCCGGTTCCCGGGCCACGGAATCAATCACCACGGTGCCATCCTGAATTTCTCCTACTTCCAGTTCAAATAACCGTTTCAAAAGGCCGGGATGGGTACGGGATAAAATCACCTGAGGGCCTTTGGCCGTCTTTTTCACTTCCAGCACATAGCATTTCAGGCGCTGATGGTATTCGTACTTTTCCCTTGGGATTTGTTCGCTGGCCAGCAGCACCCCTTCGGTACTGCCCAGATCCACAAATACGTTATGCCCTTCAATGCGCTCTATGGTACCGGTAACAATATCATTTTCCCTGTCAGAATACCGTTCATAGACCCGGTTCCGCTCTGCTTCCCGGATCCGCTGCACAATCACCTGCTTGGCATTCTGGGCTGCAATACGGCCAAAATTTTTCGGCGTAATTTCCTCTTCCAGAATGTCCCCTTCCTGATAGTGAGGGTCCAGCTTTTGTGCATCGGCCAGGCTCATTTCCGTAGCCGGATTGGTGCTTTCCTGCACCACTTTTTTCTGGGAATATACATGAATCTCCCCATTGTCCCTGTTCAGGGAAACCCGCACATTTTGTGCAGAGCCAAAATTTTTCTTATAAGCTGTAATCAGGGCTTCTTCCACAGCACTGTACAGGACTTCCGGAGAAATATTTTTTTCCTTTGCCACCAGCGCAATGGCATTTACGAAATCCGCATTCACTTCTTTATCTCCTCCTTGCGCCATTTAAAAATCAATATGGGGTTTAACAGATGCGATCTGTTTGCGTTCAATAGGTATATCCCTGCCCTTGCTGTCAGCGAGAACAAGTACAGTGTCATCGTGGGATTTGAGCACGGCAGTAAGCTGTTTCTTCCCTTCATAAGGCGTAAAAAATGACAAATCCACCATTTTCCCGTAATGACCTACAAAATCCTTATCCTTTTTTAAAGGCCGGTCAATGCCCGGGGAAGACACTTCCAGATAATACTTTTCCGGAATAAAATCCAGCTCATCCAATTTCTTGGCCAGCAGGCTGCTTACATTGGAGCAGTCATCAATATCAATGCCGCCTTCTTTGTTGATGTAGACCCGGAGATACCACTCCCGTTCCCGGACATATTCTACATCCACCAGTTCCAAGCCCATCTCCGCCACAATCGGCGTGACGAGCTCCTCCACCTTTGCCGCGATTTGTTTTTTATCCATCCAGACACCTACCTGCTTCTTTCCTAGTAAACGAAAGAGCGGGTATTAAATACCCACTCTCTAAGGTCTGCCTCAGTTTTCTAATCTATTATAGCACTGTCCACCCGATTGCGCAACTATGACCTAGGCGCATTGTACATTTTTGTACAAATATATGCTTCCATTACCGCTCGGTAATCCGTTCTGGATGCCAGCGGTCTTTTTGTGTCCGCTCTTGTGCAGGGTAGCCCAAGGGCAGGATGGAAAATACGTACTTGCCACCGGTTAAGCCCAGAATTTCGCCGGCTTTGTCGATGCGGTCCTGGAACGGGCTGACGCCAATCCACACGGCCCCCAGTCCCAGGTCGGCGGCTTCCAGCCACTCATGTTCCGTGCAAATGGCCATATCCACGGGTGCTACAGGGGCAAAAGGTTTATTGTTGGGGTTGCACACGTTCACAATGGCTACTGGTGCATTGGCCACAGGACCGGAATATTCACTGACGGTAGCAAGTTTCGCCAAAAGAACTTTATCCCGGACAACAATAAATTCCCAGGGCTGCTGGTTCCCGGCAGAAGGGCTTTGCATGGCCGCCCGCAAAATCTGCTCAATTTTTTCTTTTTCCACGTCCCGGTCTTCGTACTTACGGATACTCACTCTCGAAAATATGGCATTCATGGCTTTTTCCTCCTATGGTTCCAATTGATTTCACCTGCTGAGATACTATTCTCTCCCCTTCATTATATAGTTTCTTTGCCCATTTTAAAAGCTCCCCTGTTGCCAGAGGAGCTTTGTTTTATTTTTTCTTCAGGAAATCTTTGATTTTATTGAGAAAGCCTTTTTCTTCCGGATTGATGTTATTGCCGCTGGCCTCCCCAAATTTCCGCAAGGCGTCTTTTTGGGCATCGGACAATCCAGTAGGAATCACGACTTTCAGCCGGATCATCTCATCGCCTTTTTGCCCGGTCCGCAGGGACGGAATCCCTTTATCCCGCAGCCGCAGCACTCTGCCTGGCTGTGTCCCTTCCGGAACTTTTACGCTGACCTTGCCGTACAAGGTAGGTACTTCAATTTCAGCTCCCAGCGTAGCCTGCACGATACTGATGGGCACTTCGCAGCTCACTGTAGTGCCGTCCCGATCAAAGAACTTGTGGGGTTTCACGTACAAATATACGTACAAATCCCCGGCACGTCCGCCCCGGATGCCTGCTTCGCCTTCACCGGATACCCGCAAACGGGACCCGTTGTCCACGCCGGCCGGGATTTTCACCGTCAGGGTTCTCTTTTTCTTGACACGGCCAGTTCCGTGACAGTCCTTGCAGGGATGCGTCACGATCTTGCCTGTACCATGGCATCTGGGACAAGTCCGCACATTCACGACCTGCCCAAAGAGGGAATTCTGCGTCACCCGGATTTCTCCTGTGCCGTGACAATCCGGACAGGTCTCCGGGGAATAGCCCGCCGCCGATCCGGAGCCATGACAGGTTTCGCATTCTTCTTCCCGGTTCAGGCGTACTTTCTTCTCCGTTCCAAAAGCCGCTTCCTCAAAGGTGATCTGCATATCCATCCGCAGATCAGATCCCTGCCGGGGCCCATTGTCCGCTTGCCGACGAGCACCGCCACGGCCGGCACCCCCAAAGAACATATTGAAGATGTCGTCCATGCCTTCTCCGCCAAACGAGCCGCTGAAGCCTTGGAAGCCGCCGAAAGGATTACCGCCAGCGCCCCCGCCGCCCTGCTGGAAAGCGGCATGGCCATATTGGTCATAGGCCGCTCTCTTTTGGGCATCGGAAAGGACACTGTACGCTTCATTCACTTCTTTGAATTTATCTGCTGCCTGGGGATCATCCTTATTCAGGTCGGGATGGTACTTCCGTGCCAGTTTGCGGTAAGCCTTTTTCAGCTCATCTTCTGTGGCTGTTTTAGAAACGCCCAGCACTTCATAATAATCTCTCTTGTCTGCCATCCGTATCTCCCTCTAGGAAAAGTTTATTTCTTATCGTCGTCCACAACTTCTGCGTCCACTACGTCATCGTCGGCTTTCTTTTCGTTCGTGGCATTTTGTTGTGCACCAGCGTTCTGGGCCGCGCCTTGGGCTGCATTCTGCTGGTTCTGTTTATAGAGCTCTGCGCTCAGTTCATACAGCGGTTTCTGCAGATCTTCCGTGCCTTTCTTAATGGCTTCGGTGTCGCCGCTGTTTAGCGTATCCTTCAAGGCCTTAACAGCATCTTCTACCTTTTTGATCTTGTCATCATAGCCTTTGCCAGCTACATCCTTACAGGTCTTTTCAGCCTGGTAAATCAGGGTATCTGCCTGGTTCTTGGCGTCGGCCGCTTCCTTGCGTTTCTTATCTTCCGCTTCGCTGGCCTGGGCTTCTTTCACCATCTTATCCACTTCCTCCTTGCTGAGGGAGCCGGAATTGCTGATGGTGATCTTCTGTTCCTTGCCAGTGCCTTTATCCTTGGCGCTGACGTTCACAATGCCGTTGGCATCAATATCGAAGGTCACTTCGATTTGCGGCACGCCCCGGGGAGCCGGAGCAATTCCGCCCAGTTCAAAACGTCCCAGTGTCTTGTTGTCTGCGGCCATGCCCCGTTCGCCCTGGAGCACGTGGATATCTACAGAAGGCTGGTTATCCGTAGCCGTGGAGAATACCTGGCTCTTGCTGGTAGGAATTGTGGTGTTACGGTCAATAATCTTGGTCATCACGCCGCCCATGGTTTCAATCCCCAGAGACAGCGGGGTAACATCCAGCAGCAGAACGTCTTTCACGTCCCCGGCAAGTACGCCTGCCTGAATGGCAGCGCCCATGGCTACACATTCATCCGGGTTCACGCCGTGAGCCGGTTCCTGTCCCAGCGTCCGTTTAATGGCTTCCTGCACCGCAGGGATACGGGAAGAACCACCCACCAGCAGCACTTTGTTGATATCTTTCGGCGCCAGTCCTGCGTCGCTCAGGGCCTTATTCACACAGGTAAAGGTCCGGTCAACCAAATCGCTGGTCATTTCATCAAATTTTGCACGGGTCAGGTCCAGATCCAGGTGGAGCGGGCCATTGGCACCGGCAGAAATGAACGGCAGGTTGATATTGGTGGTCATCATGCTGGACAATTCGATTTTGGCTTTTTCAGCCGCTTCACGAATCCGCTGCATGGCCATTTTATCAGCAGACAGGTCTACCCCGTTTTGTTTCTTGAATTCGGCAACCATCCAGTCCATAACGCGCTGGTCGAAGTCATCGCCGCCCAGATGGGTATCCCCATTGGTGGATTTTACTTCAAATACGCCATCGCCCAATTCCAGGATGGACACATCAAAGGTCCCGCCGCCTAAGTCGTAAACCAGGATGGTATGGTTGTCGGATTTATCAATGCCGTAGGCCAAAGCAGCGGCCGTCGGTTCATTGATGATTCTCTTTACTTCCAACCCGGCAATCTTGCCGGCATCTTTCGTAGCCTGACGCTGGCTGTCGTTAAAGTAAGCCGGAACTGTAATAACGGCTTCGGACACTTTTTCGCCCAGATACCGTTCTGCGTCCCCTTTCAGTTTTTCCAGGATCATAGCAGAAATCTGTTCCGGGGTATAATCCTTGCCATCAATGGTCACGGTGTAGCGGGTACCCATATGCCGTTTGATGGAGCTGATGGTCCGTTCCGGATTGGAAATAGCCTGCCGTTTAGCCAGTTGCCCTACCAATCTTTCCCCATTTTTTGTAAAACCAATCACAGAAGGGGTCAGACGGCTGCCTTCCTGGTTGGTGATAACCGTAGGTTCACCGCCTTCCATAACAGAAACGACGGAGTTTGTGGTTCCCAAGTCAATACCAATAATTTTAGACATAATAAATTCCTCCTCAAATCTGGAAGTATTGCAACACGTGCAATGCGTTAGTTTTAAGAATTACGTACAACCCGTACTTTGGAGTGACGGATCACGTCATCTCCGATGCGATAGCCTTTTTCCAGCACCAGGTCAATGCTTTCGTCCGGCAGGTCCGGGTTAGCACCCTGCATCACCGCTTCGTGGATCTGCGGGTCAAAAGGTTTACCTTGCGCCGGTATTTCCTCGATATGCAGTGTTTCCAGGGCTTTTGCAAACTGCTTGTGGATTTTTTCCATCCCCACTTGCAGGGCGTTGCTGTCGCTGGCTGTCTTCATGCTTTCTTCCGCCCGCTGGAAATTATCCAGGACTTTCAAAAACTCCCGGGCAACCTGACTGGTGACATAGCGCCCTAATTTTTCCCGTTCTTCCGTATTACGCTTACGGAAGTTGGTAAAGTCAGCCTGCAGCCGCACCAGTCTGTTTTGGAGATCGGCGATCTGGGCTTCCTGTTCTTTAATTTTTTCATCCCGTACATCCGGGGCAGCTGTTGTGGTTTCTTCCTGTGCCGCTCCCGTGTTTTCCGCAGACTCGTGCATGGTTTGGGAAGTATCCGGTTGCGTAGTGTCCGTAACGTCCGTTTTCATGGTTTCTGCTGCTTCCTGTTTCATCCCTTCCATAGTGCCTCCTACTTCAACTCATCCATTTTACTCATCACCACACGCAGATAATCGTGCAGGTATTCCATTACAGAAATGACCTTACGGTATTCCATTCGTGTCGGCCCCAGCACAGCCAGCGTCCCGACCACCTGTCCATTGAGCTGGTAGGTCGCCTGCACCATGCTGCAATCCTGAATGCCGGAAAACTTGTTTTCACTGCCAATGGTTACTTTCAGGCCGGAATTCTTCCCAGCCATCAGCATATCCCGCAACATTTGCCCTTCTTCCAGCACTCCCAACAGTTCTTTCACCCGCTCCGGGTCTTTGAACTCCGGCTGTGACAATAGTTGCTTGGTGCCGCCCAAAAACATTTTGTTCTGGGACTGGCTTTTTTGCATCTGCTTGATCACCTGGATCAGGGACGCATACAGGTGCTTATCGCCGGCAATGGCTTCCTTCACTTCCTGAAGCACAGCATCCGTGATATCCGCTAGCTCCATGCCCTGCAGTTTATTGGTCACCCGCTGGGCCAAGGTCTCAAGTTCCAGCGCACTCATGCCCGCCGGGATCTGGATCACGCTGTTATCCATCTGCCCGTCACTGGCTACAATACACAGGATGGCCTGGTGCGCGCTCAGAGGCAAAAAGCGCAAATAAAAAAATTCACGCTTGCTGTCTTTATTGGCAAGCACCACGGACACGTTTTTGCTCATTCTGGAAAGAATCTTGGCGGTGGATTGAAAAATATCATCAATGCTATGCACCCGTTCCCGGAACCAGCTGTGAATCAGCGCCATATCATTGGGCGTTAATTGCTGCGGCTCGGCCAGGGTATCCACATAGTACCGGTACGCCGCGGCCGATGGAATCCGTCCGGACGAGGTATACGGCTGTTCCAGGTAGCCCAAAAGCTCCAGGTCGCTCATTTCATTGCGGATGGTGGCAGGGCTGATTCCCAGATTGTACTTCCGGGCAATGGTCCGAGATCCTACAGGCTCGGCCGTTTCAATATAATCTTCAATAATGATTTGAAGAATCTTTTTTTGACGGTTGCTTAGCACTGTAATCATCTCTTTTCTTGGATTGTTAGCACTCTAATCTTTGGAGTGCTAACATCTAATGGTAAAGATACACCTCTTTAGTCAAATTGTCAATAGCTTTTTCAGGAATTGTCAACTTCCTTGCAGAAATGATTCAAATAACAGGTTCCCATAGCGCATGCCCTGCGCCGTAGGGCAAATCCTTCCCCCTTTTTCCGTCACCCATCCCTGCGCCAGGCAGTGGGCCAGGGCAGGCCCGTATTCATCCCTGAAGTTTTTCCCCACCCGCTCGTTAAATTCTGTCAGGGAAAGCCCTTTGGCCGTGCGAAGGTTCATAAAAACCAGTTCTTCTTCCCGTTCCGCATTCGTCAGCACTTCTTCCGCGGTCGCTTTTCCGTTTATATAGTCTTGGACACGGGAAGGATTGGTAAACCGGTTTTTCCCGTCAAAGCCTGTAGCAGCTGCCCCAAAGGCCAGATAGGGATTGTAATGCCAATAAACCTGGTTATGCCGGGACGCATGCCCCGGGCGGGCGAAGTTGGAAATCTCGTAGCGCACGTACCCTGCTGCTTGCAGCATCTGTATAATGCAGTCATACATGTCCCCGGCAGCCTCTTCATCAGGAAGCTGCAGCACCTGCGCAGCCAGTTGTTTTTCCAGCAGCGTACCTTTTTCTACGGTGAGACCATACACGGAGATATGATCTACACCGGTTGCTATGAGCTGTGCCAAAGAATCCTCTACCCGCTCCACGGTCTGTCCTGGGTAGCCGTAGATCAAGTCCCCGTTACAATGCAAAAAACCGGCTTCCCGGGCCATCGCAATGGTTTCTTTTGCTTTTTCCGCCGTATGGATGCGCCCCATGGTGCAGAGCTCATCATCCTGAAAGGATTGTATCCCCAAAGAAAGCCGGTCTATCCCCATGGCCCGATACGCCTGTAATTTTGCGGTATTTACAGTTCCCGGATTGGCTTCCAGTGTCACTTCTTTGGGGGTTTTCCACAGCTTCCGTTCTTTAAGTGCGTTTACGATTTTTTCCAATAGAAAAACCGGTAAAATGCTGGGTGTACCGCCGCCAAAATAGATCGTAGCCCGTTCGTCCACGGGTAAGGAGACTTTTTTCTGCCCAATCTCTTCCACCAGCCGGTTTATATACTGCTCCATTACGCTGCGGCTTGAGACTTTATAAGAAGCAAAATCACAGTAGTTGCATTTTTGTACACAAAAGGGAATATGAATGTAGATGCCTTGATAGGATTCCCAGGGTTTGGTCATGCTCGTTCCTCACTGAAACAATTTTACGCTGCTAGGTCACAATATACGTATTTTCTTCGCTCCCCAGCAAGATCACATCTTCCAGGTCCACATAGACCGTTTCCCCGTCGGCCCATTGGTGATAGGAATTGCCATGGGTTATGACCCGCAGTTCGTGTTCCCCCACCTGGATGCGGTAATCCACCGCATTGCCCATATAGAAGCGGTGTTTGACTGTCCCCTGGAGCATGCCGCCGTCTTTCGATAAAGAAAGGTTTTCAGGCCGTACCCCGATGGTGGCCTCACCCTGGGGGAGATTTGCGGTATTGGAGAAGGAAATCTGGGTATTTTTAATAAAGACCCGGTCTCCCTGTGCCACAGCCGGCAAGAAATTAACAAGGCCGATAAAATCCGCCACCATTTTATTGGCGGGGCGGGTATACACATCGTAAGGGCGCCCGATCTGCTGCACCACGCCCGCATTCATCACCACAATCCGGTCGCTCATGGTCATGGCTTCGGACTGGTCGTGTGTGACGTATATGACCGTAATGCCCAGCCGTTTTTGCAGGGAAGAAATTTCAAACCGCATGCTCTCCCGCAATTTGGCATCCAGGTTGGACAGCGGTTCATCCAGAAGCAAAAGCCCCGGATGCGCAATTAGTGCCCGGGCCAGTGCCACCCGCTGCTGCTGCCCGCCGGATAGTTGACTGGGGAAACGCTCTCCATAGCGTTCCAGGTGCACCATTTCCAAAGCGTCCTGCACTCGTTTCGCCCGTTCTTCTTTCGAAACGCCTTGAATCTTTAGGGGATAGGCCACATTATCGGCCACGGTCATATGGGGCCAGACCGCATAGGACTGAAACACCATCCCGATATTCCGCTTTTCCGGCGGCAGGAAGACACCTGTCTCTGCGCTGCTTACCACCGTATCCCCCAGGAGAATATTGCCTTCTGTAGGGCGTTCAAAACCGGCAATCATACGCAGCGTAGTTGATTTCCCGCAGCCGGAGGGACCCAGGAAGGAAACAAATTCCCCGTCCCCTACTTCCAGATTAAAATCTCCCACGGCGGTCACGTTTCCAAAACGTTTATATAAATGTGCTAATTTTACTTGAGACACAGTTTTCCTCCTCGTTAAATGGCGATATTCCCTTTGGATACTTTGTTCAGGATCAGATTTCCGACCATAACAATCAGCAAAATAACCACGGACAGCACCGAAGCATTCTGGGTATCTGCGTAGGTCTGCAGTTCATAGAGCAGTACCCCGATGGTCTGGGTTTCGCTGCCATACAGCAGGTTGGACATGGTCAGTTCATAAAAGCTGGGCATAAAGATCAAAAACCAGCCGGCGACAATGGACGGCGCAATCAGCGGCATAATAATGTCCTTGCAGATCCGCAGCCAATCGGCCCCTGCATTGAGCCCTGCTTCTTCCAGGCTGGTAGAAACCTGGCTGAGCGACGCAGCAATGGTGCGCACGCTCATGGTCATATATTTGACAAGGTAGCTGGCGATCAAAATCCACATGCTGGAATACAGATTGAGGCCATAATTGCCGGAAAAGAAGATGATAAGGGCCAGGGCAATGACCACGCTGGGGGTACTGCCGCCCACCATCACTAAGATATCCGGCAGGGAACGGCCCCGCACTTTGGTTTTCACTGACAAATAAGCAACAAACAGTGCTAACAATGTGCCAATGCAGGCGGAAATAAACGCGTAGCCTAGCGACCGCCATATGCACGTCAGATACTGGCTGTTTTCCAGTACCGGGATCCAGGCATCAATGCCAAAATTATCCAGTTGAATGCCCTTGGACATGCTCACCATAAACGAGGTCATCACAATGGAGCCCAGGGGTAAAATCACGGCAATAAACGCATAGGCCGCCACAAAAAAGGTGGCAAGGCCTTTCCATTTTCCCAGTTCCACCAATACAGGCCGGGTGCTCTTCCCGCTGATGGTGGTATAATCCTTGCGCCCCATGATCCAGGTCATGAAGAACAGCAGTCCGTTAGCCAAAAACATCAGCGATACCGCCAGCGTGGTGGCATTGCGGATGCCCTGGTCATCCCCCATGTACACAAAGGAGACAATCCTTGTGGTCAGCACCTCAATATTGCCGGGCATCCCCACAATGGCAGGAATGCCAAAACAGGAGCCTGCGCTGATAAAAACCAGCAGCCCGCCGGCCAGAATACTGGGCGCCATTAAGGGCAGCGTTACATCCCACAATGCTTTTAAGGGGGAAGCGCCGGCGATCCGGGAGGCTTCTTCCAGCGTAGGATCCATTTTTTCCATGGCCCGGGAAATGGTAATAAAAGCAAAGGGAGAATAAAAGAGCGTTAATACCCAGATCAGGCCGCCTTTGGTATAAATGTTAAACGGCGCCTGGGACAAGGAAAAAAGCGTCTGCAGCAGCTGATTTAAATACCCCACATCCGGGTTTAACAGCTGCGTCCAGGCGATAGCCCCCACATAGGGAGGAATCATATAGCTGGCTACCAGTATCGTGCGAAACCGTTTCCGTCCCGGCAGATCCGTGCGACCGATGAGCCAGGCAAGGGGAAAGGTAATCAGCACACTAAGCAGCATCACCAAAAGGGAAATTTCCACCGTATTGCGCAGTGCCGTCAAATTCACCTTTTGGCTATAGACCACGGCGTACTGGCTAAGATCCAACGCGCCGTCAATCACCACGCTGTCATAAATCAAAACGGTTAAAGGCAATACAATAAAATAGAGCAGGATTAAGACGGATAAAGTAATAACCACGAATTTACTGTCAATCCGGGGCAGATTCCATTTTTTCACTATAAGCTCCTTTGGATTTCATAGAGAAGAAAGAGGAGCCGGGGCTGGGTTTCCAGTCCCTGACTCCTCTAGTTCCCAGTCGATCGTGCAACTACAGTACTACAACGAAGCAATCAGGCATCCATGACTCTGGAACGGAATTCTTCTTTGATTTTGGATTCGTCCCGGGTCAATTTTTCCCAATCTACTTTCAGGGCGTTCTTCAGCAGCTCTTTCAAGCTGTATTTGGCCCCTTTCGGTTTTTCCACATCATCCCGCACCGAGTGCATCCACCCGGCGGTCACGGCAGCCTGGCCTTCCTTGCTGAGCCACCAGTCGGTGAGGGCTTTTGCCCCGTCGGGGTTCTTGGTCGCTTTGAAAATCCCGATCGGAGAGGAAATCAGGATGCAGCCCTCTTTGGGATACACCACTTCCAGCGGTTCTTTCTTGGTTTGCTGCAGTTTCAGGATATTTTCTTCCAGAATGATGGCCGCCATGTATTCCCCGGTGAGCAGCTTGTTCTGAATGGCGCTGTTGCCTTCTTCTACCCTGAGGCCATTGGCCTTTAAGGCATCAAAGTAGCCCCAGCCAAATTTATCCGCCAAAGCACCCACCGCTACGTACGCCGTCCCGGAAAGCAGCGGGTTTGGCATAGCGATCCGCCCTTTGTATTTGGGTTTTTTCAAATCTTCCCAGCTGGTGGGGACGTCTTTGGGATCCAGTTTGTCTTTGTTATAGGCAATGATCATATTGCAGACACGCACGGCAGCCCAGGCGCCGTCCTTATCCACTTCCATAATGTGGTGCTGGATTTCCGGGGACTTATATTCCAACAGCTGCCCTTTTTCCTTCAGGTAAATATAGTAGGAAGGATCGGCCACCATCAATACATCGTCGCTGATTTTGTTCGCTTTCAGCTCGCCGGCGATTTTTGTCTTGATTTTTTCCGTTCCGCCCTGGAACCAGCTGACTTTCAAATCCGGGAAGGCTTTTTGCACATTCGGTTTGCACATGGAATTTACAATATCCGGATACATGGACGTATACACCATCACGTCCCCCGATACCCCTTTTTTCCCATCTGCCGTTTTCTGTTCACTGCCGCATCCTGCCAGCAGCAAAGATCCGCAGGCCAATACAGCCGCTGCTGCCGCTAACCATTTCTTTTTGCTCATACCATCGCATCCTTTCCGAAAAGATTTAAAAGTCAGAACTTTAACACGTTTATTATAATTCATAGAGGCGATCCATGGCAAGAAAAAAATAACACAGATAGTTCACGCATTGCATAAAAGAAAGACAGCGCACAAGGCACTGCCTCTCTCTTAAAAAGTTACTGCTTATGGGCTTTAATCATGTCCATGACTTCTTTAAATTCGGGATCGCTGTCAAAATCAAAGGTGCTCTTTTCTCCCACTTTCCAGCGAATCCACACGGCCCCGTCTGCCATGATTTTTACGGAAAGGGGTTTGAATTTAATGGGCTGGTCCGTGGTCACGCCGGACTTGGTCATAAAAAGGGTCTGGGTTTCCGTGCTGCCGTCTGCCGCAGGGGTAATCACCTGGCTCAGTTCATCCACAAGGCCCGCTTGCATAAAGCTCCAGTTGAGCACAGCCCCGCCGCCCAGCATCATGGTTTTTACATGGAGCAGCGTTTTGATTTTCTCGCAGGCAAGGGCCAGGTCCACATGCTCCTTGCCACAAAGCAGGTAGCTGATGCCTTTGCGCCGTAAGAAATCCTTATAGGCATTGGGCGTTGCTTCCGTAAGGATAGCAACCACATGGGCTTTTTTGTCCCCGTCATCCATGACATTATCCTGCCAGGCCAGTTTGCCATGGCTGTCCACCGCAATCAGGTACTGCCCCAGGGAGGCACCGTCAGCCAGGTAATCCCCACCAGGCACAGTGGCCGCCTTTTCATCCACGTCCGGCGTGGCGTAATAGGTGTAGTTATCGTCAATGGTGGTGCGTCCTAAGATCAGCGCCTCGTACTGATACTGGGCGGTCTTCCCGTGAATAATGGCATCAAAGGAATCTCCTTCGTCCACGGCTTCCGGGAGCCACAAATATTTTCCCATGATTTTCCCGTCCGGGCTGGTTTCCATATGGCAAAAAATATACGGTCTTTCCATTTCCCATCCTCCTGTCATGTTCTGTTATTCTTTCTCTATTATACAAGACAGCGCTTTTTCTGGCTAATACTTCCAGAGAAAGCGCTGCTATACGTTCTGCCTATAGAATTAACTTTGCTGCCGTTCTGTGAATAAGGCTTCCACAAATTGGTCCGGATCAAAGGGCCGAAAATCCATCATGCCTTCCCCGATGCCGATCCATTTTACATCCAGCCCCAATTCCTCTTTAATGGCAATCACCACGCCGCCTTTAGCGGTGCCATCCAGCTTGGTGAGCACCACGCCGGTTACGTGAGCCGTTTCCAAAAAGATTTTTGCCTGGCTGATGGCATTCTGCCCTGTAGTCGCATCCAGCACTAGCAGCGTATCCTGCGGCCCGTCCGGCACTTCTTTCCTGATAACCCGGTACATTTTATCCAGCTCATTCATCAGATTGGTTTTATTGTGGAGCCTGCCCGCCGTATCCACAAACAGCACATCGGCTTTCCGGGCAATAGCTGCTTTCACGCCGTCATAAACCACCGCTGCCGGATCGGCGCCTTCTTCGTGGGCAATCACGTCCAATTGGGCACGCTCGCCCCAGATTTTAAGCTGCTCGGTGGCCCCGGCCCGGAAGGTATCGGCGGCACACAAAATCACTTTGTACCCCATGAGCCGGTAATAATTTCCCAATTTCCCAATGGTGGTGGTTTTGCCCACGCCATTGACGCCCACCACCAGTACCACGGACGGACGGCTGGTAAAGTGCATCCGGGGGCCTTTGGTCCGCAGCATATCAGCGATATACTTTTTCAAAAAGGGCAAGGCTTCTGCCGGCGACTTGATTTCCCGGGTATCGGCGGCACGGCGCAGGGCTGTCATGATTTTTTCCGTGGTTTTCATCCCCACGTCCCCTGCCACCAGAATCATTTCCAGTTCGTCCATGAAGTCATCGTCCAGTTCCACACTGACGCCGATTAAGTCCTCCATCCGTTCCGTAAAGTTTTTCCGGGTTTTGGTCAGTCCATTTTTCAATTGTTCCACAAACGTACTCACTGCTTGATCGCCTCCGATAACTTGACGGACAGGATCCGGGACACGCCGGCCTCTTCCATGGTAATGCCATGGAGCACATCTGCGGCCTCCATGGTTCCCTTGCGGTGGGTAATGACAATAAACTGGGTTTTGCGCCCATATTCTTTTAAGAACTGGGCAAAGCGGTCAATATTGCTTTCATCCAGCGGCGCATCAATTTCGTCCAAAATGACAAAGGGCGCCGGCTGGTAGCTCAAAAGGGCAAATAAAAGAGCAATCACGGTCAGGGCCCGTTCACCCCCGGAAAAGAGCTGCAAATTGCGCATTTTCTTTCCCGGCGGCTGCACTTCGATTTCCACACCCGCCTCCAGTATGGACGCTTCTTCAGTAAGGCGCAGACGGGCCTTTCCGCCTCCAAACAGCTTCACATAGCACTGGTTAAAATACGTATTGATCTCACCGAAAGCTGTTTGGAACCGCCGCCCCATATCCGTATTGATCCCATGGATCACGGTTTCCAGCTGCTGTTTGGCCTGTGTCAGGTCTTCCACCTGGCGGTGCAGGAAATCATACCGCTCTTTGGCGGCTTGGTATTCTTCCGGCGCATTGGGATTCACCGGCCCCATGGCTTCCACTTCGCCCGCCGCCGTTTTTTCTGTTTTCCGCAGCTGCTCTTCGCTAATATCCGTCAGGGCTTCTTTCCGGGCCTCTTCCAGTCCCAGATCATAATTTTCCCGTAGCTTGCTTTCTTCCTGCTCTACCTGCCCGCTTTTTTTCACCTGCTCCAGTTCTATCCGGTGCAGCGCCTGTTCGGCTTCCGTCACTTCCGTTTTGACCTGGGTTTCCTGCTTGCGCAGGGCGTCTTTCTGGGCAAGATACGCCTGCCGCTCCTTCCGGTAGGTTTCCTGGTAGGCTCCTGTCTCTTTTAGGGTTTCTTCCAGCGTCACCAGCTGTTTGGAAATGGTTTCCTGCTGCTTTTGGTTATCCTCCAGAATTTGCTGCTGGGCCGCATAACTTTTCTCCCCATCCCGGATTTCCCCGGAAATTTTTTCGCCCATCTGGTCAATGGATTGGATTCTGCCATTTAAGGTTTCCACCTGGCTCTGCACGCTGCTAAGAGCTACCAGGGCATCCTGCTGGTTGCGGGTGGCCTGTTCCAAGGCAAGACGGAGTTTTTCCGTGGCTTCTCCCCGCTCCCGGGAGGCTTCCTCTCCTGCGGTATTCTGCGCTTGCATGTCTTTCACCTTAGGGAGCAGCCGGGCGGCCGTCTCCTGCGCCTTGGTCAAAGCTTCCACCGCTTCGTTTTTTTCCTGCCGCAGCAGTTCATTTTTTTTCTGCTGCAAATTCTGCTGCTGCCGGATTTGCTGGAGACTTGCCACAAGCCCTGCCTGCTGTACGTCCAATTGCTGGCGGTCATGCTGGATTGTCTCCAGCAATGTCCGTTGTTGTTTGCCCGTTTCTGTCAGCTGCTCCAGGGCTTCGGACAACTCCTTCTGTTCCCGTTGCAGCGTGGTTCCGCTTGCTGTGAGATCCTGAATCTCCTGCTTCCGGGACAAAAAGCTGTGGCTTTGCTGCTTTTCCCCGCCGCTTAAGGAACCGCCGGGTGAAATTACATCCCCGTCCAATGTCACAATCCGCACCCGCATATCTGCCTTTTTGGCGGCGGCCATGGCGTGGTCCAGCGTATCGGCGATGAGCACCTGCCCCAGCAAAAAGTCCACCGCCGGGCGGAGTTTAGCTTCTGTTTGCACAAAGTCGGCGGCGATGCCAAGGATCCCTGCTTCTTTCTGCACGGCTTTTCCCCATTGAGTTAAGGGCCGGGGCCGCAATGTATTTAACGGCAAAAAAGTGGCACGACCGCCTTTTGCCTGCTTCAAATACGCAATCGCCTGCCGGGCACTGCTGTCATCTTCTGTGATAATATTTTGCAGCGCCCCGCCTAACGCCGTTTCCAGTGCCGGAAGATAGCGTTTTTCCATGCCAAAAAGATCCGCTACCGCACCGCAAATGCCGCTTTGGAACGGAGCATGGGCGGAAAGCACCGTTTTAACGCCCCGGCTGAAACCTTCGTGTTCCTCTTCCATCCGGGTAAGGACTTGCAAGCGGGCTTTTTGCTGGTTCCATTGGTTTTGCAGCTTCTGCAGACGGGCATTGGTCTCCTGATAAGTTTGTACAGAAGCGGCCAGTTCTTTCTTTGCTGCCTGTTCTTTGGCCAAAAGCTGCTCTTTTCTGGTTTCCCCGGCATGCTGGCTTTCTTCCAGCCCTTTTACCTGCGCCTTGAGTTCTTCTGCGTCCTGTTCCGCCGCTTCCAGCGTGCGGGTCATCTGCTCCAATTGCCGGTGGATGCGGTCTGTTTCGTGTTGGGCCGTGGTTAAGGCATTGCGGGTCATGACCAGCGTCCGCATAGCTTCAAAAGCCTGCTCCTGGTAGGCCTTTTCTGCCTGCTCCATGGCCTGAAATTGCTTTGTCAGATTGTTTTTTTCTGTCTCCCATTTTGTGAGTACGGCCTTGGCATGCTGCTGTGCCTTTTCCTGGGCGTCATAGGCTTCTGTCACCGCATCCAGCGCTTCCTGATTTTTCGCCAGTTCCGCTTCCAGGCTTTTGCGATGGTCCAAGAGTTGCTGCTGCCTTGTTTTGGCGCCCCGGGAACGCTCTGCCAAGACTGCCTGCTGCTGGTACAGTGCGGCGGCTCGCTGCTGCTGTTTTGCCGTCTCTTCCTGGGCTTTGGTATAGACCTGCTCTTTTTCCTGAAACGCAGTTTCAAGATCCGCAGTTTCCTGCTGGATCTGCGCTAAGCGTTCATGCAGCCTTTGCCCTGCCTGCTGCTTTTCTGCCAGCGTTTGCGCCAGTTTCTGTTGTTCCTGCTCCAAATGGTCCAGCTGGTTCACAGAACGGGTAATCCGCACTTGCCGCAATTTAGATTGGAGCACCGCATATTGCCGGGCTTTTTCTGCCGCTTTTTCCAAGGGATCCAGCTGGGACGCAATTTCCCCCTCAATATCCCGGATCCGGAGCAGATTGGAGCCCGTTTCCTCCAGTTTCCGCAAGGCTTCTTTTTTGCGGATCCGGTATTTAGCAATCCCCGCCGCTTCTTCAAAAATAGAGCGGCGTTCTTCCGGGCGGCTGTTTAAAATCTCATCGATTTTATTCTGCCCGATGACGGACATGGAGCCCCGCCCCAGCCCGGTATCAGCCAGCAGTGCCACCACGTCTTTTAACCGGCAGCTTTTCTGGTTAATAAAATATTCGCTTTCCCCGCTGCGGTAGACCCGCCGGCAAATGCTAATGGCGTCAAAATCCAGCGGCAGGGTGCGGTCCGTATTGTCAAAGGTCAGTGTGACTTCCGCCATGCCCATGGCCCGGCGGCCCGGACTTCCGGTAAAAATCACGTCTTCCATTTTGGTGCCCCGCAGGTTGCGGATACTTTGCTCTCCCATCACCCAGCAAATGGCATCGGAAATATTACTTTTGCCGCTGCCGTTGGGGCCTACGATGGCCGTTATGCCCGGTTCAAAATCAATAGTGACCTTATCCGCAAAGGATTTAAATCCATGGGCAGAAAAATTTTTAAGAAGCATGCTTAATCCCGAAGATCCGACAAGGACACTTCATCCCGTCCATCAATTTCTACAAAGGCCACGTCCACGGATTCGCTGGTACTGGTAGGTACATTTTTCCCAACAAAATCCGCCCGGATAGGGAGTTCCTTGTGCCCCCGGTCCACCATCACTGCCAGCTGAATGGCCTTGGGGCGGCCCATATCAATCAGGGCATCCAAGGCGCTGCGAATGGTGCGCCCGGTAAAGAGCACATCATCCACCAAAATCACCGTCTTGCCGTTCAGGTCAAAGTCAATATCCGTTTCTTTGATCACCGGATTGTATGCCAGTGTGGACAAATCATCCCGGTACAGGGTAATATCCAGCGAACCTACCGGCAGCGTAACCCCTTCAATTTGCGCAATCTGCTTGCACAGACGCTGCGCCAAAGGAACACCCCGGGTCCGGATGCCTACCAGCACCACATTGTTTACGCCCTTATTTTTTTCCACGATTTCATGGCTGATCCGCACCAAAGCACGGCGCATCGCATCGCTGTCCATAATAATTTTTTTCTTCACAGAAGTCGTCATAGCTGGTCTCCTTTTCAATGAAACTGTCCGCTCCGCAGGCAGGTCAATATGGTCTGCATATCCTCCGGCAGGGGGGCGGTAAAGTGCATCACTTCTCCCGAGCGGGGATGGCGAAAGGTCAGGGTTTCCGAGTGGAGCGCCTGTCCGTTAATAGAAAAACAGGTTTTTTCCGGCGCGTATTTAGGATCCCCCACCAAAGGATGCCCGATATAGGTCATGTGCACCCGGATCTGGTGGGTACGCCCGGTTAAAAGATGGCAGCGCACCACCGTAAAACGGCCGTAGCGCTCCAGTACCTCAAAATCCGTGGCGGCAAAGCGTCCGCCCTGCTGCACCACGGCCATTTTTTTCCGGTCCCGTGGATCCCGGGCGATCTGGGTCTCAATATGCCCGGAGTTTTCTTTGATATTGCCCCTCACGATGGCGATATACGTGCGCTTGGCTTCCTTGCTCTGGATCTGGCTGGCAAGGGATAAATGGGCCGCGTCGTTTTTGGCGCAGATCATGACGCCGCTGGTATCTTTGTCCAATCGGTGGACAATACCGGGCCGGATTACGCCGTTAATCCCGGACAAATCCTGACAATGAAAGAGCAGCGCATTCACCAGTGTCCCGCTCGGATTGCCCGGTGCCGGGTGCACCACCATGCCCCTTGGCTTATTGACCACGATCACATCTTCGTCTTCGTATAAAATGGCAAGGGGAATCTCTTCCGGCGTCGCCAATAGATCCACCGGCGGCAATTCCACCACCTGGAACTGCTCTCCTTCCTTTACTTTATAGTTGGCCTTCAGCGGTTTGCCCTGGGCTGTAATCAGTCCTTGCTGCAAGCTGTGCTGCACATTGGAGCGGGTTTGTTCCAGACGTGCTGCCAGAAATACGTCCAGCCGCTGCCCCACTTCAAGAGGCTCCACAGGCTCCGTGAGCACGATTTGCGCTCCTTCTATGTTTCTTCCTTCAGGATTTGCTTTTCGTTTTTCACGATGCTCCATAAAATCAATCCCACTCCTGCACAGATACAGATATCGGCTACATTAAATACCGGCCAGACTTTAAAGTCCACAAAGTCCACCACATAGCCGGTGGCGATCCGGTCAATCAGATTGCCCGCAGCGCCCCCTAAAAAAAGCGCTGTCCCTTTATAGGCAAGCACCCCTTCCGCCCGGATCTGCCGGCGAAATACAAAGGCCAGAAGGCCCACAAGCAGCGTAATCACCACAAAGAATAAGCGCTGGTACTGCAAAAGGCCAAAGGCAGCGCCCGGATTTAAGATAAACGTACAATCCAGCACGCCAGGAATCACGGGGATACTCTCCCCTACTTCCATGGTATGGGTAATAAACAATTTGGTCAGGCGGTCAAGCACAATCACACTTAGCAGTATGGGCAGCATGGGGGTCCGGTTCTCCTTTATGACAAACTACAAACTTTTTTTGAATAAAAAAAGAGCCCTACAATGCCGTACGATTCCGCGTTTTGAACCTGCCTGAGCAGGTGGGTGCCCTCCCTGTCACTTCTGATGTCCCCTCGCAAGGGCATATCATCAATGGCTGGAGTTCACGGGCTCCCTTATAGAGAGTGTTGGCTCAAAACATATAGAATTCACCTCGCACATCGGAGGGTTGCTCTTTATGGTTTTATTATACAGCCTGCGGCCCGTCTTGTCCAGTTTTTCAGCCCAATCTGCGAAAACAATTCTTTTCCGCTAGGGCGTTAGCCCGCCATTTTATCCTGCAAAAGCGTATATAGCAGCTTCTAAGAAAATGGCAATGAAAAAGACCTGCAGTGCATAACCACAGGTCTTTTTATCAGGAAAAGAATTAGAAGGAATAGCGGAAGCCAATACCCCATTGCCACGGGGTCACTACGTCGCCGCCATAGGTCTTTTCCACATCAATATACATATGGGTGGCCTTGCTCAGGTTGAGGTTGGCCCCTACGCCAACTTCCCACCAGCCGCCGCCAATATCGTCCTTGAAACGGGTCTTGCTGCCATTGTAGGTCATGGTCACGCTGGTATCGCCGTCAAAGTCATAGAGATAAGAAGCCCGTGCATACAGATGTCCGGCCTTGATATCCTTGCCCACGGCAAAGCCCAGACGGCCCACCAGACTGTCCATGCTGTCATGGTGCACTTTCACGCCCCGTTTGGTGGTGTAATCCGCCGCATCCACGGTGCCATAGGTCAATTCCACCTGGGGTTCAATCCAGAGCCCGTTATGGCCATGGAAGCGTTTGCCGTATTCTGCGCTGAGGGCAAAGGCATTGTTGTCATAGTCCCCATCGCCGGCGCCGCCCACTACATGGTAATCCGTATCCAGGTGGGAGTATTTGGCAATCAGGTCCACGAAGCTGCCGTTATCTGCCAGGTAGGAGCCGTAGATGGCTACGCCATCGTGGTTGTTGTCACTGGTGCCCCGGCTGAAGGAAGTGGTGCCATCCGTCTTGCTGTAGGCAGCCCCTACGGTCCAGTTATTGCCCACTTTGGTATCATAGCCCACCTGGTAGTAGTTGTACTGGTTTTTCATGTTCCGCAGGCCGTATTTTGCTTCGCCGCGCACCATACGGGCCCAAACGCCTTCTTTGCCTTCGCTGTCACGAAGTTCGCCCAGGCGTTTGTTCAGGTCGTTATTTTCCTGCCGCCAGGAAATTAGATTCATGGTTGCCAGCGCATCAATCCCCTGGTTGCTTTCATTGGGGGTATAGGTGCTCTTAGGCGGGTTGACTTTACCATCTTCCCCAGGGCGCTTAGCGGGGCCTTCTTCGGTGGCCTTCTTCGGCAGGACGACTTTGCCATCTTCCACAGCAAGGTCATAGGAACCAGCTACAAGGCCTTCTTCGGTGGTAATCCGGGTTGCTACGGAATGGTCATTGCTTGCCACCACATCCGCCAGTTTCTGGGCATTGCCCTCGTTGCTTTGAATCGCATCGGCAATATTGCTAGTGCCATGGACGGTGAGATCCGGAATGGAGCTGCTCCCTACCGTCAGCTTGTTCTCCAGGCTGCTGGTATTCACCACGGCCTTGGAACCTGCGAGACTCTCTACATTCATGCGGGTGCCATTGCCATTCAGGTTGACCGTAGCGTCATTCAGCGTCAAGGCGCCAGCGGAAGCGTTTCGGTTGACATTGAGCATGCCGCCATCCAGGGTCGCCTTACCCAGCAGTGCCGCATTTTTCCCGTTGAAGTTAAAAGTGGTGCCGGAAGCGGTGAGTGCATCGGATTTAATGCGGCTGTCATCCCCATTCAGGTTGACCGTGCCGCCAGTGAGAGTGGCTTTGTCAGCCAGCAGCTGGGCATTGGCAGCTTCCAGATTCACCGTGCTGGTATCCGCATCCAGGGTGCTCATGAGAGAATTTCCATTGACGTTCCAGGTGGCGCTCTCTTTCATGGTAAGATGCATCCCAGTGACGGGGCCGCGGAAATCGTCGCCTGTCAGGTGTTCTTTATTGTCATAATCGGCATAGGCGCGTCCGTTCCACACAGAGTCCTTGCCGGTGAGATTCAGGTTCACATAGGCATTGATCAGCTCTCCGCTGGCATGCTTGTTGCCGGGCGTAGCCGGTGTTTCAAAAACAATATTGCCGTTCACCACCGTCTTATGAGCACCATCGGTATTGATATTGGTCGTGGAGTAACCACGCACATCCAGTGCCGTCGGGGCGTTAATCGTCGTATCCCCGGTCAGGGTAATCTGCCCGTTGGAGTAATTAACGATAGCAGCATCCGGAGAAGTCAAATTGACGGTCTCCCCTTTTACGGTAATAGAAGCCGCATCTTTTGGTGCGGTAACTTTCTGCGTCCCGTTCTGTGCCCACAGAGCTGCGCCGATTTTTGATTCCGTACTGATGTTAATGGTTTTCCCTTCCACCATTACATGGGACGCCTGGGGCCACTCTTTACCAGTGCTATGGAGAGAAAGGATCCCATATCTGCCCTCACTATCCCCACTGCCGGTGATGCTTATGGCATCGGTAGCGCTGTTGCCCACGGTGACAGCGGATCCATTGGCAGCTAGTATGCCGTTACTGGTAATGGTCTTTCCCCGTACCTCAAGGTCACGGAATTGTCCTTGGAAGAGTGCGCTGTACGTATCGTTAACTTTATCTTTTCCATTCGTAACGAATTTTTCAATGGTAACCGTACTGCCATCCTGGCCTGCGATCAGAGGGCCTCCGTCGTCAGTGGCCATTTTTTCATTTCCGTCTACCATAACTTTGCCCAACCAGGTATTATCAGCACTGGCCAATGACGGCATCGTCAGTAAGCTGCTGAGAATCAACGCTTCTAAAACTTTAGCTTTCTTTTTCATGCTTCCTCATCGCCTCTTTTTCTAAATAATTTTGTTGTGATTTTGTTGCGTTCTTTCGGCAATTCTGATTACAGTGAAATATTTTTGCTCCTCTACCCCTGTTTCATGCCTGAATCGTCGAAAATGCCATGCAAATCTTATCCTTCGTTTATTTTGAGGAGGTTATAACCCAATGTCACCTCTTTCCTTCTCTTTTCTTCAGATATTTTTTGCCGTTTTAGGATACCATACTTGCGCAGAAAGCGCAATGCAAATTGAACGAAAACTTAATTAAAAATAATTCTAAATTACAGATTTCTAATCATGATTACTTTTTAGAAAAGGTTTTGTAACAAAACAAAAGAAAGCTGTATAGAAATGATACGAATCACTTCTATACAGCCTTCACGCTGATTACGGTTTAACTTTCTTTCGCTGCTACTTCTTTTTCTTTGTCCTTTTTCACCACGGTGCTACGGATATGCAGTTCCCGCATCTGCTTTTCTTCCACCACGTTAGGCGCATCGCACATCATGTCGATGGCATTCTGGGTCTTGGGGAACGCAATCACGTCACGGATGCTGGGCCGTTTGGCCATCAGCATCACCAGCCGGTCCAGTCCGAACGCCAGACCCCCATGGGGAGGTGCCCCGTATTCAAAGGCTTTCAGCAGGAAGCCAAATTTTTCATGGGCCTGTTCCTTGGTAAGACCAATGGCCTTAAAGACCTTGTCCTGCACAGCTTCGTTGTGGATACGGATGGAACCGCCGCCCACTTCTACGCCGTTTAACACCATATCATAGGCCTTGGCATAGCAGTGACCGGGATCCTCGATCAGTTTATCCTCGTGCCCGTCGCAGGGAGAGGTAAACGGATGGTGTTCGGCCACATAGCGGTGTTCTTCCTCGCTGTATTCGAACATGGGGAATTTCACCACCCAGGTGAACGCCAGCTTGTCCGGATCAATCAGGCCCCGGCGTTTGCCCATTTCCAGCCGCAGGGCGCCCAGTGCCTGAGCCACCACTTTGGGTTTGCGGTCTGCTACAAAGAGCATCACGTCGCCCTTTTCCGCTTTGCCAGCAGTCAGGATGCGCTGCATTTCTTCATCAGAGAAGAATTTGGCAATGGGGCTCTTGATGGAGCCGTCTTCGTTAACGATAATCCAGGCCAGCCCTTTGGCACCGTAGGTCCCTACAAAGTCCACCAGACCATCCAGTTCCCGCCGGGGAATAGCGCTGTAGCCTTTGACGGTGATGGCTTTTACCAGACCACCATGATCCAAAATATCTTTAAAAACTTTGAACTGTGTGCCGGCCAGGGCTTCATTCATATTCACCAGCGGCATGCCAAAGCGCAGATCCGGTTTGTCGCTGCCATACTGGTCCATGGCATCATCCCAGGTCATGCGGGGCAGCGGCAGCGGCACATCCACATTCATGGTTTGTTTAAAGACATAGGCGATGAGCTGCTCGGTAAGGCTCATCACATCGTCTTCATCCACAAAGGACATTTCAATATCCAGCTGGGTAAATTCCGGCTGCCGGTCTGCACGCAGATCCTCATCCCGGAAGCAGCGGGCGATCTGGAAATACCGTTCCATGCCGGCAATCATCAAAAGCTGTTTAAACAGTTGGGGAGACTGGGGCAGGGCGTAGAATTTCCCCGGGTTCACACGGCTGGGCACCAGGTAGTCCCGGGCCCCTTCCGGCGTGCTCTTGCACAGCATAGGCGTTTCGATTTCCAGAAAATCCTTGGTGTCCAAAAAGTCCCGAATGGCTTTGGTGACCTTGTGGCGCAGGATAAAATTCTTCTGCATTTCCGGACGCCGCAGATCCAGATAGCGGTAGCGGAGACGGACACTTTCGTCCACATCCACCCCGTCCTGGATATAAAAGGGAGGCGTTTTAGACGCATTCAGCACCTGCAGTTCCTTGACGACCACTTCCACTTCCCCGGTGGGTAAATTGGGGTTCACGGTTTCCGGGGTACGTTCCCGGACAAGGCCTTTTACCTGCAGTACATATTCACTGCGAACGGCTTCTGCCTTATGAAAATCTTTTGCATCATGGGCCGGGTCAATGACCACCTGCATCAATCCGTGCCGATCCCGCAGGTCGATAAAAATAATCCCGCCGTGATCCCGTCGTTTGCTGACCCAGCCGCACAGGGTTACTGTCTTGCCGGCGTCCGCTTTTCTCAAGTCACCACAATGATGACTGCGCTCCATACTCATGAACTTTTACACCTCTGATTTCTTATTTAGTCAGATACTTTTCCAGCTCTTCGAATTTTACGGTTTCCTGGCTGCTGTCCGCCATATTCCGCACAGTGACCGCGCCGTTTTTGCGTTCTTCTTCCCCAAAGATCAGGGCGTATTTGGCGCCATCTCGGTTGGCTTGTTTCATCTGGGCTTTCATGCTGCGTTCCATGAAGTCAATGTCGCAGGAAAGGCCCTTTTCCCGCAGCGCCGTAATGGTCCGGAAGGCATCCTGGGCGCCTTCTTTGTCCGTTACGATAGCATAGACATCAATGGCTTCCTTGCCTTCCGGCAAAAGGCCCTGTTTTTGCAAGGCCAAAAGAATCCGTTCCAGGCCCATGGCAAAGCCCACGCCCGGGGTGCTGGGTCCGCCCAGTTCTTCCACCAGGCCGTCGTAACGGCCGCCGCCGCCTACGGCACTTTGCCCGCCCAAAGGTGCATACTGCACTTCAAAAGCGGTCTTGGTGTAGTAATCCAGCCCACGCACCAGATTGCTGTCTACTTCGTAATCCACGCCCGCTTCCGTGAGAAATTTCTTCACCAGTTCGAAGTGGTCATGGCACTCGGCACACAAGTTGTCCGTAATCTTCGGGGCGCCGGCCATAAAAGGTTTATCCGCATCCACTTTGCAGTCCAGAATGCGCAGCGGACTCCGGTCAAACCGGTGCTGGCAATCCTCGCACAGTTCATCCAGATGCGGACGGAAATAGTCCTGCAAGAGTTTCCGGTGCTGGGGACGGCAATTGGGGTCGCCTACGGAATTGATTTTGAGCTGCAGATCCTTTAACCCCAGCCGTTTTAAAATAGCAAGGAAAAGCAAAATAATCTCGGCATCCACTGCCGGGGATTCACTGCCCAGTGCCTCTGCCCCAAACTGGTGGAACTGCCGCATCCGCCCGGCCTGAGGACGGTCATAGCGGAACATAGGCCCGATATAAAAGACCTTCAGCGGCAGTGGTTCCGCATACAGTTTGTTTTCCACAAAAGAACGTACCACGCTGGCCGTATTTTCCGGACGCAGGGTAATACTCCGCCCGCTGCGGTCGTTAAAGGTGTACATTTCCTTATCCACAACATCCGTGCCGTCTCCAATGCCTCTTTGGAACAGTTCCGTATGTTCAAAAATCGGAGTTCTGATCTCTTGATAGTTGAATTCACGGCATACATCCCGAATAATTTGCTCTACATAGCGCCAACCACCAACGGTGCCAGGCAGAATGTCTTTGGTACCACGAGGTGCCCCAGTTAACATAAGTATCCCCTCCGTTCACAGGATGTGTTTGAACTTATTAATTTTACCACAAGAAGGAGTGCCATTTCAACACACTCCTCACGTTTCACTGGATTGGTTTTTCTCCCACGTGCCAGAAGTACCCGTACAGCACTTTGACAATAATTAAAACAGGGACGGCAAATACCAGCCCCGGCACGCCGCCGATCTGCCCGCCGATTAAAACCGCCAGGATAATCAGCACAGGGTGCAGGGTAATGCTGTGTCCCATGAGATTGGGCATGATAAATTGGGAATCCAGCTGATAATACACCAGATACAGCAACAGCACTTTAAGCGCCAAAGACGGATTCTGCAACAGGGCAATAAAGACAGCTGCCAGCGTCCCCACCACGCTACCCACAAGCGGGATGATTTCCGTAATGAGCGCCAGAAAGCCCAATACCAAGGTATACTGCACGCCCAAAATCCAGTTGCCCAGCGTCAGGCAAAAGGCTGCAATAAAGCACAGCTTAAACATATTGTCCATATAGGTGCAGAGCATTCTCCCGATGTCCCCCAGTACCTGATTGGCCAGGGGCTGCTTTTCATAGGAGAATAAATCCACCACCATATCTTTCAGCGTGCGCCAGTCTTTCAAAAAATAAAAACTTAAAAAAGGCACCAGCACCAACCCGGCCAGGCTTCTTGCCACCTGGACCGTGCCTGTCAGCATATCCTTCAGGAAGCCTAGGAGCGTACTGCTGATACTGCTGGCCCCCTGCTGCAGCATAGCCCGGAAACTGGGCGGCAATTTTTGGGCTTCCGTCCCTAAAAAGAGCGTGAAGCTCTCATTGGCCCGTGCCGCAAGGCCCGGCATGGCCCGCAGCAGATTGGATACCTGCGTGGCCAAGGGGACAATAAGAATATTAGCCGCTACAAATAAGAACAGCCCGAAAACAAGAAAGGAAGCCAGTACCGCCAGCGTATTGGGGACGGCGAGACCAAAAACTTTTCGGTTTTCCAAAAAATTGACCACCGGATACAGCAGAAAGCTCATGGCAATGGCCAAAAATACCGGCAAAAAACTTTTGGTGACGATGTAAAAGGCGAGAAACACCAACAGAGAAAAAATCAGTTTGGCCACAAGGGTTTTGGGCCTGTCCTGCATATCCATGCTGGAAGCCTCCTACTGGAGAAATGGGTTGCGCCGCCGTTCCCACCCTACGGTGGTGGCAGGGCCATGCCCTGGCAAAAGTTTGGTTTCATCCGGCAAGGGAAGGAGCTTGGTTTTAATGCCCTTTAGCAGCGCATCATAGCTGCCGCCGGGCAGATCCGTCCGCCCTATGCTCTCCAGGAAAATCGTGTCCCCGCAAAAGACCAGATCCCCCAGTTTTATGCACACGCCGCCCGGGGTGTGTCCGGGGGTAGCGGCAATGGTAAAGTCCATCCCTGCCACGGTAAGCGTTTCCCCATCGGTCAAAAACGCATCCGGGGGATCAAATTTTTTATCCCGCCGGGTGGAATAGGACAGGCTGCTGTTCCATACCTTCAGCATCGGAGCGTCTTCCTTGCTCATGTAGACCTTCGCCCCGGTAGCGGCTTTCACTTCGTCCAGGGCGGAAATATGGTCCCCGTGGCCGTGGGTGATTAAAATCGCCGGGACTTTTTGAATGCCGGCTTGTTTCACCGTCGCCATGATGCGATCTGATTCATCGCCCGGGTCAATAATCACCCCTTCATTATTTTCTTCGTTTTTTATGATGTAGCAGTTTTCCTGGATGGGCCCCACTACAACCCGGTAAATTTTCATCCTGTCCTTGTATGATAATTACAGAAGCAAAATCACCATTTTCCTTTCTTTAGATTCTGTG
>CAJMHI010000002.1 GCA_905213155.1 uncultured Acidaminococcus sp. | reverse complement strand
ACTTACAACAACTCGATTAACAGTCGAGTGCTCTACCATTGAGCTATCGGGGAATACTGCGACGCTTGACGCCGCAGGTATTATTGTACTAAACAAGGATAGGAATGTCAAGCAGTTTTTTATCCTTGCCCTGACAGTCTTTATCCTTGTGCTGCCACGTTGGCCCGGGCGATTTCCGGGGCTTCGGCCAGCAGCAGCTGGATGGATTCCAAAATGGTCTGTGTCATATTGACCTGCCAGAACTGCCCTGCTTCGGTCAATTGGTAAGCCGTGCCATTATGTTTCCACAGTCCGTAGGTTTCCCACAGGTTCCCTAAAAATTCCAGTTCTCCTAATCTGGCATCCATCTGTTTTAGCACAGAAAGATCCAAACGGCACTGGTTCATCTGGGCCTGCACCACACTTTCATAGGACGCTAACGGAGATTGTTCCATCAGTGCCATAAAGGGTTTCTGCCCTGCCTGCACCATTTTTTCATACACGGGCAATACCCGGTGCAGCATGGTGCTGGTGCCATCCACGTGGCCCCCGGCACCGCAGCCAAAGGGGAATAATTGTGTCCCCGCCCGTGCCATGGTATTATACAGGCTCCGTTCCCGGTTATTCCGGGCCCAGTGACAAAAGCTCAGGCGTTTCCAGCCGTACACATCCATCAGCTGCTTGCCCACTTGGAACATTTCTGTCTGCTTTTGGGTAACGGCTGCCGGGGACAAGGTGCCTTTATCAATGGCTTTTGCCAGGTCGCTGCCGGAAAAAACGTCCAATTGATACAGATCCGCTCCATCCACACCACTGGCGATGAGATCCAATACATCCTGCTTCCATACGTCCAGCGTCTGGTCCGGCAGGCCGTACATCAGATCGATGACCACGGCGCACTGGTTGTAGGCAGACAGCTCCCGCAATTTTTGAAACACCGTATCCCGGTCATCAATGCGGCCCACCTGTTTCCGCACCTTCGTATTGAAGGACTGCACCCCCAAAGACATCCGGTTGACGCCTTCGGCAAACCACACGTCCATTTTTTCCGGCACCAGGTCGTGAATCCGGCCCTCCAACGTCAATTCGTAATCGTTGGCAAGGGGCAGGCAGCGACGGATGGCCGCCAAAAGTTTCCGGGCGTTTTCCGGGGACAGGGAGGTAGGTGTCCCTCCGCCGATAAAAACGGCCTGGATGGGTGCTGCCTGGAGCCGGGGCTGTTTGGCTTCCTGTTCCAGTTCCTGCACCAGAATCCGTACGTAATTGTCCTCGGCCTGTTGATCGGTACCGTTTTGGAAAAATCCACAGTACAGGCACTTGGTTTTGCAGAAAGGAATATGGAAGTAAGCCATCTGCAAAGGATTTCCCTCTGGCTTGCTATTCATAATTTTTTTCCAGCGTGCCTGGGCCATGGGGGGAGGAATCATCTCCCCCCGCATGCCTGCATGCACTACCCGTTTAGTCACAAAGGCTGCCGCTAGTGGATTATCCACTTTGCGGCCAAACTGTGTCAGCTGGTCTTCCGGGCTCAGTCCGTTAAAATATTTCTCTAGTTTCATGGCTTACCGTCCAGTTCCACCTCCGTCCGTACTTCCTGGGCAAATGCCACCGCATTTTGCAGATCCTTGGCATCCGGATGGGATGCGGCCGCTTTATGCCGGGCTTCGCTGGCCGGATTTCTGCCATGGGGATTATCTGCGGGGAAGCGTTTGTACATGGCTTCAATGAGTTTGGGATCCACCTTGCCCTGGCAGATGAACATGGCCAGCGGCTTTTTCCCATCGGGCAGCAAGGCTGCACCGTTTTCCAGGGATTTTTTGGCATGGTCGCTTTGGGGATCGGCGCCCAGCGTAGCGAAAATCGCCACGGTTTTATTGTGCAACTGGGCCAGTACCGCTTTGGAAGCATCGTCCGCCGTGCCCTTATCCACCCAGAATCCCATGAACACGCAGTCATAGGCAGCCAGGTTTTCCGGCAGGCCTTCTTTAATATTGCAGCAGGGGGTTCCCGCCGGCAGCGCAGACTGGATCGCCTGCGCCACCATTTGGGTATTGCCCGTACGGGTCGAATAAAGTACTAAATATTTCATTCGTTCATTCTCCTCTTAGAATTTCCATTCAGCACCGGCACGCCATACACGGCCCCGATTCCAAATGCTGTCATCATCTTTAAATGTTTTATTAAACAGATTATCCACACCTGCATACAAGGATAAACTTCCAATATCCTTAGTTACTACAAAATTAGTTAATGCATAGCTATAGGATGTCTCCTTACTTTGACCTCTATTTGTGCTTCTCGTAAGGTAATTTTGGTACCACTGAGTATATAGTGTAGCTGTCCATGGATTCTTTTTTGCATCAGTCCAAGACAATTCCACGGTTCCTGAATTCAGAGCACGATCAGATAGTCGCTTATTGGTGCCACTATCTCTTGCATCCAAATAGGTATAATTTGCCTTTAATTTCCAGTGTTTATCAAAGTTATAACTTGCTTCTGCTTCCATCCCATCCAATGTGGCTTTATCTACATTTTTATATTTATAAATATAATTTCTTCTACCTCTGCTAATGCTAAACGAATCGCTTTCATAAGCAATCATATTATCAATCTTATTATGGAAATAGGTCAACTTTCCAGTTGCTTTTCCTCTTTCACCTTCTAAACTAAAATCAAAATTAGTGGATTTTTCCGGTTTTAAATTTTCATTTCCTTCTATAATTACATTCATATTAGCAATAGGGGAATGTACCATTCTTGAATACATCTCAAAAATTGTTGGTGCGCGATAAGCTTTTCCATAGTTTACCTTCACACGGGAATTATTACTTAATTTATAGGTAAGTCCTGCTCGTGGAGACCATTCACTACCAAAACTATCATGATGGTCAAAACGAATAGAAGGAATGAAGAAAAGTCTATCGTTCAGCATCTTAATTTCGTCTTCAAGATAGAAAGCATAAGTAGTTTGGCTAGCAGATCCATAATTTTGGTCCAGTCCCAGATAATGCTCCGTACGAATGTGCTTGCCATAGCGAGTTCCTCCCGCCTTCTGGTTTTTAATTTCCGCACCATAGGTCAGAGTATTATGTTTGTCCATTTTGTAAGTATTTTTCGCTTCATTAGCCCATGTTGCGTACCTAGCATGATTAAATTCATTTATAGTAGGCCCTGTCCAATCTCGACTTTCTTTCCCCAATCTAGAATAATACGTTTGAATTTCCCAATCGTTACGATTGTCAAAACCATAATATTTCAAATAATAGCTTAACCGGTTATTATCATAATAGCTACTGGTATCACCAGCAGTTGTGCCAAGTGATTTTTGTGTCAGCTGTTCCTTCATAAAAGCAGCACCAAATTGTAACCCAGTATGATCATCAAACTTATAGTCCCCATCAAAAGATAGATTTCTCCGAGGACCATACATATTGCTACTTCCATCATCCCAAGAGCCACGAACTCTAGTCAAGTTATAATCAATGTTCAGATTTAATTTTCCTACACTTCCTGTGGAAAATCCCCCATAAATTGAAGACTCCTCAGTACCGGTACGGGTTCCTACATAGCCGCCAGTGGGCTTATTTTTCTTGGTAATAATATTGATTACACCACCGGTGGCATCGCTGCCCCAAACGGCAGAACCGGACCCACGGAGGATCTCAATGCGGTCGATATTATTCACATTGATTCGATCCAACTCGTATGCATTCATAGTGCTTGCGCTATCTTCCCCGGCTAGGCGGCGACCATCCACCAATATTAAGGTCTCCGTAGTACCCATACCACGGATACTCACGTTATTCCCCACCATAGAGGTTCCGTTTTTGCTAACGTCAATGCTAGTTGCATTTTTCAGGGCATCCCGCACATTGTAGATACCCTTTTTTTGCATTTCTTCGGATGTGACTACCTGCACGGCCATCGGTACTTCTTTTTGCTGGAGTTTGGACCGGGTCGCCGTGACCACGGTTTCTCCCAAATCATAGCTTTCCATGCTGTCATCGCTGGCTTCCGCCCCGCAAACGCTGGCGGTGCCTAGTAGCAGTGTCAGCCCGATGACAAATGCCAATTTCCGTTGTACTTTTTGATTAACCTTTCTTTGAAGCATCCTTTTTTCTCCTTTGTTGTTTATTGACAAAGATCTAACCGCGAAGGATGAAACTGCTGTCAAGGCATCCGGCTTCCCCTTTCCCGGAGCATACTGGCAGCTGAAAGTTGTATGTTTAGAACGATCAAAGCCCCCTTTGCTACATGCTGATTTATCGCAGGCCGAAGGTAAACGTTTTGGTGGCATAGCACCGCACCGTATACCCGGCTTTTTGTGCTGGTTGAAAACGGTAAGAATAGGCCGCATCCAGTGCCGCCTGATCCAGTGGCCCATAGCCGGAGGAGGAAATCACTTGCGCACTTTCCACACCTCCGCTTTTACTTACCACCATTTGCACCCGGACGCGCCCGGAAATGCCGTGATTGCGCATGGATTCGGGATAAATGGGAGCATTGCCTCCTAAAAACGAGGGGGAAACATCGGGCTGAATGGCATTGGTATCAAATCCCGGTCCTTGATTTTTAGGCCCGTCCCCCTCTTCACCGTCTCCGCCTTTGCCCGGTCCGTCCCGTCCCGGCCCCGGCTGCTGCCCCTGGCGGAAATTCGTATTGGTCGTCGTATTGGAACGAGGCACATTTTGCGGCCTGTTCTCGTTAATTTGTTCGTCTTCCGCAATGGTATCTGCCACCGGAGCCTGAAATCCCGGCAGGGAATCCGGCGACGCATTGCTGCCGGATTGGGCACTGGAAGCGCCGCCACCGGAGCTGGCCGGCTCTCCGCTTACGATATCCACGGTATAAATCCGGTCGGCTTTTTGCTGCGCAGCGTAACTGCGCAAGCCGGCCACTCCGATCATAGCGCACAGGAGAATATGGACGGAACAGCTGGCCAGGATACTTTTACGGCCATCACTGAGCACCATGGCTGCCTCTTTCTGCCGCAAGGCCTACCCGGACAATGCCGGCCTGCTTGCAGGCATCCAGCAGTCCGATAATTTTTTGGTATGGGATCCGCCCGTCCCCATAAATCACAAGAGCAAACTGCGGATCATGAGCACTGGCTACCTGAGCCCGGTGAATCAAGGCTTCCCGGGTAATGGGTTCCGTCCCCAAAAACAAACTGCCGTCCTGCTTCATCGCCACATTAAAGCGTGTGGTCTGCTGGCTGCGCACCTGGGTAGCCGTAGGCAGCTGCACTGGAACCGTTTTCACTTCACTCATATCCATAACCGCCACAATGAAAAAGGTCAGAAGCAAAAAGCTCATATCGATCATGGGGCTGATCATAATCCCGATTTCATGTTTATGACGGTTACGCAGCCGGATCATGCCCGCATCCTTTCCGGGTGCAGGGCAGCGTGGCAGGCTTCGCCTTTTTTCCGGACGGCTTCTAGTAGCGTATTGCCCATGCGCTCAATATTCAGGGTAATGGTTTTCATGCGGCGTTCAAAATACCCATGGAAGCATACGGCCACAATGGAAATGCACAGCCCGAAAACCGTAGTAATCATGGCTTCTGCCAGGCCTCCTGTCACCGCCAGCGGGTTTTCCATCCGCTCCGTCAGATGGGTAAAGGCTCCCATCATCCCGGTGACCGTCCCCAAAAGTCCCAGTACCGGAGCCAGGGTAATAATCATCGTTAAGTAAGGCAGATTTTTTTCAAATTTATCCAACGCCCGTTCTGCCCGGTAGCTGATGAAATTTTCCAGGTATTCATAGTTGTCGTGGCGGTCCATAACGATGGTCGCCAGCTTGGCAATTTCTCCCTGGGTGCTGTCCGCCAGCCGTTTGGCAGCATTCCAGTCATTTTGCTCAATGAGCTCGCAAAATTTATCCGTAAAGGCCGGGTCCCCATAGGCTTTGCGGAAAAACAAAAACCTCTCCACGCAAATCGCCACCGCAGCGATGGAACACGCCAGGAGTGGCCACATCACCCAGCCGCCTCGTACAAAATAATCAATTCCCGCAGCAAAGACATTCATCTTGTATTCCTTCTTTCTTTTGTACCTGCTGGGACAATTCTGCTTCTTGTTGCCACAGTTGGTAATATGCGCCTTTCTTACGCAATAATGCTTCCGGGCTCCCCTGTTCCAGGATGCGCCCTTTGTCCAGAACCACCAGCGTATCCACATGGCGCACGGTGCTAAGCCGATGGGCCACGAGGATGGTGGTTTTTCCTTTAGTGAGAGTATCCAATTCTTTTTGCACCCGGGCTTCTGTGATATTGTCCAAAGCAGAAGTTGCCTCATCCAGAACCACAATGGGTGCGTTTTTCAAAAACGTCCGAGCCAGTGCCAGGCGCTGCCGCTGTCCACCAGACAGTTTCACGCCCCGCTCCCCGATCTCGGTAGCAAAGGTTTCCGGCATTTCCTGAATAAATTCCAAGGCCCGTGCCGATTGGGCGGCTTCCCAGATTTCCTGCTGGTTGCCCGTGAGATTACCATAGGCAATATTTTGTGCAATGGACTCTGAGAACAGAAAGACATCCTGCTGGACAAGCCCCATTTGTTTTCGCACGCTGGTACGGGAAAACTTTGTCACATCGTGCCCATCGATCAAAATCTTTCCGGCTGTGGGATCATAAAACCGCAGCAGGAGATTCACCAGCGTTGTTTTTCCGGCACCGGTGGCCCCGACTAAGGCTACTTTTTCCCCAGCAGCAATTTCCAGATTGATGTGCTGCAAAACAGGCTGCCCTCTATCGTAGGCAAAGGAAATATCCCGAAACACGATAGTTCCCTGTGTGGGAGGCAGCGCCGGTAATTCCTGCCCGGTTTCTTCCTTTTCCTGCAGCAGGGCATAGAAGCGGCGAAACCCTGCCATACTTTTTTGGTAAGTCTCCACAAAAAGCACCAGCCGCATCACCGGTTTGATAAAAACGCCCACATACAGGAAGAAGGCTACCAGGTCGCTGAGGCTCATGGCTCCCTGCCTAATCCTCCACGTACCGCCTAAGAGAATGGCCATATTCACCAGATTGGTAAAGAGGCCAATGCTGGCGCCAAAATACGCACGCACCTGAAAGGATTCCCGCCGGGCCTGTAAATAGTGCCTTGCTGCCCGGACAAAGGAACGAATGCTGTGATTTTCAGCAGTAAACGCTTTGACCATCCGCACCCCGTTCAGGTTTTCTTCCCCCAGGGCAGAAAGCCGGCCAAATTCTTTCCGGGTGGCCTGGAACGTATCCCGCAGTTTCAGGTTAATCCAAACCGTATGCAGGCCTTTAATGGCCATGAGCAGCGTTACCAATGTGCCCAGTACGGGATCCAGCCGTAGCAGGATAAAAACAATCCCCAGCATACTGATGACACAAACTAGCAGGTCGCTGGCTACTCTGGCAGCCAGTTCCCCGGCCTCGGCGGTGTCCCCGGTCAGCGTTGCCAAAAGCTGACCGGTACGGGAACTGTCAAAAAAGGCAAAAGGCAGATGCTCCAGATGGATAAACAGTTTTTCCCGCATGTCGTTTTCTACCCGAGCGCTTAATACGCCGCTTTGGCAGGAAACTGCATAGTAGAGGAGAAAGTTGGCCAAATACGCCAGTCCCAAGCCCAAACAGATCCACACGATCTGCATCCATGCCCCACGGGGCAGCTCTTGCTGCAAAATTTGCCGCACGCCCAAGGGGAAAATCAATTCCAGTAAAGAAGCCAGAAACGATCCCACCGCAATCCAACAGACCATGCCACGATACGGGCGGTAGTAGGAAAGAAATGCCCGCAGCATCAGGAAATCTCCCGATAGGCCAAAATCGGTCGTTTGCGTCCCGGCAGCTGAACGATATCACAGTCCACCTGATAAACATCCTGCATCATTTGGGCGGTAATTACTTCTTCCGGCGGGCCTTCGCTATATTTGCGACCGTCTTTGATAACCACAATCCGGTCGCTGACTTCCATAGCCTGCCCCAAATCGTGGAGCACCATCACAATGCCGATGCCCTGCTCCCGGTTCAGGGTTTTCACCAGCTGCATAATTTCGTACTGGTAGGAAATATCTAGGAACGTGGTAGGTTCATCCAGAAACAAAATTTCCGGCTGCTGGGCCAGCACTGCCGCAATCCAAACCCGCTGGGATTCTCCGCCGCTGCAAGCCTGGATAGTTTTTTCCCGCATTGGCCACACCCCGGTGGCCCGCATGGCCCATTCCACCACTTTTTCATCCTCGGCGCTATTGCTGCCGTGCCAGCTCTGGTACGGCACACGCCCATAGCTTACCAAATCGTGCACCGTAAAATCCGGAGGCACCAAATGCTGCTGGGGCAGCACCGCTACCCGTTTGGCAAATTCCCGGGACGGAATTTCAGGTAAGGGAATGTTATCGCAAAACACAGTGCCTTTCCGGCAGCGCAAAAGGCGTGTCAGGGTTTTCAATACGGTAGATTTCCCGGAGCCATTAGGCCCCACAAACGTAGTAATTTCACCTTTGCGAATGGTGATATCAAAATCCTGCAAGACGATCCGCTGTTCATAGCCAATCCCCAGCCGCGCGCCTTTAATTTCCACGAAGCCTGCCTCCCTTCCGCAGCATGTATAAGAAGAACGGGCCACCTGTCATGGCCATAATCACCCCCACGGGGATTTCCATCCCCGGTATCAGGATGCGTCCTACGGTATCTGCTACCAGCAAAACAATACTACCAAGAAGCGCCGCCAATGGCAAGAGACTTCTGTAGTCGGCCCCACCTAAAATGCGGGCCATATGAGGGACTACTAACCCTACAAATCCAATCATGCCGGCAACAGCCACAGTGGCCGCCGCTAAAAAGGCACCGACGGCAGAAATCACAATGCGCAGCAGATTGACGTTAACGCCAAGAGATGACGCCATTTCATCCCCCAGTTGGAGAATGTTGCAGCTTTTCATGCACGCTGCCGCCAGTACAAACCCGATGACCGCATACCCGGTTACCGTCGCCACGTGCTCCCAGCCCCGGCCGCTGAGGCTTCCGTTCAAAAAACCCAGCACGCCGGATAAATTATCCGCATTGAGTAGCTGCAAAAAGGACGTATACGCACCCAGGACGGTATTTACCGCCACGCCGCTTAGCACAATCCGTACCGGGTCCACGCCGTTTTTCCAGGCCATCACGTAAATAATCACGCAGGCAAGTACGGCGCCGCCAAAGGCAAAAAGCGGTACGGATAAAAACAGCGACGGGGCTAAAAGCATTACCGTAGTGGCCGCTGTGGCCGCTCCCGCCGATACCCCGATGATGCCCGGGTCGGCTAAGGGATTGCGCATAACCGCTTGCAGCAGGGCCCCGGAAACAGACAGGGCCGCACCAATTAAAATAGCCATCAAAATACGGGGCAGGCGCAGGTTGCGTACCACCGCATAGGCAACGCCGTCCTGCTTCCAAAAGCCCATGAGGATTTCCCACGGGGAGAACCAGGCACTGCCCACACCGGACGCCACAAAGGCAATTCCCACTAAGAGGAGCAAGAGAAAGAAACACAATCCGGCGGTCCGTTTTTTGCTCGGCCCCTCCCTCATGCTTTTCCTTCTTTCAATGCAGCCAGCCGCTTCATCAAATCCTGCAATTGATCCAATTCTTCCAGCCCGCCGGAAACGGCAAAGGTTTTGGGCAGGTAAAGAACACGATGTTCACGGATGGCCTTGTAATGGTTCCAATAAGAGGCGTGATCCGCAAATTCTTTTTCCATTACAGCCCGCTGTTCCTGATCCCCTGCCATAGCGCTGACACTGACGATGAGATCCGGATCGTAGGACAGGGATTTTTCCTGGTCCATCATCACCATGCTGCCCCCTTGAACAGGCGCCACATTGGTAAATCCTAACAGCTTCAGCATGGAGCCCACGGTCCCATTTTCGTTCTGCAAATAAAAACGGGGCGGCATGGCCTGGAGCACCATAACCTTTTTTCCGCTGTTTTCTTTTTTTACCTTGTCCATGGTTTCTTCCAGCGTGGCAAAGCGCTGTTTAATGCTCTTCCCCGCCTCGGTATCTTTGCCAAAGGCATCCACCAGAAGCAAGGTCATATCCTTTACGGACTCATAGCCCACCGTAGGGCCGGCATCCACGTAGTACACCGGCACTTTTTGCTGCTCCAACAATTTCCCATAGGTATCTTTAGCGTGATACCCTACAATCACAAGATCCGGCTGCAGCGCCAAAATGCTTTCCAGATCAATATTGCTCCGCATGCCTGTTTGAATCCGTTTGGCATCCTTCAAAGAATCCGGCCACTGCAAAATCTTCGTATCCGGCACCGCCACTTGTTTTACGCCCAGTGCATCCAGCACCAGTACCGGTGTATTGGTCAGGCTGACCACCCGCTGTGGCTGTTTGGGCAGGGTAATGCTTCCAGTAATGCCGTATTTTTCCAAAGACTTGCTGTAAGGCAGTGTGATTGCAGCATCCTTTTTCTCCGTTACTTCCGTCTTATTTCCGCAGCCGGAAAGGGCAAAAAGGCAGCATAGGGATAGCAGGAAAGCCAACCATTTTTTCATGATTTATTAGTCCTTTCTAATTTTATTTGCATTGAATACGACGTTTAGAGCTATCTTATTGTTTATAAGTTAGCCAAAACTAATTAAATCTTTCTAAGAATACCATATTTTCAAAGCTCCGTCAATAAAAAAGGAGCCCCCGAAAGGGCCCCGTTAACCATGTGATTTTACGTTTTTACAAGGACTTTCACAACCACTTTTTTCACCGTTTCCGGTTGCTGGGCAAAATAGCAGTTGGGCCGATGGACTTCCCAGGGAAAGAAAATCGCAAAGTCCCCTTTTTGCAGCTGAATAAAGTTTTCTTTTTCCGTGTGGCCATAAAAAACAATATCGTCTTTTTCCCGCCGGTCTTCGGTCAGATCCGAGACGTTTTCCACATCCGTCACGCCGATGGTCTCCCGGCCTTCTACCACCAGCTGGATATCCATATGGGTAAAATGTTTTTCCGGACGCCGGTTTTCCCTGGGTTCTGTCTGGTACACATTGGTGCTGGCAAAAATCGTTTCTCCGTCCAGCGGTGTTTTCCCCACGGGAAGTTTCGTAAGGTCCAGCTTTGCCACAAGCTCCAAGGCATGCTTCAGCCGTCCCGTCACAAAAGGAAGGAGTCTTTCAATTTCTTTTTGCGTTCCCGTAATCATCGTAGTTCCTCCTTAGGCAAAAGGGCCTGCAGTTTGCTGTACACATGCAGCGCATTGTCGTAAAAGAATGCCTGCCAGTGTTCTTTCGGAATTACTTCCTGCATCAGCTCAATATAGCTTTTGCCGTTGACCAGCGGCCAATCCGTGCCATAGAGCAGCCGGTCATAGCGCTCCGTATAATCCAGCCACATGCGAAGATACTGGAAAAAGGCGTGAAACTTTTTGTATATCTCTTTTCCTGGCAATTTTCCTGCCACAAGGCCGGACAAATCCACATACACATTGGGGCACACGGCTGCCACTTCCATGGCATCCAATACCCAAGGACTGCCGCAGTGACAAATCACAAAGTTGACTTTGGGAAAAGTTTTTGCCACTTCTTCAATAGTGCCGGGATGAGCATATTTTAAAAGGCCTTTGCCCCCAGCCGTTTCTCCCGTATGAAAAGCTACGGGCACACCGTACTGCTGCGCCAGTTCATACAGGGGAAAATGCCGCTTGTCATAGGCGTATACCTGGCTGTAGCCCAAATAAATTTTAATGCCAACACACTGGGGCGTGCCAAGTACCCGTTCAAATTCCTTAGCCGTCGCCTGGCAGTTAGCTTCTGTCAGGGCGTTGCTGTCCACGCCGGCACAATAGGCAATTTCTTTCGGCTGGTTATAGGGCGTAAGGGTAAATGGCCCCGCCAGATTTGGTACCCTTGGCACCACGCCGCCATAGAGAGAAGGTCCAAGCGGGGCATTCCCCATGGCTACACTCATAACAATGTTGTTGTCCCGGCAGGTTTGCAAATAGTAATCTGCCGTATTTTCTCCGCCAGCTGCCTTTGCCAGCTGGTCAAAGCCCTCCGTGCGAAAAAAATGCATGTGGGCATCAATGATTTTCATAGGCTCCCGCCTCTTTTATCGTATAATTCCACAGGGGATCCGTTCCTTTCTGCAGGGGAACCACCTGTCCCAGATTTTCTTTAGGTTCCTGCCATAAATTTAGTGCACTTTGTAAAAATCCCTGCTCCCAGCGTACCCGGGTGCTGCCTGCCGTTACAGGACGTGGTACATTCACAGTCAAGCCGGTGAGTTCCTGGACTACCTGGAGGGACCACTGGTCCGTCTGGCCGATGCGCCGTTTTTCTACCGTAGCCACCACCAAAACATCGGCCCCGGCGGCCCGCGCTTTTTCCCGCAGCGCAGAAGAAAACTCTGCATTCCCTGCCGGGAGTTGTTTTTCTTCCAGGACGATGTAACGGGGTAGCAGGCTCTTGTAGGCTTCCAGAATAAACCGCCCCACATTGGGCGTAATTCGTTTGTCTGCCCCATTATCCCGGGTATATACGGCAAGCGCTGTCAGTGGGGCATCGCCCGTTACTTTTTGCGCTGGCGATAGTTCCACCTGCTTAGCTGCAGCCGCTGCATCCAGGGCGTCATCATAGCCTTTTACCGCCAAATCCAGATAATAGGATACGGGGTGCTGGTAATCGGCCTGTTTTCCGCTGATAGGGAATTCTTCTTTTTCCCCGAACTGCTGGTAATCGGAAAATAATGTCTGCAAGGCCCCGGGTACAGGGTCCAGTGTGGTATACACCCGGAGCAAGTTAATGTGTTCGCCGTACTGTTGGGCAAAGGCTTTATTGCCCACCGCCGGCGCCCCGAAGGTAATCACCTGCACCTGAGATTTGGGAATCCCGGCTTGAACCAGAGCTTCCCCGTACAACGTAGCACAGGCTCCTCCCAGGCTGTGTCCTGTCAGCAGAATTTTCTCTTCCGGATGCTGCCGCAGCCAGGCAATCATCTGGTCTGATTGCCCGTCCCCGTCCACATCAAAGGCACTGTCAAGAACAGCTTGGGTATATTGCCAAAAGCCCTTGTGAACCTGGGGAACCGTATCAGGATTTTTTTTAGTTTCTTTGGTTACTTTTTTATCGCTGGTGGGCGCAAAGAGCACTTGTCCTGTTTTCAGGTTCAGCTTCCAGTCCGCTTTGGAAGCACTGCCCCGGAAAGCTAGCACCGTCCACGGCTTCCCCTGCAGCAATCCTGCATGCCGTGCCACCGTAATATGGGCCGTGACGCCGTTTTTAGGAAGCGTAAACTGTTTTACTTCCCAGCCGCCATCTGTCAGATAAGAGGCTTCCAAGCCATCCCCAGCCTTATACGTAGCAGCACAGATGGTAGCCGCTGTCGCCGTGAGTGTTTTTTTCAGCAAGGTATCGGCATTGGGTTCCGCTGCCCAGCCCATACAAGAAGGCACGCACAGGACCAGCAGCAGTATGCCCCGGCCCCATCCGTGCCCCCATCGTTGCAACAACCATTTTACCCCATTACGGTTTGGGATTCTTCTCATTCAGCTCCCGTACCTCCTGTGGTCCCAATTTCAGATAACACGGCCCATCTAGCAGACTTCCCAGTTCTTCCGTCTGGAACAAAATATTGATACAGCCATCCGGGCTTAGGAAAAAGTCCTCCGGTACCCGGGAAATGGGTTTGCTGGGTTTGTGCCGTACGTCCCCATCCCGGTACACGTGAGAATCCTGCAACTTTTGCAAATCCGCCAGCGTCACCCGGACAAAGGCAGAAAGCGGCAGCCGCTGCCCTGTGCTCGCATCATACACCAGCCCATGGGTGATGGTTTTATTCACGCCGTTCACAGCCCGTAGATCACTGAGAGTCAGGCTGACCAGCTGCTTGTCTTCGTATTTGGTTTCATACCAGGTACGCCCCGCTGTAAACTTCCGGCCAATATAGTCATTGCGGAAATCGCTGAGGACAAATTGGATATCCCGGTTGATTAAATTCGTCGCTTTTTTATTTTTTACGTGGACAATGGGCCACTTCATTTCCAAATTGCCAATCTCGGCCTGCCCGGTTTCTACATCCGCCCAGGCCGGCGCACAAACGCCCAGCCCCATGGACACTGCCAGGGCAAGGGCTGCTATTTTTTTCTGCATGCTACCGCCTCCGCTTTCAAACTAAATCGTCTATACCGACCACAACCACCGTGTTCTCTTCCACACGGAAACGTACGTTATACTGCGCAAACTGCATCCCGTAAATCCGCTGCGGATCCTGCTGATAATGGGGACGGGGGTCCTGCGCCAGAACGCCCAAAAGAGCCTTGCGCTTTGCTTCCGGAATCTTCGCAAGGAGGGATTCCTCGCAGTGGACAGATAATAAAACATCTTTTCCCAGTGCGAAGCCGCTCTTTGCCTCCGGATGACAATCTGCATAGGGGACATAGGGCTTAATGTCATATATGGGCGTGCCATCCATTAGATCTGCCCCTGTCACCCAGAGCACAGGGCCCTTATTCCCTTCCAGGTCTATTTTTTTCAACGCCACCAAAGACAGCCCCAACGGATTGGGACGAAAGGGAGAACGGGTGGCAAATACGCCCAAGCGGGTATTGCCGCCCAGACGGGGCGGCCTTACGGTGGGAGACCAGCTGTGATTTTCCGAAAAGCCCCACAACAGCCACACGTGACTGAAACCGGAAAGTCCCCGGAACATTTCCGGGCGCCGGCAGTCTCCTGCCATTTCCACCTTTCCCACCAGCTCCGGCACCAGGCCGCTCTGCCGGGGAAGGCCAAACTTTTCTTTCAGTTCTCCCCGGTAAAACGCTATGGGATGAAGCACAAGAGTTGCTTTATTCTGCTCCGGTTCCATTTATTTGGCACTTTTGACCGGTGTCAGGTTCAGTTCCTTATCTACAAAGAATTTTGTGCCCTTCACAGAAAGTTCAGCGGCCAATCCTTTGGTGGTGACTTGGTACATCCACATACCAGGGGCCACCTGGAAAGAACCTTCCAGGGAATCCCCGTTCACACCATCTTCAGCAACGGCTACCGCCTGCCCGCCAAATTTCCACCCTTTGGTGATAAAGGATTGAAAGGCATCTTCGTTAGCAAAGACGAAAATAATATTGCTCTGCCGTACGCCCAGCCCCAGCCCGGCTTTTACTTCTTCCATTTTCATGAAGACTTCCTGGCCGCTGTGCTGGTTCACGGCACGACCCCGGCCGTGTCCGCCGCCCAAAAGGCCCAGGGAGTAGCTGGTATCCACAAATACCGCATACCCATAGGCATTTTGGATAGCCTTTCTGGATTTGGGTTTTCTTTGATACAGATCCAGCAGGGCCCGGTACGTTTTTTCCCGCAATTGGGCCCGCTCCCGGTCCTGCCTTGTCACGGTGGTGGTTTCTGTTTTTGCTGCCGCCAGCGCTACAGATTGCTGCATGACCGGCATTACTGGTGCCAATAAGAATAAACCCGCAATAGCTATGCCCAGCATCCGTTTTCCAGATTTCATCATTGCACCTTCCTTAGGCCAGAGGCTTTAACTGTCCGCCGCCTTGCAGGTCGAACGTTTTTCCGCCCAGCCAGGCACTATTTGCATCTTTGGTATCGTAGTAAATGGTATGGCCGTTTCCTTTAATATTCGTAAGCCCCGTTACGGCATCCGTCAAGCCATTAATATAGGAATCGGCAGTGAGGGACCAGCTGGATGTGGCATCCAGTTTTACGTCCGCTTTTTTCGCCGTATGCTTGGTATTGATAGCGCCGGACCAGGTGCTGCCGTTTTGCAGATCCATCACCACAGAGCTTAGATTATCCACGGTCACATCGCCATACAGGTTCTGCTGATTGGCCATGAAGGTGAGATCTCCGCCATTTTTCCCGGACTCCCCGTAGGTAGCAGTAGAAACTTGGATCAATTCCCCGCCCAGATACTGGAGTGTGGTCCGTTCCGTATAGATACGCCCCGGCGTATTGGTCACAAAAAACAGCGGACCTTCCTTCAAACTGCGCAGTGCAGAATTTTTCACGGACAAGCGGGCTACCTGCTCACTGGCGACTTTGGGTTTATTCTGATACAGCATAACCCCATGGGTTCCGTTGCCGCTCAGGTCCACATAGTCCAGGCGGATAATGTTGGTTCCTTCCACCACGGCGATTTCGCTTTTATCCGCTTTACCTTTAACTTCGCTGACGGTGATGTCCCCTTTGGAATAGATCAAAGGCGACCCTTCTCCTGAAGTATTGATGGTGCTTTTAGAAAGCTGCACGCTGGCATTTTCCGGTTCCGTGGCAACGGCCGCGGAGCGGATGCCGGTCGTACCGATATTTACGTTGTCCGCTTCCACTTTGCCGCCGGCGGTGGCATCAAGTCCCCGGGAAGAATCAGCGGAAGTGCGGATATTGGTGTTATGCACTTTCAAAAACCCGGTTTTTCCTGTGGCGTACAAGGCATTGGAGCCGATTCCTTTGGTGGTCACCGTACAGCTGTCCATGGTGAGGCTCCCGCCAGCAGCCAGGACGGCAGCATTCAGTCCGTTGTATTTGCTGGCCATTACATCCGTGGTGTCCCCGGTTTTGCTTAACGCACTGTGGGACAAGGTCACGTCCGCCCCATTTTTCACCAAAAGCGCACTTTCATCGGTACGCAGACCGGCGTAACTGTCAGCCAGCACCGTTTTTTCTCCGTTGATAACCCGGCCAGCTGCATATTGATCCGCCGGCAGATCCTCGTGTACCGTTTCAGCAGGAGCTGCTTCAGTTTTTTCTGCTTTTTGTTCCGCTGCCTGGGCCCGTCCCGGCCCCCAGCAGTTATATTGCTGATTACCCCAGCTGCTCCATCCGCAGCCGCAGGCCAGGATACCTGCCAGTACAGCGGTAGTTAGTCTTTTAGAAATTTTCATGGGAATAGTCCCTCCTTCACTGGGTTCTTTGTGTATCTTTTATTTTACCATATCTTACAGGTACGTTCCAATAAGCAGTAGACTCAGCACCAAAGGCAACAAAAATACATATCCTTAATTATTTTTTAATAGTGCAGCCTGCTAATCTATGGTAAGATTAAAAAAGCAGGATTATCAGAAGGTGCCCGCCTATTATCTCACTACCTACACAAGGTATTGTACACCATTAAGGAAAAAAGGACAAAAAAATGAACAACACAATGCAGAAATTTAACGTGCTTTTATACCACATAGAAGACAGCGACATCACAATTCAAGCCATTGTAAAAGACGATACGCTATGGATTACGCAAAAAGCCATGGCAGAATTATTTGACGTAACAACTCAAACCATTGGTCGTCATCTCGCCAATATTTACCGAGAAAAAGAATTGTCTGAAGTAGCAACTTGTACAAGAATTGTACAAGTTCAAAAAGAGGGAGAAAGATTAGTAAATCGCTCTCAAAAATTCTACAATCTTGATGCTATTATATCCGTTGGTTACCGTATTAATTCCCAGCGCGCGACGCAATTCCGTATTTGGGCAACCAAAATTTTAAATGAATATATCCGAAAAGGTTTTGTGCTGGATGATGACCGTCTAAAGCAGGGCAAAGCCATATTTAACAAAGATTATTTTCGGGAATTGCTGGAACGGGTCCGGTCTATTCGTGCCAGCGAGCGCCGTATCTGGTTACAGATCACAGATATATTCGCCGAATGCGCCATTGACTATGATAAAAATTCCAAAGAAGCCAAAGACTTTTATGCCATGGTGCAAAACAAATTCCACTACGCTATTACCGGACAAACAGCAGCAGAAATTATTTGGCAACGGGCAAACCATGAGAAAGAACACATGGGCTTGACGACCTGGAAAGATTCCCCTGATGGTCGTATTCTCTCCTCGGATGTGACAGTGGCCAAAAACTACTTGTCACAAGATCAGATTCATCGCCTGGAAAGATTGGTATCAGGCTTTTTTGACTACATCGAAGACTTGGTAGAACGGGAAAACACTTTTACTATGGGAGAATTTGCCAAAAGCGTGGATGAATTTATTCATTTTCGCAAGTATCAGGTGCTGCACGACAAAGGAAAAATTTCTAAATTACAAGCTGACGCCAGGGCAAAAGAAGAATATAAACTCTTTAACCCAAAGCAAAAAATTGTATCTGACTTTGATAAACTTATAAAAAAGATTGAAAAGAAGTAGCACTATATTCCAAAAGCCCGACAGAGCAATTTCTGCCGGGCTTTGCTGTTTTATAGCCTGTCTAGCGACATAAAATAGAGCGTAGTGCAGCATAGTCCACTTTTCCCACGCCGTTAAGGGGTAAGGCGGCAACTGCGGCCCATCGTCCGGGTAGTTCCCCGGGCAAGAGGGTATTTCGCAGGGCTTTTCGGACTGCTTGGGGTGTCACGCCTTGTTCCAATACCACCACAGCCCCCAGGGTTTCGCCCCGCGCTGTATCTTTCAAGGGAACCACGGCTGCATCCAGCACGCCAGGAATTTGCTGTACGGCCTGTTCCACCCTGACGCAGCTGATAGTCAGCCCGCCTTTATTCACCACCTACCCCTGCCGTCCCTGAAAAATCAGGTAGCCGTCCGCATCAAAATATCCCCTGTCCTGCAAGGTACAGGGCTGGGACAATCCCTCCACATGATAGGGCGTATCAATCATAATAAGCCCATCTTGGATGGTTACGCCCACACCGGGGCAAGGGCGCCCTACGCTCATGGGATGCTGCAGAAGTTCCTCGTAGGTCAGCCAGGTCACATAATCCACTTCGCTGGCCCCGTAGTACAAAATAATTTGGCTTTGCGGGAAATATGTATGCAGTGCCCTGGCGGTCCCCGGTTCCAAAAGCTGGGATCCGGCCAAAACGGTACGCACAGCAGGAAGAATTTCTTTCACTAGCTGTAGTAGCAGTTTTAATTTCACAGGCACCAGATATAGCACGGTCACGTGGTACCGTTTCATATCCACCAGCCAGGATCGGGGATGGAGCCCTCGTCCAAAGACCATGGTAGCTCCTGCAAAAAGCACGGACGCCCACAAATTGGCATTACCGGTAAAGCTAAGGCTTCCTTCCCCAAAAGCCACGGTGTCTTGATGGACCTGAAACATGGCATTCTGCTCCGGGAAAAAATCTGCCCAGCTGGCATATGTGCGAAATAACAGCTTGGGCAAGCCGGTAGATCCGGAACTCAGCACTCCCATACAAACGGCAGCCGGAGGCACAGGCGCATCCGGGATAATTTCCTGCAAACAGTCACTATCCAGCCAGCCGATGCGGCGCTTTTTTGCCAGAAGTACCGCCGTCTCCGTAGATAGATCCGGATGTCCCAGCACCGGCACCCAGCCAGCTCGTTCTGCTGCCAGAAATGCAATGGCCTGTACCAGCGGAGACGGTTTTACAAGCAAGACCGTCTGCCGAGGAGATTGGACCCGGAACTTTTCCTCATAGCGTTCTACTTCCTGCTCCACAGCGCCATAGGTAAGGCAATGCTCTCCGAAAATCAAAAATGGCTTTTGCGGCTGGCATTTCGCCCAGTACGCCAACCACTCCGCATAGTCTTTTGGTACAACCGTTCCCGATTTCATGCTTCCACTCTTTCCAGCAATAAGCCGCAACCCGTTCCCCCGGCACCGGCAATGGCACACAGGGCCCGTTTCCCGCCCATTTCTTTTAGCGCACACAGGGCATGGAGCACCAGTACCGCTCCACTGCAGCCATAGGGATGTCCATAGGCCAGCGCGCCGCCAAACGGTAGGTAGCGTTCTAAGCAACTGGGATACTTCCGGGCAAACAGAGCAGAAATGACGGCAAAGGCTTCGTTGTATTCGATGGTATCCATGTCGTCCATAGTCAGTTGCGCTTTTTGCAGCACTTTTTCCCCTGCTGCCAAAGCTCCCAAAGGACTAAAACGGGGATTTACACCAATTTCTTCGCCGCCCAGGATTTTCCCCCAGGGATGAACGATCTTCCCCGCTTTTTTCCATTCTAAAAGTTTTACTCCGCTGCACAGGACTACATAGGCCGCCCCGTCCTGGAGCAAACAGGCATTAGCCGCAGTGAGGGTGGGACGGAAATCTTGTTTGTCCTTCTTTTCCGGCGCTGTCAGCAGCTGCTCCACTTCCGCAGGGGTAAATAAAGGCGGCATTCTCCCTGCCCATTTTTCATTCATATTGCGGCGCATGCTTTCATCCCGGGTACTGCCAAAAAGGGGCTCTACGACTGCCTGCAAACTGCCATTTTCCAGCGCCGCACGAACTTTTTCATGGCTGCGCACCGCCCAAAAGTCCAACGTTTCCCTATTAACTCCATAGACCTGAGCCGTCCGCTCCGCGCCTTCCAGCATCACCCGCTGGCTAATGGTATCCGGGGAAAACTGCGCCGTATAAAACCCGTCAGGTGTATACCGGGGATCCCAGGGCTGGTACGTCTTTTTCGGCTGCAGAGACGTACTTTCAACCCCGCCGCACAAAATCACGTCATGCATCCCGGCACGAATTTTAGCATAGCCCAGTAAAATACTTTCCAGGGCAGAGGCACACTGCATATCCACCGTAAGGGCCGGAACCGTTTCCGCCAGTCCCGCAAGCAGCGCCGTTAACCGGCTCAAATTTCCCCCCGGCCCCACCGCATTGCCCCCAATCACAAGTTCTGCTTCCTTGCTTTCCGGAAAACGGACAAAAAGACGCCGGAGCAGGGCAGCGCCCAACGTCTCCGGTGGAATGGTTTTGAATATACCGTTTTTCAGTCCCAGGTGGCTGCGCAGCCCGCCCAGAATATATACGTCCCGGCAGTGCATCCTTACAGCCCCGCCTTGCGCAGCTGCTTAGCTATAAAGGCTGCTGCAAACGTTTTCAGCACGTCCCCAAAAATAAAGGGGAATACTGCCATGATGAGCGTCTTCCAGAGACCTACTTTGGCCACAAGATACATACTGATACACCCGCCCACATAAATCACAGGCATACCCAGGCAGATGCCCAGGAGCACACAGGTTTTAAAACGGGTAGATTGTCCCCGCAGCAAACTGATTCCTATTGCCGCCAGCCAAAAGCCAAAATAAAATCCGCCCGTAGGTCCCAGCAGTTTATCCATACCGCCGGCGCCTGCGCCAAAAACGGGGATTCCCACGGCGCCTAACAGCAAATACACCGTCATGGTGATGGCTGCCTGCCGGGGACGCATCATAAAGCCTACCAGATTAACCATAATAGTCAGCGCCGTCACCTTCGCCGGGGTAAAAGGCAGCGGAAAAGAAAGGTACGCCGACACGGTCAGCAGCGCGACAAAGACGCCACTGAGCGTCAGCTCCCGCACTTGAGAGCTGGGCGCCGCAGAGGCAGCCACAGAGTGCAAATTCCCGTTTATTTTGTTCATTTCGTATTTCCTCCCTCAAATAAATCTTTTCCCCGCCATGGACGGGCCTATGAAACGTCATCAATAGGATCGCAGGTTCTGCCAGATACACAAACAGCGCCTGCCACAGTAGAAGTCCCTGCACCACAGGATGGTCCTGTAAATGGATGGGATTGGTATCCCCGGTACGCTTGGAAAAATCCCGGATTTCTTCTGTGCTGAACTGCCGCCACAAAACACTTTCCACAAGCGGTCTTCCGTCACCAAACTGTTCCGGGGGCTTTTTACTTTCAGCTGTCCTGCTACCTTCAGAAAACCACAGCTCCATCTGCAGCTGCCCGGCCAGGTTCCCGTCATTCCAGCCCTCGGCGACAAGAATCTGCCGCCGCCTGTTTTCTTTTACGCAGCTAGTCGTAAAATGCGCCTTTGGCATAGCTTTTTCCCGTCGCTTGTACTGCAGCCGCACAATCAGGCTGCCAGCATACCGTGGCCCGGAAAACGCAGAGAAACTCCGGATATATCCTTGTGTATTTTCGTTCATAATGGATTCAGTGTACACGATTTCAGTGTATTGTTCAACTTTTTTATTGTATGGTTAACGTATTCTTATTGCTTTCTTTACTCTTTCTCTTGCACGCAGAATTTTTTTTCACTTTTTACCCATTTGCCTTGTTGTCCCGCTTCGAAATGGCTATAATTAAAATATTATTTTATTTTCATTCCGGAAGGGGAGATTGTGAATGACGGACGCACGTCCTATGCGCCGCTCTGCGTGGCAAAATTACCGGGATCCCATTATCCTGATTGTTTTCTGCGTCATCGGCGCCATCATCGGCCTGACCATGGGGGATAAGGCCGCATTTCTAAAGCCTATCGGGCAAATTTTTCTGAATCTGTTGTTTTGTCTCATTGTACCCCTGATCTTTTTCTCCATTGCAGGCTCCATCGCCAGCACCAAAGATGCGGGGAAAGTCGGGAGAATGATTGGCTACACCCTGATTATTTTTATTCTGACAGCCACCATTTCCGGCGGATTGATTCTTTTGGTCACCCAGTTTACCGGCGTGCCTACCACCTTCACCGCCCCGGTAAAAGCCATGGAAGCAGCCAAACCGCTGTCCATCGGGCAGCAGATTGTGGATACCCTCACCGTAGGGGATTTGCCGTTGCTGCTGTCCCGTTTCCACGTGCTGCCCCTTATCCTGCTTACGATTTTCTTTGGCATCTGCTGCTCCCTGGTGGGCGAAGACGCTAAACCGGTAGTGGACTGGATGAACAGCATGAGCCAAATTTGCTACAAAATGGTGGCTTTGCTGATGAAGGCGGCACCACTTGGATTGGGCTGCTATTTTGCGGATCTGACCGGGACCTATGGAGCCGATTTGCTAAAAACCTATGGCAGCGCCATGCTGGTATTTTATACCGTGGTTTTTGTGTACTTCTTTGTTTTCCTGGGATTCTATGCCTATCTGGGTGCCGGTTTCTGGGGTGTCAAGAATTTCTTTAAGGTGATTTTGGGCCCTGCCCTGACGGCGCTGGGTACCCGTTCTTCGGCGGCGACCATTCCTTTGCAGATGGAAGCCTGTGACAAGCTGGGCGTGCCCCGGGAAATTTCTTCCGTGGTGGTTTCCATGGGGGCAACCTGCCACATGGACGGTGCCTGTATTGCCATGGTGTACGCCGTAGTACTGTCCACTACCTTGTTCGGTCATCCGCTAACAGGCGGAGAATTCTTGCTGGCGCTTTTTGTAGGTGTAACCTCTTCCGTGGCCACCTCTTCCGTACCCGGTGGCGGCGCCGCTGGCGAAACCATGATTATTTCCGTTTTTCATTTGCCGGAAGCAGCCTTTCCCATCCTGCTAATGGTCATTGAGCTGTTTGACCCGGGTTGTACGCTGCTCAATTCCTGCGGTGACACCGTGGTCTCCATGCTCATCACCCGGATTTTCTACGGCAAGGATTGGTACAAAAAACAGTTAACGGAAGGAAGTCTCTATGCGCAAGACCATTGATCCCCGCTTCTTATTTCAGGAAGCAGACCCGGATGGAAAAGCGGCTCTGCCCCAGTCGTTAGAAAAAGACGTGCTGATTGGCGGGGAGCGTGTCCTTATGGAACTCTACCTGCCAAGTGGGTATTTCCCCGGGCCCCATCCTACCGTCATTCTCTGCCACGGCATCCCTGGCACCACCAATAACGATGATCTGGCTCAAGACCTGCGCCGCATGGGCTGTGCCGTTTTGCGGCCGTATCACCGGGGCGCATGGGGCAGCGGCGGGACCTATTCCTTCACCCATTGTATTGAGGATACTCTTTTTCTGGCGCGCTGGGTACAGGATCCTGTGCGGCAGGACGTCTTTCATCTGGATCCGGATAATCTTTTTCTCGCCGGCCATTCCAACGGAGGCAATACGGTCATCCAGACGTCTAAGCAACTGCCGTTTCTCCGGGGGAGCATTGCTTTTTGTCCCTTTGATCATCTGGCCTATGCCCAAGCCTTTGGACAGGCAGAATTGGAAGCCATGTTTAAAGAATGCAGTCCCGTGCTGCACCTGGAGTCCCTGGAAGCGTTGTGCCAGGACAGCCGGGAACATGCTGCGGCCTGGGATTTTGCCAAAGCGGCGTCTTGGTTTCAAGATCGGAATCTACTACTGATCGGGGGAGAAAAAGATCCTGTTGCCCCGCCAAAGCTTATGGTGGATCGGTTGTGGCAGGCGCTTTCGCAGCACCCCACAAAAGCGCACCATAAAAAAGTTATATTCCCTTCCAACCATAGCTTGGACAACGCCCGCCTGGCATTGAGCCAAACCATTGGGACATGGATTGCTGAAATCGTCAACGGTATAGAGCCAGAAAATAAAGACTAACACAAAAAGCCCCGACAGGGTCAGATGGCGGACATTTTGCCGAGCGTCAAGAAATTTTCCGTTTTGCTGGGTGCCGGGAGCAACCGTTCAAAGCCGCAAAGCGGCTGCGTTTGCGGGAGGCACCCGGGAACGGCAAGGCGGAAAATTTTAGTGAGGCAAACTTAGGCCGTCAGCTGCCCCTGTCGGGGCTAATTATATTTTTTTACATGTTTTACAACGTTTGATTTAAAGCCTTTAATAACCGTTCTCTCTTTACGGCATTGTTCCGATACAATGCCGTATTTTCTTTTTGCGGAAGGAAGGTTTCTTTTACCCCCTGCTGCTTTTGTAATGCCGCTTTCAGGTCCTGTATATCTCCTACCGCATACGCTGCCACCAAACAATTGGTAGGCACTGCGCCGCCGGCCACTTGCAAAGTCACTACCCGGGTATCCAGCATATCCGCTTTAATCTGGTTCCATAAAGCGTCCTTGCTGCCCCCTTCTGTAATGGTAAGCTGCGTTAAGTCAATCCCTGCGTTTCGGTAGCGGTCCGTGATTTCCATATAGTCGTAGCCGATGCCTTCCAGCACGCACCGCCACAAAGCACCCTGGTCGCTGTCCAGTGTGAGCCCGGTAAACGTCCCCCGCACGTTGGGATAGGCGCCGTTGCCCCCGGTTAGATAGGGAATAAACAGGGCGCCATCACATCCCGGTTTGTGCCGTTTAGCCAGCTCGTCCATGGTCTGGTAATAGTCCCCATCCGTTTCTTTTTTGGCGATTTCATCCTTAAACCAGCGCAGGGCAAGGCCGCCGGTACGCACCATGCCCCAGTAAAAATACGTGCCAGGCAATGTCCCGGAATTAAAAATCAAATTGCTTCCCGGTACGGAAAGGGCCGGTACAATTCCATCCGTGGCCGCACAGAACATGGCACAGGTGCCGGCTACATCCACCGCCTGCCCCGCTTCCAAAATGCCGCTGCCCATCATGGATTCCATGGTGTCCCCCGCCCCGGCACAAATAGGTATGCCCGCAGGGAAACCAGTCTCCGCCGCATCTTTTTCACACAGCGTGCCGATGATGTCCCAGGGCTTTACGATTTTTGGCATGTACTTCCTATCTATGCCCAGTATATCCAACTGGGTTTGGGACCACTTTTTTTCTATGACGTTATAGCCCAGCCCCCAGCCGCTCATAGTTCCCCAGTCGATAAAAGCATCTTCCGCAGGAAGTCCCGCCAGGTGCAACAAAATATACGGCCCATTATGGACAAATTTCACCACGTTTTCCCGTGCACCGGGACAATTCCGCAGAAACCACCGGGCAAACAGTGCGGGGAACATAATATTAGGCTCTGCATTGCCAGTTTCCTTGCCCCAAATATCCAAATGGAGCGCTTTTAAGGCAGCCACATCCTCCGCCGTGCGGCTGTCCAGATAATTGATATAGGGCGTTACCGGTTTTCCGTCCTTGTCAATCCCGGCAATGCCGCAAATAATCCCGTCCCCCATGACGGCCCGCACGCCACTAATGGCAAGGCCTTTCTGATCCATCTGCTCCCGGCAAGATCTCATGCATTGCTTGATCAGCTGGTAGTACTCATCCACGTCCATTTCCACCCAGCCGGGCTGCGGCGTGTGCAAATGAGTCATAGCTGTCGCCATGGCTACGCATTCACCGCTGTCGCTGTATACCGCCACTTTTACGCTTTGGGTCCCCGCATCAAAGCCCATATAGTACCGTTCGCTCATCATGCGCTCCTTTCACATTGCTACTATCGTTATACCTTGCCTGTTTCCAGGATATTTTTTAAAGAAATCAGGGCCGCTTCATCCGTGTCCAGCTGTTCCTGTAGCCCTGCCGTAAAGCCGGATTTGGAAAACAGAATATAGTGCATTTGGCGGCCTTTTTGAATCAATGCGCCGCGTTCTTTCAGCGTAGCAAGGACTGGATAGCCCACCGGTTCTTTGCGCCATTTACATTCCCCGCACAATACATCCGTGTCACTGGTACACACCAAATCAATTTCTTCTCCCCGATGTTTTTGGGGATCCGTTCCCCACCAGCTGCCATACTGGGTATACAGCTCAGGAATTTTTTCTGTGGCAACCAAATACTGGACATATTGCAGGCAAATATCTTCAAAAATATGCCCGAAATATTCCGGAAAATCCGGAGCAATCTTTTCCTTCCAGGCTCTTTTCCCCAGCCCCATGGCGATCAAAGACGTACATTCCGGGATAAACCGGTACCAGAAGCGGTACAAATTGTCCTTAATCTGATAAATGGTTCTGCGTGTCGCTGTTTCTTCTACTGGCTTTTTCTTTTCAATAATTTCCAGGTCTTTCAAGTTGCTCAGGTAAAAATTCACCTGCCCGGATTCTTTTCCCACCGCCTGGGCGATTTCGTTCAGCCGGGTCGCCCCGTGGGCAATGGCCGTCAAAATCGAATTATATACAGCCGGCTCCCGTAGCTCCTGCAGCATCAGATTAGAAGGTTCTTCCTGCAAATGCCCGCTGACGGACAAAAATTCTTCCTGTACCGCCTCTTCCAAGGTGGCATATTGGGACAAATACAGCAAATATTGAGGAATCCCGCCGCACACACCATAAGCCAGTAGCTTTTCTTCGTCCTTCCACTCCGGGAAAAAGCGCATGCTCTCATAAAAGGGCAGCGGATGCAATTTGATCTGTGCTGTTCTCCGTCCATACAGCGGACTTTGGTAACTGAGAACCTGCCGCTCCATAAAACTCATGGAAGACCCGCACAAAATCAGGTAAAGCCCCGTTGTTCCCCAGGCGTTATCTATATATTTTTGCAAAATAGAAGAAATGCCCGGTACCGCCCTTGCCAGATAGGGATATTCATCAATGACAAAGACTAGCCGCTGGCGGCTAGCCGCTTCTGCCAAATAGGAAAACAGGTCCTCAAAGCTGGCAAATTGCGGTAAAAATTGCGTACGGGGGTCGGGCAGCTGTTCCCGCAATGCCGCCGTAAGATTAATCAACTGCTCTTTTTCACTTTGTTCTGTTGCCATAAAATACACGGCGTTCTTGTCCCGGATAAATTCCCTAATCAGACGGGTTTTTCCTACCCGCCTTCTCCCATAAATCACCAGGAATTCAAACCGGGTGCCGGCATAGCGTTTTTCCATGGCCGCAAGTTCTTGGTGTCTCCCGATAAACATAGTGTTCCTTTCTGTTTTATATAGTCATGACTATGTTAGTTACGACTATATAATATAACATGTACAAAAAAATCACAAGGGCTTTTAGTATCCCCCACAGTGAACAGGCTAAAAATAAAATGGACATGAAGCGAAATCACTTCATGTCCACTAGATTTAGAAAGAATACCTTACGCCGATATTCCAGATCCATTTACTCCGTACGGCGCCGCCAAAATTCTTTTCCACGTCGCCATAAAGATACATGTCTTTGCCGATGGCGGTCTGGGCGCCCAGTCCCAGCGTCATCCAGCTGCTGCCAAAGTCGTAATCATCCCGCAGGCGATCCCCGTTTTTATCCAGGAACGTGGCCCGGCTGTCGCCGGCAAATTCATGGTTCCAGAAAAATCTGCCGTAATATTCCGCATGGCTGGTCTTTTTCCCCACGGTAAAGCCTGTGCGGAACATAAGACTATTAATCCCTTCCAGATAGCCATGAGTTCCCTGGCTGGAGGTATAGCTGTCTCCGCTTAAATGTCCATAGGTGAGCTGGGCTTCCGGCTCTAGGTACCAACTATTTTTCAGCTGCATTTTGCGGCCATACTCGGCACTAAGGGCATATACATTGCCACTCCAGCGGGCGTTTTCCGGGAAGTCGCCAAAGGCTTTCATTTTACCGTTGGCGCTGCCCCATTTGCCTACCAGATCCAAATAGTGGCCCTTATCTCCCAATGTTGTGTAATACACACTGGCCACATCCAGGTTCATTCCGGAATCTTCGCCCATACGGGGATACCCGAAGCCCACATCCGTGTGGTGATACGCAGCGCCCACAAAGCGGCGGGTATTACCCTGGTGCGCAAGTTCTTTATCATAGCCGATTTGGTACGTAGTAAAATCAGAAAGGCCTTCCAAGCCTTTCATCCGATACTCGCCCCGGCGCACACGCACCCACAATCCATCATCCTGGGTACTGCTGCGCAGTTCGCCCAGCCGTTTCCGCAATGTATCCTGTTCCAGCCACAGCGCAGCATACCGGCTGCGGTTAAAGGTAATCTGATTTTCCCCGTTATCCGTGACCTGTGGTTGCGGGATCGGTTCGGGTTGCGGTTCAGGCTGTGGTTCCGGTTGTGGTTCGGGCTCGGGTTCCGGTTCGGGTTCTGGTTGTGGAATTGGTTTATCCGTCATCCGTACATACCAGTTTTTGCTGCCTTCCGGTACATCCGTATAGCCCAGAGAAGCATCCGGATCCTCATTGGTCACTTCTACCAGGTGGGCAAAAAGGCCCCCGTTTTGCAGCTTGGCATGTCCGGTAAATACGGCGTTATTATTTCCCGCCGCACTTTTATCCTGTACCAGCAGGACATATCCGTCCTGGGCTGTCTGATTAATGGTTTGGCTGTGGTCCTTGATCAAGAGTTGGTGAGTGCCGGCGCTACTGTCGGTGATAATCAGCTGGTCGCTGTGCCCGTTTACCGTCTTATTGTCCGCGCTTTCCTGCAAATCCGTATCCATGATAAAGACGCCGTTATCCCCGTCCAAATTTCTCGTGGTAACGGTCTGGTATTCCGGCGTAGTTGTAACAGTCTGATTTCTCGTCGTATAGGACAGGTCAACTTTGCCAGCCTTGTTGGTTAGGGTGGTAAGTCTGCTATTGCCGGTAACATTCCACTGCGCGCCATTGGCAAAGGATACCTGCATCACATCATCTGCCAAAGAATACCAAGTTTGTCCTGTCAGAGAAGAATTCGCCCCGGTGAAGTTGGCATACAGTGCTCCGTTCCAAACTCCATCATCGTCTTCGGTTCCATCAGACCACATGTTCCCATAAACTTTGGTATCCGTGGACCCATTATCAGAGCCGTCATCCTTTGCGTTAATATAGGTTACTGCCTTGTCGGCCATAAACCCGCCCGTATATACACTGCTCCACCGGGCAGTCTCTGAAGGATGTCCGATCTGAATGGATTTTGCCCGGATTGCAACGGTATCATAGTTCGCGATGATATTCCCCTCGTCTGCGCTTTCTCCCGTGGTATCCAGCACGGCCTTATCCCCGTCCAAGGTGACATTCCCGTACCAGTTCAAAATAGCGGGGAAGATTTCACTTCCGGTTCGATTGGCCGTTACGGTAGTGGCAGAAGTAATATGCACTTCGGGTCGGTAGTCTTCATCACTATTTGTAAAAATACCAGCACTCCGTGTACCGTTAACATTTTTCTTGGCAGCGGTGCTTACGATTTCTGTTTCCGGTGCCGCAATCGTTACTTTTCCATTGTCACTAGCTTGTATCCCCACTGCGGCACCACTTGTGCTTTTACTATTAATGGTCACTTTTCCGGAGGTTGCTGTCATCGTCAGTTGCGCCGGAGTTTCCAGGGGTGAGGTTGCCCATACGCCTTTAACGACAGTGGCATTATTGGCTTTGGCACTCACTGCCACGGAATTTCCTTTAATATTTGTTTCGGCATTATTCGAAGTGTGAATCCCTTGTGCGCCGCCGTTTTTACTTTCTGCTTGAATGGTGACGAGGCCCTTGGTTGCGGTAATCGTCATCTCACCTTTTGCCGCATTTTCATTTCCATCACTGCCATTAGAAATGCCAACGACAGTACCCCATTTATCACTGTCCCCATTGCTGGTAATGGTGACCGTTCCCCCTTTCAGCACGGTTTTTTCCGGGGAATTGGTACCAATAGCATGGGCGGTGATAGCTGTAGTAGCTCCTTTTCCTTCCGCGGAAATAGAGAGCGTATCCTCTGCCTGCAAAATAAGATTGCGTTCTCCGGAAAGGGATGCATTCCCAACTTTATTTCCCGGAATCTCTATCGCACGAATACTGGCACCGGATAATCCCTTAGCACCGTTTACGGCGACAGAAATATTTTTGGCAGTTCCGGTAACCGTTCCAGTTCCTAGATAGATTCCATATAATTGCTGCACGCCGGATTTTACGTTTGAATCATCTACAAGCTCTGACTGTACATGCAAAGCCCCGCTGGCTTGCAGCGTGACAGATCCTGGCAAGTCAGTTTGGGTGGTATCCACACGGATCCCCCTTACCAGACGTTTCCCCTTTGTAGACAGCGTTATATCACTTGCTTCCAAGGATACCGGTGCGCTGTCCGTTTGGATAACATAAGATGCGGGACTTCTATTGGCGTTATTCTTATTGTTCGCTGCAATGGTCAGTTCGTTATTCGCCTTCATATTGACCGGAACATAATACGTATTGACTCCGGCCACCATATCTCCAAATCGTGTATTGGTACCTCCCTCCGCCTTGATGGCAATGTTTCCCGCCGTAATATTCACGGTATGATTTTGGGCAGTAGCAGCGTTCCCTTTAGGGTTAGTATCATTCAAGGACAAACCATAACTTTGCCTTGGGGCCTGTGTACTCTCGATTTTAACAGTATCCGCATAGACAGATAGCCCGGTGGGCGATGTACTGGTATCCACCTGATTATACCCTACCCCAAATGGTTTCAACGATGTTGGTGCTTTGGCAATGGCATTCCATTCGAGTTCCCACTGGGTTTCCGTACCCACGGTTATGAGTTTCCCAGCATTATCAACCCCGATTTGCGCTACATTCCGGTTCGTCGCTTGCCCCGTCACAGGAAACATTGCGCCTGTGATCAGCGTCAATAAAATCGCCGTTTCCAGAACGGTTTGTTTCTTTTTCCCCATTTTACTTTGAAATTTCCCTCCCCGCTGGCAGTTTCTTCTATAAAACTTATTTGTACCTATAATACGTCACAACTTGCGAGAATGTCCCCCCCGAATGTACATCATCCATTCAGGGAGGGACATATGATTTTGTATATTATTATACAATATTTTAATCTTTTTGTCAGTTCTTTTTCCAACGTGGTTAAAAGTAGCAATACTGCAAGATTTTTTACCACCGCATCTGACAAATCCGCATATGAAACAAATGGTCAAAAAGGAACGCCGCCCATCGCAACAGGGGCGGTACGCCTTCTTTTCGCAGATTCACATATCCTGTCAGGTAGGGCCGTACGTTCACTTCACAGCCTTCCGGCCATAGAATATCTTGCAGCGGGTGATTCGCGTAAAATAACCCATCCACATGGTAAATCCCCATGGTTTGCAGCGTACATTTCATCAGGATCTGAACGCCCGCCTTTCCCACGGTGTCAAAGACCAACGTACCGGTAGGAAATGCCTTACGGATATTGCGGAGAAGCGTTTCTACTTCTTCCCGCTGCAGGTACATAAATACCCCTGCGGCAAAAAGGAACACGCCCTTTGCTCCATCAATAACCTGCAACCAGGAAGGGTCACGCAGATCTGCCGACAGGTTGCAATCCCTGTCATCTAGCGGCAAAATCTGCTGCCGGAGGTTCATTACATCGTCCCGGTCAATGTTGTAGATTTTACTATTCCCGGTAGCTACCAGTCGCGGCGTAGTATCCAGCCCGCAGCCCAAATTGACAATGGCGGCACCGGGATGTGCCGCCAGATACTCTTTCATTTCAAAAAGCATATCCCGGCTGCGCAAAATGCCTTCCAGTGCACCAAACTGCCAAATGCGTGTCTGCTTTTTGGCAGTAAGGGCCGCAAAATCATAGTCCAGATGTGCCATACTCTCCCTTGCCAGGGGGTCGTACAAAATCTGGGGGAAAAGCTCGCTCCCCAGCGCCCTGGCATAGAGGGGAATAAGCAGGGTTTCCTGTATGGTATTTTGCGCAATGGGAATTTTTTTCATCAAAGGGACTCCAATAGCCACTCCCGCAAGACTACCGCATTGTTATGGGTTTCATCCTTGGCCCCGTAGAGCAGTGTCACATTCCCCTGGGTAAGGAGCTGCCTCACCTGCTCCCGGAACTTTGCTGCCTCCGGATTTTGTTCCAGTTCCGCCCGGTAGGCCTCCTGAAACGCAGGGAATTTCTCCACATCATGGCCGAAGGCTTTTCGCAGTTCATTGGTCGGGGCAAGGGTTTTATCCCATGCCAAGAGGGCTGCATTTTCTTTTTTAATGCCCCGTGGCCACAGCCGGTCTACCAGAATCCTGCTGCCGTCTTTTTCCTCCAGTGCTTCATAAATGCGTTTTACTTGCAGCGTTCCCATGGAAATCCCTTCTTTCCTAATTCCTTAGGCGCCTAAAAACAGTTTGATATCGTCTTCTACCGTGCCGATCCCGGCAATGCCAAAGTTTTTCACCAGTACGCTGGCCACATTGGGGGAGAGGAATGCTGGCAGGGTGGGTCCTAGATGGATATTCTTCACGCCCAGATACAGGAGTGCCAGCAGTACGATAACGGCCTTTTGTTCATACCAGGCAATGTTGAAGCTGATGGGCAGATCGTTGACGCTTTCCACCCCAAAGACTTCCTTGAGTTTCAGGGCGATGAGTGCCAGAGAGTAGGAATCGTTGCACTGCCCGGCATCCAGTACCCGGGGAATGCCGCCGATATCGCCCAGAGGCAGCTTGTTGTATTTGTATTTAGCACAGCCGGCGGTGAGAATGACCGTATCTTTCGGCAGGGCCTGGGCAAATTCTTTGTAGTATTCCCGGCTCTTCATCCGGCCATCGCAGCCGGCCATAACGAAGAATCTCCGGATGGCGCCGCTCTTAACGGCATCCACTACTTTGTCTGCCAGGGCAAAGACCTGCTCATGAGCAAAACCGCCCACGATGGAGCCGTGTTCGATTTCTGTAGGTGCCGGCAGCGTTTTGGCCTGGGCAATGATTTCGCTGAAATCTTTCCAGCCGTTTTCGTCCGCATCAATGTGACGGCAACCGGGGAAACCAGTAGCACCGGTGGTCCACAGTCTGTCTTTGTATTCCGCCTTAGGCGGCACAATGCAGTTGGTGGTCATGAGAATGGGGCCGTTAAAGCTGGTGAATTCTTCTTTTTGTTTCCACCAGGCATTCCCATAGTTCCCTGCAAAGTTTTTGTATTTCTTAAAGAACGGATAGTAATGGGCCGGCAGCATTTCAGAGTGGGTATAGACATCCACACCGGTGCCCTGGGTCTGATCCAGCAGCATTTCCAGATCTTTCAGATCGTGGCCGCTGATTAAAATCGCCGGGTTGTTCCGCACGCCGATATCCACGGTGGTCAGTTCCGGATTACCATAGGCCGTGGTATTGGCTTTATCCAGCAGGGCCATGCCCTGCACGCCATATTTCCCAGTTTCCAGAGTCAGCGCTACCAGATCATCCACGGATTTGCTGTCGTCCTGGATTTCCGTCAATGCTCTTTGGATAAAAGCATCCACTTCTTCGTCGTCCTGCAGCAATACGTTTGCATGTTTGCTGTAAGCGCACAGACCTTTCAAGCCGTAGGTAATCAGTTCCCGCAAGCTGCGAATGTCTTCATCCTGGGTGGCCAGCACGCCCACGGTTTTTGCTTTGGCGTCAAACGTATCTTCCGTGCCGTTCCAAAGGGCCGCTTCCGTAAGTCCTGCTTCGCTGCTCAGTTCTTTCCGCAGCGCTTCTTTTTGGGCCAGGGTCATTTTTACCCGTTCAATAATCGCTTCCCGGTCAAAGTTGGCATTGGTAATGGTGGTGAACAGGTTCCAGGAAACCATATGGTTCACATCCCGGCTTACCGTTTTGCCTTCGTTCCGCAGGGCGGTGGTCACGGCAGAAAGGCCTTTAGTCACATAAATCAGCAAATCCTGCATGGCAGCGACTTCCGGTTTCTTACCGCACACCCCCACCATAGTACAGCCTTTACAGCCGGCAGTTTCCTGACATTGAAAGCAGAACATCTTGTTTTCCATTGTTGCACTCCCCTTTTTCTTATTGCATTGGTAGCACTATCGTATAAGTTTGTTCATTCGATAGTTCCATTATAACAAAGTCGGACCGCATTTCCGTTGCTTTGACAACGAACAAGAAAATCTTTTACTTTTTATTACTTTTACCCCAGCGCCACATCCAGCGTCATCATGACGGTAAATCCAAGGGCAAAGCACAATACGCCTACATTGGAATGTTCCCCGGCGCTCATTTCCGGGATCATTTCTTCCACCACCACATACAGCATAGCACCTGCGGCAAAGCTGAGAAAATAGGGCAACAGATGCCCGATGAAGTTTGATGCCCAAATGGTGAAAATCGCCGCAATGGGCTCCACAACACCGGACAGCACACCGCCTACAAAGGCTTTGTGTTTTCCCATGCCGGCGGCTTTAAGGGGCATGGAAATGATGGCTCCTTCTGGGAAATTTTGGATGGCAATGCCCAGAGACAACGCCGCCGCACTGCCGATGGAAATGGTCCCCGGATCCAGTAAAAAGCCGGCGTAAATCATGCCTACCGCCATGCCCTCCGGGATATTGTGGAGCGTCACCGCAAGAATCATCATGGTGGTGCGCTGGAGATGGCTCCGCAAGCCTTCTGGCTTGGCATCCCGGTTTAAATGCAGGTGAGGAATCAATACATCCAGCAGCAGTAAAAATCCCGTCCCCACCCAAAAGCCGATAACGGCAGGAAGAAACGCCAAGCGTCCCATAGTGGGAACGGATTCCTCAATGGCAGGGATGAGCAGGCTCCACACCGAAGCGGCCACCATCACACCCGCCGCAAATCCATCCAGGCCCCGCTGCACATTCAGCTTTAGCTGGTTTTTCATGAAATAGACGCATCCCGCTCCCAGGCTGGTGCCCAGAAAAGGGATTAAAATGCCTCGCATGACTTCGTTTGGTACCATGGGTTAAATGTGTTCCTTTCCCTCCATGTCCATGGCCAGGTCACTCAGGGCATACTGAATTTCCTGCTGCGGGTGTACGGCCCGGGCCACGTCCGTGGTTCTGATTTTCCGCAATTTTTTCTTCTTATACTGGTCCCCTTCTTGCTTGTAAATATAGAGATCGGCACCGCTCACCACTCGCAGCCAGGTTTCCGGCCCATCAAACGGATCCAAAAGCAGCGGCTCCACATAATATTCTTCCATAGCCCGGACCACCACGATGGCCACCACATCCGCCTTGGCCTTTTCCGCAATTTTTGCCATCACAGGTTTTTCAATGGGGTAGGAAATTCCCCCATACTGCTGCAAAACTTCACCGGCTGCCGTAGCGGCCTGGGGATCTTCCATAAAGCCGTAGGATTTTCGTGGATAGGCCTGCCGGACCTGCCGTTTCCACACCGCTTTCATGGTGCTGGTGGCGTTACCTGTAGTGTCATACACCACAAAGGCAATTTGTTTGCGGCTGTATGGTGTCACATCCGCTGCCACCGCCGTGTTTGGTGTTTCTGCCGGTGTTTTTTCTGCCCCAAAGCACAGGCTCGTCACGCAGCAGAGCGCCGCAATTACTAAAATCTGCCATTTTTTCATGCTATCACCTTCTGCCAGGTTCCTCTTGTAAGTTTCAAGTCCAAATGGCGGGCTAAAATCTGCCCCATGTCGGAATAAGTTGCCATAGGTTCCAGCGGGCCGGGGATAACCTTGGATCCAAAAAAGAGTACGGGCACATGTTCCCTCGTATGATCCGTTCCCTTCCAGGTGGGGTCACAGCCGTGATCTGCGGTAATGAGCGCCAAATCCCCGGGCTGCAATCTTTTCCAAAGCTCCGGCAGACGCTGATCAATCCGCTCCAATCCTTTGCCATAGCCCAGCACATCCCGCCGGTGCCCATAGGTGGAATCAAAATCCACAAAATTTGTAAAGACAAGACTCCTGTCTCCCGCCTCTCCCATTGCGGCAAGCGTAGCATCAAACAACGCGTCTAGACCCGTCGCATGATAGGCTTTTGTAATGCCCCTGTGGGCGAAAATATCGGCGATTTTTCCCACTGCATACACGCCGCCGGCGCTTTCATACACCGCATCTACCAGCGTTTTTTCCGGCGCTGGCACTGCATAATCGTGCCGATTGCCGGTGCGGGTAAATTCCCCCACCTTTTCTCCCACAAAGGGGCGGGCAATCACCCGGGCGATGTGCCAAGGCTGCACCAGTTTGTAGGCAATTTCGCACAGGGCATAGAGCCGCTGCAAACCAAAATGGGTTTCGTGGGCTGCGATCTGGAGGACGGAATCTGCCGAGGTATAGACGATGGGTTTACCCGTTTTCAGGTGTTCTTCTCCCAACTCCTGGATGATGGCCGTACCGGAAGCATGTTTTTCCCCCAGTACGCCGGGCAGCTGCCCCTTTTGAATCAGGCCGTCTATAATTTCTTTGGGAAAGCAATGAGGTTTATCAGAGAAATACCCCCACTGAAAATTCACCGGCACCCCGCACAATTCCCAGTGCCCGCTTAAAGTATCTTTTCCACTGGAAATTTCTTTGGCGTAGGTATAGGCGCCAAGTAAAGGCTGAGCTTTTCCGATGGGATAAGATAGCGGCTGCCCGGTGCTCATCTCTGAGGCAAAGCCAAGGCCCAGTTGCGCCAGATGGGGCAGTTCCAGATTTTTCCCTGTATGGGCAGGAAACCATGCCGTAATGTGGCCCAGCGTATCACTGCCTGCGTCCCCAAAGCGTGCCGCATCTTCGGCGCCGCCGATACCAAAAGAATCCAGCACCAAAATCACACAACGTTTCACGATTTTTTCCTTCCCAGCCATTCTGTCAGCGCCCGTTTCAGGGTTTTCTGGAAACGTTCTTCCGCCAATTCGTACACGCTGGAAGACGCAATGCTTTCGCTGTCCGTTCGTTTCGCCACCACGCCGCACAAACTGGCTGCTTTCAGCCCTAATGCCTGGCTCACCACAAACACCGCCGCCGTTTCCATTTCATAATTGGTGACGCCCAGCTGCTGCCACTCTTTCATGCTGCCCTGAAAACGCCGGGGCACGTAACCGGTAAAACTGTCGTAGCGTTCCTGTCCGGGCCAGAAGGTATCGGAAGAGCAGCAGATGCCCACTTTGTGAGGCACTTGCTCTACATGGGCCGCATAATCTAAAAGCTGCGTTAATTCAAAATCTGCCACGGCGGGAAATTCCAGCGGGGCGTAGTGGGTGCTGGTGCCTTCCAGACGCACCGCTGCTTTCATAATCACCACGTCGCCCAGATTTAAATCATCCTGCAACGAGCCTGTAGTCCCCACCCGGATCACCTGGGTAATGCCAATGCGGGCCAGTTCCTCCAGACAAATGGCCGTGCTGGGGCCGCCCATCCCGGTAGAGCACACCAGCACCGGATGATCGTTTACCTGGGCAAGGCAGCTGGTGTATTCCCGGCGTTTGGTAAGGTCAATGGTTGGGCCCATGGCTTTAGCCAGACTTTCGACCCGCTCCGGATCCCCGGGGAGCAGGGCAATTTCTGCGCCGAGCAGCATATTTTTGGAAAGCCCGGTATGATACATAATTTCATCGGGCTTGGCATAATTTTTTCCCACAGTTCCACCCCCGTTCGTTACCCCTATTATACGCAGGAGCGAGACCCTGATTCAAGGCCCCGCCCCCTTTTTCTATATACTTGTTATTACTTTTGCGCTTCCGGATCGTCCATCACTTTCCGCACGGAATCTTCGCAGGACCGCATGGCCAAAATGCTCTGTTCAAACAATTTGTTCAAGTCCCAGCCCAGCATGTCCGCCCCCTGCTGGATCACATCCCGGCTGCAGCCCGCTGCGAACCGTTTGTCCTTGAATTTTTTCTTCAAGGATTTCACTTGCATATCCTGGGTGCTTTTGCTGGGATGCATCAGTGCCACCGCTCCAATGAGACCGGACAATTCATCCACCGCATACAGGACCTTTTCCATTTCTTCCTGGGGTTCCACGTCGCTGCACCGGGGCCAGCCGTGACTGGCTACTGCATGAATCAATTTTTCGTCCCAGCCCTGCTCCCGGAGAATCTCTGCTTCCTTTTTGCAGTGCTGGTCCGGATACTTTTCAAAATCCAGGTCGTGGAGAAGGCCTACCATGCCCCAGAAATCTTCCTGCGCTCCATAGCCCAGTTCCCTGGCAAAATACCGCAGGCAGCCTTCCACCGTAAGGCCGTGCTGCCGGTGAAACGCTTCCTTGTTATATGCTTTCAGCATTTCCCATGCTTCCTCCCGTGTGTTGGGCATAGTTCCCACTCCCCTTTTCTATGTAGATGACCTTAGTATACCACATTATCTCGTTTCTTACTGCCTTAGTCAAATTTCATTGTTAAAATTCCGTTTTTTTAACAATGAAACCATCAATGTTCTCACAAATCATAGTCAAAAATATGGTGTTGTTCACGGTTTAAACTTGTACCCTACACCCCAGATGGTAAGGATATGCTGGGGATTGGCAGGATCTTCTTCCAGTACGTCCCGCAGCCGGTTGATGTGCACCGGGACCGTGGCGGTATTGCCCAGCGAATCCATGCCCCAAATCCGGGTATAGAGCGCCTCCCGGCTAAAGACCAAATCTGGATGCAGCATCAAAAATTCCAGCAGTCTAAATTCCTTGTTGGGGAGAATTTTTTCCTCTCCTTTGACAAAGACCCGATGGGTATCGGACTCCAAGGAAATGGTACCAAAGGTGATACGCTTTTTGTCCGGCTGCGTACCTTTTAACCGGTCATACTGGGCCAGCTGCGCCTTCACCTTGGCTACCAGCACGCTGGGGGAAAAGGGTTTTTCAATATACGCATCTGCTCCAAACCCCAGCCCCCGGATTTTATCAATATCCGTGCGTTTAGCCGTCACCATAACAATAGGGATATCAACTTTATCCCGCAGCTTCCGGCAGATCTCAAAGCCATCCATGCCGGGAAGCATAATATCCAACAGGATTAAATCATAGGCTTCGTCCTGGGCTTTTTGAAAGCCCTTTGTCCCGTTGACTTCTACGGTGACATCATACCCGCTGACTTCCAGGTAATCTTTTTCAATAAAAGCAATATCTTCATCATCTTCGATAATCAGGATTTTTTTATTCATGATTTTTCTCCAAAGGCAAGGTAATTACAGCGGCAAGGCCGTGGGGCGTACGATTGGCAAACGCAATAGTTCCCTGCATAAGGCGCACGGCCCGGTTCACTATGGCAAGGCCCAATCCGCTGCCATTATCCGTGCATCCACGAGCTTTATCCGTGCGATAAAAGATGTCCGTCAGGCGGGTAAGGGCTTCCGGGACTACGCCCGGGCCGTCGTCTTCAACGGTAAGCACCGCTTGATTTTCTTTCGCAGCAACAGTAATTTGTATCTGAACGATATCCGCGGTCTTGTATTTAATGCTGTTGGAAATCAAATTCCCAAGCACCCGCTCTAACAGCAGTTTGTTTCCCGCCACGAAAACAGGACAAGGAGCGATCAGCTCCACATGGCCGCCTTTTTTCTCCCAGTCCAGCTGATTTTCTCCCATATACCCTCGAACCATTTCTCCCAGGTCCAGCACCTCCAGCGGCAGGACTTTTTCTCCCAGTTCCATCTTGGATAGTAAGAAAAGCTGTTCAATAAGCCGCTCCAGCACACCCGTTTTTTTCTGAATCACCCGGAGATATCGCTCCTGTCGTTCCGGCGTCGTTGCCACATGATCCAGCAGGCCTTCCACATAAGCTTTGATAGAAGTAAGGGGCGTTCGGATATCATGGGAGATACTGGCAATGAGTTCTTTGCGTTTTTCTTCATCCGCTTCCCGCTGCCGCAGGGATTCTCCTAATTTTCCGGTCATAAGGTTAAACGCCCGGATGGCAGGAATGAACTCATCATTTCGGGTATAGGGGATTTGTATATCCAGGTTCCCCTTCTGAATTTCTTCCGAACCTTTTTTCAATGCCTGCAAGGGTGTCAGGATGCGCCGGATGATAAGCCGGGTCAAACAGATACTGACGAGCAGAATAAAGGCCAATAGGGATAAGCCTACAAAGCGGTTGGTATTGCGGAAAGCACGCTCCATCGCCGCATCACTGCGTTCAATGGGATGGCGGGCAATTACATATAAATGATAAACGTGGGATCCTACGGTTTCCCGTTTCAAATACTCATAGTGCCCCATGTGTGTGTAGCTGAAAGTCTGGTTAAGGTTGCTCAGATCCATTTCTTTTTGAGCCTGCCCCTTGCGAAATTGTTCCACTTCGTTTTGGAAGAGGCCATTCCCATACTGGTAGAACGGTTGCCCATCCCGGTACACCATCACATAGGTCTGGAGCGGATCCATGATATCCCGTACCCACTGATACCCATTATAGCCGTACAGGTTCCGTTTATGGCGTAGACTGTGGAATACGGACGTCTGAATCACATTGGATTCCACGTGAAACTGAAAATCACTTTCTGCCATAATGTGATTGCCGCTGCAGGCATAAAGGTACAGGCCAAATAATGTAGTCACCAGCACCACTAATGTCATGAGAAAGGGCAAGATGCACATCACAATATGGGAAAGAATTAAACTTTTTTTGATGGTCATGGGGAAACCTCCCAGCTGCTTAGCATTTCACATTTATCATAAACCGCCGCCACCGTTCCCGCAACCCCATTCCGGAGTGTTTATCTTTATTTTAAGAATCCCTACACTTTCCTATAAGCTTCCCCGGTAGAATACACGTAGAGAATAAATCCGGGCCAAACCCGGCTATGCAAATCGTCCAGGCAGGAGGCACTACGAATGAAAAAACTATTGGAACGACACCCGTATATGGCACTCGCCATTTGCTTTTTGTTTTTGTATCTGGTGGGAAACAGCCTTTTGGCGGTAACCGATACAGCAGAAGCCAATTATGCGCAGACGGCCAAGGAAATGGTGCTTTCCGGAAACTGGATCTCTCCCCAGATTTATGGCCAATACTGGTATGACAAAACAATTTTCTATTATTGGGAACTGGCGCTTTCTTTTAAACTATTTGGCTTTAACGAAATGGCGGCCCGGCTGCCCGCTGCGCTTTTGGGTGTGGCTTCGGTTCTGTTTACCTACTGGTTTGCCCGGAAGGTGTACGGAGCTAAAGTCGGTTGGCTCTCGGCCTTGATTTTGGGAACATCCGTAGAATGCTGGCTGCTCTCCAAAGCCGTGATCACCGATTCTACCCTGTTTCTTTTCGTCAGCGCCAGCATCGCCTTTTTCTATCTGGGCTATACGGAAAATAAAAAATATTATTACCTCTGCTATGTGTTTGCGGCCCTTGCCACCCTGACCAAAGGGCCCATCGGGCTTTTCCTGCCAGGAATGACCGCTCTGGTTTTCCTGGGATATAAAAAAGACTGGCAGGAAATGAAACATGTCCACCTGTTTTCCGGGCTCCTGCTCTTCATCGGATTGTGCGGTGCCTGGTACGGCACCATGTGCTATCTCCACGGTTCCGATTTTCTGCTGAACTTTTTAGGCGTCCACAACTTTCTCCGTGCCACCGTTTCAGAGCACCCTTCCAAGAACCACTGGTACTTTTATATCATTGTGTATTTTCTCGGTTTTGCCCCGTGGAGCTTTGCCCTGCCAGTCACACTGTACAAAAAATGGAAGGCCCATGCCCTCCACTTTAAAACTGCCGCACCGGTCTCCCAACTTCTTTTGATTTACGGAGCTGTCACTTTGGTATTTTTTCAGCTGGTTGCCACCAAATACACCACCTATACCTTCCCGGCCCACTTCTCCCTGGCCATTTTAACAGCTGGGTTGTATAAAGATTGCAGCCTGAAGATAGAACGAACCAGTGCCACCGCCATGGTCTGCTATACCCTGCTGACACTCTTTGTCGCCCCCAGCATTATGCTGATGCGCTCCGGCAAAGAAGCAGGGCTGGCTCTGGCCCAAATGGATACAGGCGATGCTCCCATTGCCTTTGTGGACGGATACCGTACCTCCACCGTATTTTATAGTGGCAAGAACATTTATTGGGCGGTCCCCCGGGATAAAATTGAGGAAATGAAACCCGGCGGCTTATCCTGGAATGCGAAAAACGTCATGCCCCTCATGGCAGAAGAAGATCTGTATAAGAACGGCAACGCCATCGTACTTACCCAGGACAAGAATAAATCTCCTTTTATCACTGCCTTTACGAAAACTACTCCGACCTATGCCATTAATATACCCGGTGAGTATACCATCTGGGTCAAAAATAAAGTACTATAATATAAAAGCTTGTGCGGGAAATTTTATCTGCACAAGCTTTTCATTTACCCTCTATCCGTTAGTCCTTTTTCTCCACGATTTCTTCTTCCCGCACGGCCGGCTCCCCCAGCCAGGAAAGGGCTTCATCAAAATTCAGCGTAATCGTCCCATTTTCTCGGACAAAAGCAGGAATCCCAATGAAAGACTGGCCATTTTCTCCCTCCCGTACCGCTGCAAACACATCCTCATGGTCCCGCAGCGTAAGGAACGCTTTCATATTGGTGGTATTCTCTGTAATATCCACAAACTGAAATTGGCTTTCCAGCTTTCTTGCCTTTAAAATCGCCAGCGTATTTCTGCAGTCAATGCAAATTTTGCTTCCATAAAAAGTAATCATACGTCTCACCTTTCCTTCTTTCCTTTGATTGTACCATCTTGGAGAAAAAGGACAAGAGGGGACAGGGAATCCTCATGCAATTCACAATCAAGGTATCCAGGAGAGTTTTCTTATGCCTATCAGGCACACAACGTATTGATTTGTTTCAATTTTCATAGTAAGATAAAGCAAGAGAGGTGATAACAATGACAGCTGTTAGTACCAATATTAAAATCGACCCTGATGTCAAAGAACAGGCGCAAATTCTCTTTAAAAGCATGGGTATGAATCTTAGCACGGCAGTCAATATCTTTCTTAAACAGGCAATCCGCGAGCAATCCATCCCGTTTCGTATCGGAGACCCGTTTTATTCTCCAGCTAATATTTCCTATCTTGAAAAAGTAACGAAAGAGATTGATTCGGGTAATGCCAAACTTGTGAAACATTCATTATTGGAGGACTAACGTGCAACTATTATGGTATCAAGATGCATGGACCAACTATTGTGAGTGGCAAGCACAAGATAAAAAAACGCTTAAACGAATCAATCAGCTGATTCGGGATATGCTTCGTACTCCTTATGAAGGACTTGGAAAACCAGAACCGCTTAAAGGGAATTTGTCTGGGTGGTGGAGCCGCCGCATTGACACTTCCAATCGCATTGTTTATAAACTTGCCAACGACACAATAATTATAGCTGCGTGTAAAAATCATTATGAATAGAATACAATTCACATAGGTGGTGATGCACATGAGTAAGGCATTTGACATCTTATCCGGCGCCTTAAACGAAGCCATTGCCGACACAAAAACCAAGCGGCTCTCCCGGCGCACCCAGTCTGTCAAGGGCAAACCAACCCAATCTTCTACGTCGTGGAATGTTGAGTCTATACAGCAAAAGACAGCTTTGATTACCAAGCCACCATTTTCTAACCCTAGCTAATTTGTACTCTACGCGTACGCTACGTGTACCCTTCTACCAAAAAACCTACAAATTTGGCTAATCTTTATACGCTCTCCAATAAAAAAGAAGCGCACCTCGTCTGGGAATGCGCTTTTTCTTTGGATAAATTTTCGGCAGTATGCAGTGTAGATTACCGCTTGCTGAACTGAGAAGCTTTTCTTGCTTTTTTCAAGCCGTATTTGCGGCGTTCTTTTTCCCGTGGATCACGGGTCAAAAGGCCTGCTTTTTTCAGCAGGGGACGGAAGTCCGCATCTACTTTCAGCAGAGCTCTGGCAATACCGTGCCGAACGGCACCAGCTTGGCCGGAGATACCGCCGCCAACTACGTTGGCAGATACATCATATTTACCCACGGTTTCGGTAGCTTCCAGCGGTTGCTTCACGACCAGTTCCAGGGTCTTCAGGCCGAAATAAGAATCCAGTTCACGACCGTTGATCACAATCTTGCCTTCGCCCGGAACAAGGCGAACGCGGGCAACAGAGCTCTTGCGGCTGCCAGTTGCATCATAAGTAACTTTTGCCATTTCCTAGTTCTCCTCTCCTCTTAGCGAATATCGATGGTCAACACTTCAGGCTTTTGTGCAGCATGAGGATGTTCAGAACCAGCGTATACATGCAGTTTTTTGATAATCTGGCTGCCCAGACGGTTATGGGGAACCATACCTTTTACAGCCATTTCTACCATTCTTACAGGGTCTTTTTGCAGCATATCCCCTGCTTTGGTATATTTGTCACCACCCAGATAGCCGGAATGACGGAAGTAAACTTTCTGCACCAGTTTTTTACCGGTCAGTTTTACTTGTGCCGCATTGATGATGATCACATGATCACCAGTATCCATATGAGGGGTAAAAGTCGGTTTATGTTTGCCACGGAGCACCTTCGCCACTTCGGCAGCCAGACGGCCCAAAGTCTTATCGGCGGCATCCACTACGTACCATTTGCGTTCAATGGTAGACGGAGTAGCCATATATGTTTTCATCCTGATTCCTCCTAAATACTTTTAACAAACTCGTATCCAGTGATGAGTCTTTGGGATGCTGCCGGGGCTAACGGCATAGTCTCAAAGTGATACCTATATATTGTAATCATTTTAACAGTCACTGTCAAGGTATATTTCTTTACAGATGGTATTTTTTCTCCCGTGCCAGGAAATTATACAAAGCACCAATTAAGCCGGCATCATTTCCCAAGTCGGCAAAAGCAAATTCCGTTCCTTCCCGGACCACTGGAATCAGCTCTTTTTCTAAGGCTTTTTTCAGCAAGGGCTCCAGCAATTCTTTCTGGGCCATAATCCCGCCGCCTAGAATAACCCGCTGAGGATTTAGCATCAGGCAGACACCAGCAATCCCAACTGCCCAATGATGGACGGTCTCCCTCAAAATTCTGGCCGCGGTTTTATCTCCCCGGCGCACGGCATCACAGATCAGTTTGCCATTTAGGGTGGCTTTATCAATGCCTTTGGCTTTGGCCGTTTTTTCTACCAAAGCCGTGACGGACGCTGCTTCTTCCCAGGAAATTCTGCCGCCCAGTTTAGCCTGTCCCACTTCTCCAGCAGAAAAGGTATGGCCATGCCATAATTTCCCGTTTAGCAAAAATGCTCCGCCGATTCCGGTACCAATCGTCATACAAAAAAGACTCTCAGCCCCTCTGCCGGCTCCCAGCCAATATTCCCCCAGGGTTGCTGCATTCACATCATTTTCTACCCAGCAGGGCAGGCGCAGTATCTCCGTAACCATCTGTGCCAGATTTTTCCCGCCCAGGCCGGGGAAATGCGGGGTAGCATAAGCAATGTTCCCGCTAATAGGATTGATAATGCCGGCCATGGAAATGGCTGCCCCCTGGACCTTGAAATATTTCTGATAGGAAGCAATCAGTCCCAGTACCCGATCCAGGAAAACATCCACGCCTTCTTGTTCAATAGTGTTGGGGATACTGTCCTTATTAAAGAGTCGCCCCCGGCTGTCTGCCAAGCCATATTTAATGGATGTTCCCCCTATGTCCAGACAGATGTATTTATCCACGATCTTACCCCTTTGCTTTAATAAAAGCAATAGCCTTATCCAGCCGTTCCAATGTCTTTTCCCGTCCCAGGAGCACCATCACATCAAACATGCCCGGACTAAAGACACGGCCTGTCAAGGCCAAACGACTCGGGTGAATCACTTTTCCAAAAGAAGTACCCAGTTCGTCCGCCACCTTGTGATAGCAGGCTTCCGTAGATTCCAAGGTAAATTCCGGCAGCTCAGCCAGCGCTTCCCTGCATTTTTGTAAAAGCGCCGCAGATTCCGGCTGGAAGGATTTTTTTACACCTTTTTCGTCATAGCTGGTCACGTCTTTAAAGAAATAGCTGGATCCATCGGCCAGTTCTTCCAGAGTTTTGACCCGTACCCGCACCACATCCACCAAATGATCGAAATACTCCTGATGAGAAGACAGGTAATTGTCATCAATCAGACCAGCTTTTTTAAAGAAAGGCACTGCCGCATCTGCAATTTCCCGCAGTGGCCGGCTAGACAGGTACTGCCCATTCAGCCAGGTCAGTTTTTTCACATCATACACAGCCGCTTTCCGAGACATCTTACTGAAGTCAAACTGTTTGACCGTATCTTCCAGAGAGAAAATCTCCTGGTCATTGCCAGGTGCCCAGCCTAAAAGCGTGAGATAGTTGATAATCGCCTGAGGCAGATATCCTTTATCCCGGAATTCTTCTACGCTGGTGGCCCCATGGCGCTTACTTAATTTACTCCGATCCGGTGCCAAAATCATAGGCATATGCCCGAACTGCGGCACTTCATACCCTAATGCCTGGTAGATAATAATCTGTTTCGGCGTGTTGGGCAGATGTTCTTCGGCCCGCAAAACATGGGTAATCTGCATTCCGTGGTCGTCCACCACCACGGCAAAATTGTAGGTAGGAATCCCGTTGCTCTTCATAATGACAAAATCGTCATATTGATCCCAATTAAAGGTAACGTCCCCATGGATCATATCGTGAACCGTAATGGTGCCTTCCCGTGGCACTTTAATGCGGATGGAATAGGGTTCTCCTGCTTCCACTCTCTTTTTCGCCTCTGCTGGATCCAAATCCCGGCAGGTCCCTGCATAATGGAAAGGTTGTTTGAGTGCTCTTTGTTTCTCTCTCTGCTTTTCCAATTCTTCTGCAGAGCAGAAACAATAGTAAGCTTTGCCGCTGTCCACCAGTTCCTGGCAGATCTTCCGATACAGATCCAGCCGTTGGGACTGATAATAAGGCCCATGTGGGCCCCCGACTTCCGGACCTTCATCCCAGCTAAGTCCCAGCCAATGTAAGCTGCGAAGAATCTGGGATACAGAATCTTCTTTCAGACGTTCTATATCTGTGTCTTCAATCCGCAGTACCAGTTTGCCGCCCTGGCTTTTGGCAAACAGCCAGTTGAAAAGAGCCGTCCTGGCTCCTCCGATATGCAAATACCCCGTAGGACTGGGGGCAAAGCGTACACGTACTTCACTCATTTGTGACACCTCTTCCGCTTGATTCAAATTCTAATTTATTATTATACCATGGATCGGGCGACGCTAAAAGAAAATACGACGCCTATTTCCGTTTCTGTTTCCGGGATGCTTCCGCATATTTAGTGCCCCGTTTATTGGGCCCTACAGCGGATTTTCCTCGTTTTGAAACCCGTTTTTTTCTGGGACGGGGTGGTTTGCTGACTCTGCGTACCGTTTCCCCTGCCAGATTTTCCCGAATCAGGGTGATATGGAGCTTTTTCTCCAGATTCAGCAGCCATTTAGTCTCTTCAGCCGTATAAAAGGTATAGGCAGTGCCTTCGTTGCCGGCTCGTCCCGTGCGGCCAATCCGGTGCACGTACCAGTCCGGATCATGGGGGATGTCGTAATTGACCACCTGAGTAATGCCTTCCACATCCAGCCCTCGTGCTGCAATATCGCTGGCTACCAGGATCTGGAGTCTGGCTTTGCGGAAGTTTTCCATTACCTGCCGCCGTTTATTCTGGCTCATATCCCCATGGAGCACATCCGCATTAAAGCCTTTTTCCTGCAGCCAGTCGCACAAGGCTATGGCTCCCTCTTTGCTGAAACAGAACACCAGCATCAAAAAAGGATTTAACCGCTCAATCAGCGTAGCCAAACTTTCTTTTTTATGCTCGCCATTAACCTTGATACAGATCTGCTTAACCGTATCCGCAGTAGCTGCCAAAGGATCCACATCAATCAATAGAGGATTTTTGGTCAGTTTACGGCTGATTTTTTTACCTCTTCGTCCATGGTGGCAGAACACAGCATGGTCTGGTGTACAGGAGGCAGAAGGGATAAAATCGTTTCAATATCCTGGGCAAATCCTTGCCGCACCATTTCATCCACTTCGTCCAGCACAAAATAGCGGACTGCCCCTAAACTGGTATTGCCTTTGCGCAAATGATCCAGCAACCTGCCCGGCGTGCTCACCAGGATTTGTGCGCGGTCGCCAATTTTTCGCTTTTCTTCCTCAAAATCCCGGCCTCCGGTAACAGTGAGAATGGAAAATTCCGGATCTCCGTTAATCTTACGGATCTCTCCGGTTGTCTGTTGTGCCAGTTCCCGGGTAGGGGACAAAATGACCGCCTGTACATAGTGTTTTTCTATATCCAACTGGGAAAACAAAGGAATTACAAAAGATAATGTTTTTCCTACGCCGGTCTGTGCCCGGCAGATAACATCCCGCCCGGATAATAATGCCGGAATCGCCTGTTCCTGGACAGGTGTAGGACTGTCTTTTCCTGTTTGATGGAGTTTTTCCACCAAGGCAGAGCTGATATTAAATTGGGTAAATCCTGCTGCCATACGTTCTTATTCCTCTCTTATAGTTGCTGTCTTAGGTTCCCCTGAGATGAAACAAAAACGGAACGTGCTTTCCGTTCCGTCTTGTACAACCTGTTATTTTCTTCCCGGATACGCCTGTAATCCTTCCGCCAAAATCCGCATAGCCTTTTGCAGGTCCTGGCAGTTCAGCACGTAGGCCAATCGGCATTCATCCTTGCCGCTTTCCGGATCCGAAACATAAAATCCGTTGCCCGGGGTAATCATCACGGTTTCCCCGTCAATGGCAAAATCCGTCAGAAGCCAGGCTGCGAATTTTTCCATATCATCTACGGGCATTTTTGCCATAACATAAAAGGCGCCTTTCGGCTGAGAAGTGATGACGCCGGGCATCGCCGCAAGGGCTTCCCGAATGCAATCCCGCCGCTTTGCGTATTCTTTTTTGACTTCCACCCAATAGGATTTGGGTGTGGTATAAAGTGCAGCCGCCCCCGCCTGCTCAATCCGCGGGCAGGAAAGACGTGCCTGACAGCACTTTAACAGTTCTGCATGGACTGTCTTGTTCCGGCTGATCACAGCCCCGCTCCGGGCCCCGCAGGCGCTATAGCGCTTGGATACAGAGTCAATCAGAATAAGGGCATCATCCAGCTCCCGCATCTGGGCAAAACTCTTGTACTGCCCATCATACACAAATTCCCGGTAGACTTCATCTGCAATCATGGCCAAATTATGGCGCCGGGCAATGCGGCTGAGCCGGTCCATTTCTTCCGGAGTATAAATCACCCCTGTGGGATTGCCAGGATGGCACACCAGGATGGCCTTTGTCCGTGCATCAATATGTTTTTCTATGGTTTCTTCATCCGGAAGACGATACCCCGTCTTAGGATCAGTGGGAACTCCATTGATTTTTACGTCATAGGCGTAGATAAAACTTTTATAATTGGCATAGAACGGTTCGAATAAAAGAACGTTGTCCCCTACGTCACAGGTAACCTGAACGGCAAAGGAAATGGCCTCACTGCCCCCGTTAGTAACGTAAATATCATCCAGAGAAAAATCAATGTCCCAGCCTTTATAATAGTTTTGTATGGAACGCAAGAGGGGCGCATCCCCCTGGCTTTTGCCATATTCCAACACCCGGCAATGATAATTGCGTACGCCTTCAAAGAAATTTTCCGGGGTAGTAATATCCGGCTGTCCGATATTAAGGTGATACACCTTTTTGGTTTTTTCCACTTCATTGGCAATGGGTGCCAATTTCCGAATAGGGGAAGTGGGAATATGAAGGGTTCTTTTTGAAATTTGCATTGTCTTCTCCCTTTCTCACAGTAAATCCCCAAAAATAGAATGCCCGGTAAACTCGCGAATGATGGAATTATTGGGAATGGCTTCGTCATCAATCGGCTCTACAATCTTAAGCATTTCCAAAAAAGTACGGGCATAGGTAAATTCCGGTGCTGTTTGAGGAATTTCTTCCAAAAGAGGCACCGTATATTTTTTAAACACTGCCAGCTCATAGATCAGGGTGGTATTGAACATGATATCTGCTTCTTCGCTGAAAGGAAAAATGTTCTTTTCCTCCCCTTCCCGGACCTTAGGCCAGTCGCGAATGGTCTCTAAGGCATTATGGCTGCGGAATTGGGAATCCCGCACCATCCGTCTCAGGAGCCGCATATCCGTGGTAGGAATCCGGTTGTAGTCATCAAAAGAAAGCGGCGTCAAGGCACTGATATAAATCTTGATTTTATTCCGCCGCCGCACCCGCTGGCTAAGCCGTTCGTTCAGGCCGTGAATGCCTTCTACCACCAGAACTCCTTCTTCTCCCAGGGATACTTTCTGACCGCGATACTCCCTATGCCCTGTTTTAAAATTATAATAGGGAAGTTCTACCTCGTTTCCTTTTAACAGCTGCTCTGCCTGCTCATTAAAAAGCTCCAGATCCAGTGCGTCAATGGATTCAAAATCATAGCTGCCATCTGGTAAAAGGGGTGTATCTTTTCGTTCCTTGAAGAAATTATCCAGGGAAATGGGAATAGGACGCAGGCCATTTACCCGCATCTGCACAGAAAGCCGCTGGGAAAACGTAGTTTTGCCAGAAGAAGACGGCCCGGCAATCAGCACCAGCCGGATGTTATTTTCATCTGCCTTAATCTCATCGGCAATCTGGGCAATCCGTTTTTCGTGATAGGCCTCACACATCTGGATAATGCCCCGGCTGTTTCCCTGCTTGATGTACCAGTTAAGGGCTGCTACCGTGGGGCAATGAATTACTCGTCCCAAACGTTCTGCTTCCCCATAGACACTGGCCAATTTTTTCCGCTCATGATAGGGACGCAGCGTATTCAGGTTTTCCCGTCCCCCATAGCGAAGCAGGATCCCAGTATTCATCCATACAAGTTCAAATTTTTTCAAATAGCTTATATCCGGCAAAAGGGGCGTTACAAAATAAGCGGACTCCCCCTCCAGATAGTAGATATAGATTTTTGCATCTTCAGGAAGCACCGCTAAAAGCGGTGCTTCATCCTGATAAAACTGTGGTTTGATGTAGGAAGCCGCCTTGCTTTGGCAAATACTTTCCAGCCCTATAGGTTCTTTATTGCGGATCATTTGCTCCATATAGGCGCTTACATCTTCCAGGTCATACTTGCTCAAGAAAATCTTATTTTTTATGTCGCAATAAATCCCGCTGCCGAAAGTATTCATGACTTCCAGACGAATTTCCGGCCGTCGTTTGGCCATGGCAGCAATCAGAACGAACTGGAAGGTAGCGATATACGCCCGGTAGCCCATTTCGCTGTCCAGTTCATAGAAATCCACGTGATCCCCATCCTGGGGAATCACTTGAAGCGGCGTAAGTGCACCGTTTAAAGCCGCCACCGCAATGGGGCTTTGGTAGCGGTACTGGTAAGCGGTTCCCACCTCCTGCAGAGAGGTCCCTTCTGCAAAGGTTTTTTCCTTACCATCCGGTCCATAAATTTTCATGGACGTTATTTCTTACTCCTCTCCGCAGGCCACCATGGCATCTTTGATTTTCTTTGCCAGGCCATAAATTTTCTTTTTGGGAACGCCGCACACAGCAACCCGTACACCCGCTGCCAGAGGTACGCAGTAAATATTGTCGTCGTGAAGCTTGTTGCAGACAGCCATAGAATCTTTTGCAGGAATGGACAAGAAGAACCCGGAGATATAGGGAACCATGTTTAAGCCGCAGGCCTTGGCTTCTTCCGTAAAAATATCGCCCCGTTCCTGAATCATTGTGTAATAGTGGGCCCGTTCTTTTTGAATGGTGTCCAAAAGTTTTGGATTGCTGTAAATCATGTCGAGGGTATCCATAGCGCCCCGGTTGCAATTGGACCAGCAGGCACGGCTGCTGTATTTGTTGGCGTTGACGAATTCCTCAATCTGTTTTTGGTCACTGCTGACGCCGATTAAAGCTCCGCAGCGCTGGCCATACATGGTAAAGCTCTTGGAAAGGCTGTAGGCAATCAGGCCAAACATATTTTCCGGCAGGTTGGAAAGCTGTTTAAAAATTTTCCGCACTTCTTCCCGGTCTCCGGCATAGTCAATGTAGGCCACATCCAGGCACAACACAGCTTTTTTATTTGTTCCTGCAATGGCTTTTTTCAGCATTTCCAGGACATTATGAACATCTTCCGGCGTTAAGGAAAACCCGGTGGGGTTATGGGCCGGTGTATTGATAATCAAGAGGATACGATCCTGATGGGCAATGACTTCTTCCACTTTAGCCCGGCAAGCGTCCAGATTAAACTTGCCATCTTCCGTAACCATGGGATAGGTAGCCAAATGCCGTCCCATATCTTCACAAATTTGTTTGTAGGCGCCCCAGTACCACGCGCTGGTTACAATGGTATCTCCCATTTCCGCATAATTCCATACGGCGTGATGGATGGCACCAGTACCCCCGGCGGTGGCAACTGCCGCTGTATACCCTTCAGGACGGCTTTCCCCGAAGCAGGCATTTTGCACCAGTTCCAGAAAATCAGGCAGCCCCATAATGGGTGCATACGCAAAATATTCCGGATCTGTAAGAGACCGATAAATTTTGCTGACCGTGGGCAGGACCACAAATTTTTCGTCATCGTCATAAATGCTGCCAATGGTAGCATTGACAACTTTTTCGGGACCAATTTCTGCGATACGTGCCTTACAAGCAGCGCTGGCGCCGAAAATACGGTCTTCAGATGCCGGTCTCTGGGCGTGAGGTGCTACACAACTAATGGACATGATTAGGATCCTCCCCTCAAGATTTCCAGATAGGATGAATAGAATTAATCAGTTTGCACTAAAACTTCCGATATTTTTTATTATACTCGTTACTATCCATACGGGTCAACCAATTCCAGGAAATTCTACCCTCTTTTACTAAGCCCGGTCTTATAGTCAATCCGGATACCTGGCTGGTTGTTGTAGACATACACATTAAAAGAAATGGCTTCCCCTTTATCTTCCACACTATACCCTTCCATCTGGACACCCCGGGCCACCAATTCGTCACCTTGGAAAATCGGTGTAACCCGGTACAAAACATGTCCGTTGGTTTCTTTGATGTAGTCTGCTACCATATTTTCAAAAGGTAGCATACCCGTCACGTTAAGATAGCGTGTACCAGTGATAAGATTTCTTGGATTGGCATTTTCTGCGGTCAACTGATAACCGATCAAATGGCACCGGTTATACAGATACTTGCCATCAATAAAATCATACTTCTTAGTCTGCCAGCCACTGGGTTTGATACTGCCGATAGGGCCTCGCTTCTGGGTGGGCATTAAATCCCGCCCTATATTGGCATAGGCGGCCCCGCACCGTCCCAAGCGGTCCAAAGGACTGTAGTGCTCAAAGGAGATTTTCGTTTTATCCTTATCCGGAAAATCAGGGACATTATTATGTAATACAACAAAAGGCTTGTTGGCAAAATCCGGGATATGGGATAGATCAAAGGATTGTACTTTGGGTTTAGTGGTTTCTGCGCCTACGCCGGGCAAGCTGGTTTTAACGGTCTGGAGCGTATCTTTTACAGCCGCAGAATTCCCGCAGCCGGAGAAAAGCACACTGGCAGAAAGTACCAGGGAAGCCAGAAAGCGTCCTATTATTTTTAGTTTCATCTCCCATATACCTCCCAGGTAATTTTTTCATGGCTGGACCCCGCAAAGTCTTCTGTCTGCTCAAGTTTCCATTGGTTTTTCAGATCCAGGGTAAACCAACTGTCTGCCGGATACGTCCGGTTCCAATGCACCAGGATGAGTTTTTCAATAGCATTTAAGTAGGGTGTTGGATCTTCTTTTTCTGTCCAGGCCCAGTCTCCTGCTCCCGCTTCCTTCAAAAAATTTTCACTCACATGGAGCCGGTTTTGCTCTTCCGGGGAAAATAATTGGGCCGTACAGGGAGCAACATACAGAAGATGGCCCTGTATTTTTTCTAAGATTTTAGCCCGCATGGCCCGGTCCATAGTCTGGCGACGTCCATTAAACAACATACCCCCCGTATCATCCACCGCAACAATTAAATACATAGTGCCTCCTTATAAAAAGAGAGCTGCCGCTGCAGCTCCCTATACATTATCCTTTTTATAAATCATCCAGACCCCAAACACCCCACACAAAAGGTTTGGGAACACAGCGGCCAGGATGGGGGGAATGACACCGCCCTGCCCTAACCCGGTCATAAATGTCATAATGGAGTAGTAAATAAAAATAATCACTACGGAAAATCCCAGCCCCATAGACGTGCCGCTACGCTGGCTCTGCACACCTAGCGGGACACCGATCAAAGCAAAGAAAAAGCTGGCTAAAGGGACTGTGAAGCGGCTGAACATTTCCATCTGGTATTTGCTGGTGGGCTGATACTGCCGCTGCAAAATCCCAATGTACATTTTGAGTTCGCCAATGGTCATTTCATCCGGGTCCTTCTGGTCCAAGGTAATGACTTTAGGATCTTCTGCAATGGGCAGCACTTGCTTATCAAACTTCATATGCCGTGCCACACCGTCTTTGCCTGTAAGGTCCGTAATGGTACCACCTTCCATAATCCAGGTGCCGTCCGTCCACTTGGCCTGGGGTGTTTGCTGGATGCGGACAACTTTGTCGTTATCCCAATCCTCAATCGTAATATCTTTCAAGAGACCATTTTTTTCATCAAAGGTCCTGGCATAAGTGAGCCGTACCAGTTTACCATGGGAGATCTGTTTTAAGACCACATGGTCCTGGGTTTTGGGCTTGGTGTCCCGTTTAATTTCTTGATCAATAATCCGTTGGTATTCAGCTTTAGCCGGCGGCACTACTTTCTCTGCCCAAACAACAGAAAACAGACTTACGATAAACCCGGCAGCCAGAATAGGCATGGCAATTCTCCGAAAAGAAAGGCCGCCGCTACGCATAGCAGTCACTTCACTATTACCGGACAGCTGTCCCATGGTGAGAAGCGAGCTGAGTAGCATACTCATAGGGAACGTATAGTTGATCACTTCTGGCATTAAGCACAAAAATAACCGGAACAAAGAAGCATAGGAGGCTCCATACTCCGTAATGTACTGGGTTACCCGGAATAAAAAGGAGCTGGCCACGAAAATCGTGGAAAATGCAGCAACCCCAAAGGCAAATGGCTGCAGCATTTGTTTCAAAATATATTTATCTAAAATGCTCATAGCCAGCCTCACATCCTAAAGTTTTCACCCAGATAAAATTTTCTGGCCACAGGATCTTCTGCCACTTGGGCATTGGTCCCTTCTACTAAAATTTTTCCAGAGTTTAAAATATAAGCCCGGTTCACAATGCTCAGGGTTTCCCGCACATTATGGTCCGTAATTAAAACACCGATTCCCCGATTTGCCAAATGAGCCACCATCACCTGTATATCGGCCACTGCCAGGGGATCAATACCGGCAAAGGGTTCGTCCAACAAAATAAAGCCAGGATCGGTTGCCAGTGCTCGGGCAATCTCTACTCGCCGGCGTTCTCCACCAGACAGTGCGCTCCCTTTACTTTTGCGGATATGGTCAATCCGGAATTCTTCAATCAGGGCGTTCATCTTTTCGATACGTTTTCCGTGATCCGGTTCTACCTGTTCCAGGATAGCCATGATATTGTCTTCCACAGTCAGTTTGCGAAAAATCGACGCTTCCTGGGGAAGGTATCCAATCCCCGCTAACGCCCGCTTATACATGGGCAGTGCAGTAACATCCTGGTCATCCAAAAAAACATACCCGGAATCTGGGTGTTCCAGACCTACAATCATATAGAAGGTCGTAGTTTTACCGGCACCATTGGGACCCAAAAGGCCTACGATGGTGCCTTGCTCCACTTCCAGGCTTACATTATTGACCACCCGGCGGCCATCATATTCTTTTATCAAATTCCGCGCCTTGATCTTCAATCCTGTTCTCCCCTATGCCAGGTCTATGTTACCCAATGTCATGGGTTCTCCTGGCCAATTGTAGAATTTATAAATCCATTTTGGAATAACGGAACGTCCGGCGATGGCAGCAGCAGGTGCTGCAACTGGCCCCCCCGCTGTTTTCTGCTGTGACTGAGGGATAACTACCATTTTCACGTTGCCTTCTCCCATGGCAATTTTACCGCCAGCCCCTTTGATGGTCAGGGTATCCCCGCTCACCGTGTCGTCATTTTGGGTAGCTGTAGCGTGCCCAAATAGTTGAATGGTGCCATCATCAGCCCGGGTATTATACACTGCATTATCCGCTCTTGCGGTAAGGTTGCGGGGGGGACTAATCAGCCGCACATTCCCATTGGCATGGGCAACACCTGTTTTATCGCTGTAATTCATATTGGAAGAATCAATAGAGGAACCATCTGTCATGGTCATCTGTGCCCAGTCCCCGATGGTTTCTGCGTACTGGCTGTCCGAGTCATAGTTGACCTGGGCCGCGCGCAGAGTTTTATCGGCTTTGACCAGCACAGCATTGCCAACAGCGGACAAATAGTGGCCTTCTTTTTTAAGAATGAGCTCACTGCTGGTCAAATGCGCGTCATCTTGATCCGCCACCACACTGCCGGTCAGTTTGCCCTCCCCGCTTTTGGTATTATAGTCCGCATCCTGCGCAGAAGCCGTCCCCTTATCGTGGCGAATTTTCACATTGCCAGTAGCAGTCGCTTGTCCGGTACGGAAATCATAGTCCACTTTATCCGCAGAAATAGAATTGGCTGCAAAGCAAGCCGTGGATACGGACAGAAGGCCTGCCAGGATCCCCAGCATCGCAATTTTTTTGAATTTCAGCATTAAAATTCTCCCTTCTGTACGTAGGCATCTTTTTCCAAGGTCGCATGATCCATGGCCACATTAAACGTGGCTTTATAGGCAGTGGCTTTTACGTCCCCTTTCCGGAGATGGGCGTTGCCCTCTGCCAGCACGAGTTGCTTATCATTCAGCCAGGTAATTTTATCGGCGGTAACTTCTCCATCATCACTGGTGATCCCCTTGGGATTTTTGGTCAGCACCACACTTTTGGTATCCACATGGACTTCTCCTTCATCTGCGGTTACCGTCATCGTCCGGCCATCATCCTGGTAAAACGTACCTTTTATGCCCTTCATATGGTCAATTTGTTTTTTTCTGTCATAAAGCATGGATTCCACGGTCAGTTCCCAGACTTTTTTCCCATTCTTTACTTCCTGGATGGTGGAATTATTGACCTGCTGCATGGTTCCTTCTTTGACTTCCTGCACAGGCGCATCCGTAGGTTTACTGCTCAGCAGCCAGCCAATGACGCCGGCCATAAGCAGCACGGCAGCCGCAGCAACCAAGATAGCTTTTTTCTGTGGTTTTTGTGCGTGCATAAAGGCGTCCTTTCTTTATCCCTTCCAGGGCGTATTCCAACGATGCTGAAACCAGATCCAATTATCGGGATACTGCCGGATGATTTTCTCCACTTCCTGCGTCATTTTTAAGGTCACCCGGTAATCATCTTTCTTCCGGTCACCGGTATCTTCGTAATAAATAGGGTCTTTAACAAAAACTTGATGCCCATATCCCCTGGGCTTACGTACAATAAAAATGGGAACGATAGGTGCTTGGAATTTCCTGGCAAAATAAGCCGGTCCCTCCGGCGTAGAAGCCATTTTTCCGAAAAACGGGACGAAAATCCCGCCAGGCCCGCCATCCTGATCAGCAATCAGGCCCAGCATGCGGCCTTTGCGCATGGCCCTGGCGCATCCCAGGATTTCATTGGTGCCACGGGCAAAAATTTCCTGTCCCACGCCCCGGCGCAATTCATTCATAAAATCGCTGTATACGGGATTAGGCTGCGGTTTTTCCACAGCGCTAAGGGGAAACCCGTTAAGCGCCAGCGCTGCCCCCAGCCATTCCCAATTGTCCATATGACAGGCCAGCATGACTACGCCACGTTTTTGTGCCAAAGCTTCCCACAAAATATCCGGTCGGTCAAAACTTACCAGGCCGCGAATATTATCCCGGTTTAGCGCCGGCATGTAGAACATTTCCATAGCGCTCATACCCAGGTTTAAAAACAGTCGGTAAATAATAGCCCGCGCCTGCTGGGGTGTTACCCCCATGCGTTCCCGGATTGTCTCTTCTCCCCGGATGCGTTGTTTTTTTGCAATACGCCAATATAGTTTACCACAATTCCGCCCCAGCTGCACTACGAATTTGTAGGGCAGGTGGGAGAGAACCCAACTGATCCCCTTCAAAAATCCATAGAGCATTATTGTCGGTCTCCCTGTCCTTTTTGTTCATAGCTTTCTACAATGGACTGCCAAAGGCCTTTGGCTTTTAAAATGGCTTCAATGACTTCCCGTACAGCCCCGTGTCCTCCGCTGGCACTAGCCGTATACTTTGCCCGGTTTCGCACTTCTTCGGCTGCATCTGCCGGGGCAAAGGAAAGAGCTGCCTGTCCAAAGGCCGGTAGATCATTGAGGTCATCTCCCATAAAAGCGGTTGCCTCTAAAGAAACGCCCAGCTCACGAGCAGCCTTTACGAGAACTGCCGCTTTATCAGTGACATTTTCATATACGGAACTAATCCCTAATTCCATAGCACGGTGCAGCACAATCTCACTATGTCTGCCAGTAATCAGGGCAATCTGAATCCCGTGGCGAAGGGCAAGACTAATCCCCATGCCATCCCGGGCATCAAAGTGTTTGCTCAGTTCCCCGTCCTGCCCGATAATGATGCTGCCATCGGTCAAAACACCATCCACATCCAGCCCTAAAAGCTGAATTTTTGCCAATTGTTCCTGGCTTACCATCATACCACTCCCTGATGCACCAGATCGGTAATATGCAAGAGTCCCACTACGGTTCCATCTGTATCCAGCACGGGCAACACCGTAATGGGACGTGGTTTATTGGATTCCATCAAATGCAGCGCTTCCGCAGCAAGTTTATGCCGTGCGATCGTCTTGGGATGCTTTGTCATCATTTCCGCTACTGGACGATTGAGGCAATCCAGATTTTTTGCAATCCCCCGACGGATATCCCCATCGGTTAAAAGACCTAAAAGGTGATTTTGTGCATCCACAACAGACACTGCCCCCACCCCTTTATCGGTAATTACAAACAGTGCATCTTTTACGGTCACATCGGCATGAACCAGAGGATTTTCCGTATCTTTGTGCATGATATCATCAACAGTTAAAAGTAACTGTTTGCCCAGGCTGCCGCCAGGATGGAAAATAGCAAATTTTTCCGGGGTAAAATGCCGGGCGCTTAATAGTTCCATGGCAAGGGCATCTCCAAAGGCCAAGGCTGCCGTGGTGGAGCTGGTAGGTGCGAGCCCTAACGGGCAGGCTTCTTGTTTCACGCCAACATTTAAAACAATATCTGCGTTTTTTGCCAGCGTGGAATCTGGATGTCCCACCATGGCAATCAATTTTGCCCCAATCCTGCGAATGGAGGGCAGAATATTTAAGACTTCTCTTGTTTCCCCGCTATTGGACAAGGCCAGCACCACATCGCCCTCGGTAACCATTCCTAAGTCCCCATGGATTGCCTCTGCCGGGTGAAGGAAAAAAGAAGGCGTACCAGTACTGGCTAAGGTCGCTGCAATCTTTCGCCCGATTATACCGCTCTTACCCATACCTGTTACGATAGTCCGCCCTTTGCACTGCTGTATCATGGATAGCGCTGCTGCAAAGTGTTCATCGACACGGGGAATCAGGGCCAAAATGGCATCGGCTTCGATTTTCAGTGCTTTTTTAGCTTCCTCCAGCATCGTCTCACGCCCCCCGGACAATCTTGTCAATGGCTTTGGCATCGGACAAAACTCTTTCCAAATCATCCAGCGCAATCATATTCGGTCCGTCGGACAAAGCTTCCGCAGGATTATCATGCACCTCTAAAAAGAGACCGTCCACACCGGCAGCAGCCGCAGCCCGTGCCATGCAGGGAGCAAACTGGCTCTGCCCACCGCTTTTTGTACCTTGTCCGCCAGGAATCTGCACGGAATGGGTCACATCCATAATCACCGGGAATCCCATATTCCGCATAATGGGGAAGCTGCGCATGTCCACTACTAAGTTATTATACCCGAAACTAGCGCCACGTTCTGTCAGCATGATCTGCCTGCAGCCGCTGCCTGTAAGTTTATTGACCACATTCTGCATATCCCAAGGTGCCAAGAATTGTCCTTTTTTTACATTAACCACTTTTCCAGTATGCGCAGCTGCCACCAAAAGATCGGTTTGTCGGCACAAAAAGGCTGGGATCTGAACAATATCCAATACTTCTGCAGCTTTTTCAACCTGCCAGGTTTCGTGTACGTCACTGATAATTGGCACCTGCAGCTCTTTTTTTATCTGGGCAAGGATCTTAAGTCCTTCTTCCAGGCCAGGGCCTCGAAAGCTGGTGAGAGCTGAGCGGTTTGCTTTATCAAAAGAAGCTTTAAATACATACGGCAATCCCAATTTTCCGCAAATCGCCTTAGCCCGTTTTCCAATCATCAGGCTTCTGTCATAGCCTTCCAACACACAGGGACCTGCCATAATCAGCAAGGGATGTCCCTGTCCCACCTGGTAATTTCCAATGGTTACGGTTTGCATATTCACGCTTGTCCCCCTGTCTTTCCAGCTTCTTCTGCTTCCTGCTGGGCAAAGATTGCATTGGCACGGTCCAAATCGGCCTGGGTATCAATGCCTACGCCCTGGAAATCCGTAGTCAGCACTTTGATTTTCGTCCCATTCTCCAATGCCCGCAGCTGTTCCAAGCCTTCCACCTGTTCCAATGGCGTAGGCAAAAGTGCAGCAAATTTCAGCAGATAATCCCGCTTATAGGCATAGATGCCAATATGCTTATAGACCTTTACCTCCGGGACCTGGTTACGCGGATATGGGATCAGGCTGCGGGAGAAATACAAAGCATATCCATTCTGATCCGTCACCACTTTGACGGCGTTAGGATTGTTATAATCTTCCGGCTGCATTTCTGTTTTCATTGTTGCCATTTCCAGTTCTGGGTCATTGGCAAACGCCTGGGCCAGGTCATCAATCACTTGTGGGGGAATCATAGGTTCATCCCCTTGGACATTGATAATCACGTCCATATCGTCATAAGAAAGCGTAGCTTCCGCCAAACGATCCGTTCCACTAGGGTGGTCCGGGCTGGTCATAATCGCTTTGCCACCAAAACCCTCCACGCACTCGACAATTCGAGTATCGTCGGTAGCAACCACAACCTCACTGGGAATGCGGGCAAGGGCTGCGCGTTCATAAACCCGTTGGATAACAGTTTTGCCCTGAATCATTTTAAGGGGTTTGCCAGGCAGACGGGTAGACCCATAACGAGCAGGAATCACACATAATACTTTCATTTCTTTTGTTGCTCCTTTTGTATGGCACTTCTGATACTCTCAGCAAATGCTTTATCGCCGCTAGTAATCTGGATTTCCATATCCAAAATATACAAAGGTACATCCCGATGGAGATAAATAAACTCCGTAGGAATTTTTACCGCATCTTTCCCCGTTGTAACCAGGGCTTTAACCCCCCGTTTAACAGCACGATCCATAATGTACTGCATTTCCACCATACCATAATCATGATGATCCGGATAGCGAATCGCTTCCACAATATTTAGCCCAGAAGCAGCTAGGGTTTGCTCAAAACTGGACGGATTGCCGATGGCAGAAAAGACCATAGCTTGCTGCCCAGAGAGGGCATCCAGCGACAGCGTTTTCGTCAGATCGTTTTTATACCAGTCTGCAATTTCCACATACGCACGTGGCTTATGAATACTTTCCACAATCGGTGCATCCGGTGCGTACTTGTGCAGGGTATCGCAAAGTGTCGCCCGGGAAATCGGAGAGCTTTGATCACACTTAGTCAAAAGGAAGAGCCCTGCCCGGCTGAGATTTTTCAAAGGTTCCCGCAGCGTACCCCGGGGCAGAATACGCCCGTTACCAAACATATTCAGGGTATCAACCAGCACCACATCCAAGTCCCGTTTCAGCTGCCAGTGCTGGTACCCATCATCCAGGATTAAGACCTCTGCCTGGAATTTGTCTACAGCAAACTGGCCTGTAATGGCACGTTCCTTACCTATGACCACGGGAATCCCCGGCAGCTGTTTCGCCATCAAAAAGGCTTCATCGCCGGCTTCATAGGCAGTCATAAAAATTTTTTTGCCATCGGAAACGACTCCGATGCGTTCTTCCCAGTGAGAGCGATACCCCCGGTTTAAGATCACGACGCGATAGCCCATTTCTTTGATCATCAGGGCCACCTTTTGGGCCGTTGGGGTTTTCCCCGTTCCCCCTACCGTAATATTACCGATGCTGATAACGCAGCAGTTTAATTGGGTCCGGGGCAGAATCCCGAAATGGTAGCCAGAAAGTTTCAGCCATACGCCTGCTTCATAGAGAACGGATAGTCCTCGGAGAAACGCCAATACACACCAATCCAAAATGCCGTTATCTTCTCCATGGGACAGCTGGATTAAATATTGTGTCACCGCATCCGTAGGCCGCATTTTGGGGCTCACTTCATCATTGATATTCCGGGTATTAATCCGATAATGGGTGTTCACCATGCTTTCCGTTGCCGTCAGCTGGAGCAGTTCCTGAAGATAGCCTATGGTACGGACAGCAGCGCCCCGATTTTCCTTAATCACCTGCAGGGCAGCATCACCCATTTTCTGGCGGAGTGCATCGTCTCTAAAAATTTTCAAGAAAACATTTGTCAGCTCTTTCCCATCTTTGATTTGGATACAGGCACCTGCTTTGTGAAGCAAGGCAAAAGAATCCTTGAAGTTATTCATGCTGGGGCCTACCACAATGGGTTTGGCATGCGCTGCCGGTTCCAGCACATTATGCCCGCCGTGACGAATCAGGCTGCCACCTACAAAGACAGCATCGCCCACTGCATAAATCCGTCCCAGTTCCCCAATGGTATCAATCAGTACAACATCATAGCGGGGACGCGGGTTGCTCATCCCTTTTAGTTCGGAGCGCAATCCCATGCTTAAGCCATATTGCCCCGCCAAGCGGCCAATTTCCTGAACACGGCCAGGTTTACGAGGCGCAATGATAATGCGGGCCTTGGGAAATTCTTTCTTTATTACCTGAAAGCTTTGAAATAACGTCTCTTCTTCTGTAGGATGGGTACTTCCCGCTACAAGGACAGGATAGTCATCTCCCAGTCCCAATTCTTCCCGATACTGTTTTAAATCTTCCGGTGTCACTTCCGCATAGGTCTGATCAAATTTCGTGTTCCCGGTTACAAAGATACGCCGTTTTTCTGCGCCAAGATGCTCAATATAGGCAGCGTCAATAGAGGACTGCATACAAAAACGGCTGACACTCCCCATCATGTCCGCCAATATGCCAAACAAATAGCGGTAGCTTTTCACGGATTTGTCAGAAATTCGACCATTCACCATCATAACAGGAATACGCCGCAGTTTAATTGCCCGCAGGAAATTTGGCCACAATTCCGTTTCTACCGGCATAAAAATCCGGGGCATAATCCGTTTTACAAAAGACTCGGAAACAAACGGAAGATCCAACGGGAAATAGATGATGGCATCGGCTTCCGGAATAATCTGGTGTGCCATGTTGTAACCACCGGTGGTCACCGCAGACACCAGGATTTTTGCTTCCGGCATAGCCTTGCGGATTTCTTTAACCAGGGGGCTTGTGGCCACAATTTCCCCTACGGAAGCCCCATGGATCCAAATGCAATTTTTATGGGCTACGTTTGCAATTTCTTCCTCCCGCAAAAATCCCAGGCTCTGTCTGAACCGGCGAGGGAATCCCTTTTCACGGAAATAGCGTACCGTAAAATAGGGTAAAATCCCTACGATAAACAGAAAGCAGGCCAAGAAATTATAAATATAATACATGCTTTGACCTCGCTTTCCTTAGCGTTCTTCCAACATCTTTTCTTCCTTTTTCTCTTCGTTCTCCCGGAATTGGATGTCATGAAGATGGGCATACAGCCCATGTTTCCGCATCAACTCTTCATGGGTTCCAGATTCCACAATTTCCCCATGATCCAGGACCAGAATGTTACTGGCATTTTGAATGGTGGAAAGGCGGTGAGCAATCACAAAGGAAGTCCGTCCTACCATCAAACGGTCCAGTGCTTCCTGCACAATCCGTTCACTTTCTGTATCCAGGGCAGACGTCGCTTCGTCCAGAATCAAGATGCGGGGATTTTTTAATATCGCACGGGCAATAGCAATACGCTGCCGCTGTCCGCCGGAAACATTGACTCCCCGATCTCCCAGATAGGTCTGGTATCCATCAGGAAGCTGCCGGATAAATGCATCGGCATTGGCTGCTTTAGCCGCTTCCATCACTTCTTCTTCAGTCGCATCCAAGCGCCCGTAAAGGATGTTGTTATAGACGGTATCATTAAACAGATTGGTTTCCTGGGGCACAATGCCCACCTGCTCCCGTAAGGAAGCAATCGTCACATCCCGTACATCATGCCCATCAATACGGATTGCGCCTCCTGTAACATCATAAAAACGGGGGAGCAAATTGGCAATAGTGGATTTTCCGGCACCGCTGGGGCCCACTAGAGCAATGGCCTGACCAGGTTTGGATTCAAAGTTCAAATGTTTTAAAATGGGTTCGTTGGGGTTATAGGCGAAAGAAACATCATCAAACACCACATTGCCTTTTACAGGGGGTAACGGTATGGCATTCTGCTTTTCCGGGATTTCCATTTTCAGGTCCAAGATACTGAACACACGGTCTGCCGCTGCCAGTGCTTTTTGGATACTTCCCAAAACACGGGCAATCCGTTTGATCGGGTTAGAAATATTAACCGCGTAAACAAGGAAGGCAATCAGAGAACCAGCCGTAATATCCCCGGATAAAACGCTGCGTCCGCCATACCAGATAATCGCTGTTACGCCCAGTGCCGCAACAAACTCAATCACAGGGGATAACGTCCCCATCAGCCGCACACTCTTCATATTGGCATCAAAGTTTTTGCGGTTGGTTTTCTCAAAGCGCTCAATTTCATAGGGTTCCCGCACAAAGGACTTGACCACGCGCACAGCTGACAGCGTTTCCTGCAGCACGGAAGTAATATCGGCTGTGGCCTGCTGGATTCTATGCCCGGTTTTCCGGATTTTTTTCCCGAAGTAATCCATAAAGAATAATACTACAGGAAACGTACAGAACGTAAACAGAGTAAGTTTCCAGTCCAGGTAGACCATAGCACCAATAGAGCCGATGAGTACGGACGTCTCTGTTATAATTTCCACGGAATTATCCACCATGGCATTCTGCATGGCCCCTACATCATTAGTAACATAGCTCATAATGGTACCCAGTTTATTGGTATCATAGAACTTTGTGTCCAGCTCCATCATTTTCCGGAAAACCATGGCGCGAATATCAATGACGACACTTTCTCCCACGTAGTTCATCAGGTAATTCTGCCCGTAATAGGTAATGCCCCGGGCAAAAAAGATAACTACAATCCCCATGGCGATCAGATTCAACAGCTGGCTGTCGTTGTTGATAAAAACCTTATCAATAACATCCCGCACAATCCAGGGAACGTATAAATTAGCCGCACTGGTGAGAACAGTACAAATCCCTGCCAAAAGCAGTCGGGGAATATAGGGCTTAACAAACGCCATAATACGCAGATATAGGTTCATTGATTCTCCTTTTTGGCAGTGGCAAGAATAAGGCTGGCCGTCCGGTTTACTGCGCCGGGCTTGCCCAACTTTGCTACAGCTTCTGCCATTTCTTGTTTAATTTTGCGATTTGCATCTGGCTCTAGAAACCGCAGTGCATACTTTGCTATATTATCCGGTGTCATCTTTTCCTGAATCAGTTCCGGGAAAATTTCTTTGCCTGCCAAAATATTAGGCAACCCGGCATATTTCACGTAAACCAGACGGCGTGCCAGCCAGATACTAAAGGCACTGGCATGATAGCACAAAACCGTGGGAAGCCCGCACAAAGCAGCCTCTAAGGTCACCGTCCCACTGGTTGCAAGGGCCACGTCGCTGACCGACATCACATCGTAATTGTTTCCTTCCACTACTTTTACAGGCACAGAACTTCTAGTAAGAATAGATTGCAAGAGCTCGGCATCAATGGACGCTGCTTTTTCCAAAACAAAATCCGCTTCCGGGCATTTTTTTTGGATTAGCGGCAGTGCCTGTAACATCTTGGGCAGCACCCCGGTAATCTCTTTTCTCCGGCTGCCTGGCAGCAACAAAATCAAGGGATGTCCGGCCCGTTTGCCTGCAAATTTTTCTGCTTCACCACGGGGCAGGTTCGGATGCACAATGTCCACCAATGGATTACCAACAAATTCGGCTGGAGCACCTGCTTCCTGGTAGACTTTCGCCGCAAAGGGATAAATGCAGGCAACTTTGTCCGCAAAAGAGGCCACGTCTTTTGCCCGTCCTCTCCGCCAGGCCCATGCCGAGGGAGGAATAAAGCAAAACACAGGGATTCCCATTTGATGCACGGTTTTAGCCACCCGCATATTAAACTCCGGATAATCTATTGTCACGAAAAGATCTGGTTTCCGCTTGTGAATTTCCTCCGTAAAAGCTTTTTTTAGAGCGAATAACTTAGGCAATGCCTGCAGCGCCTCTCCAAATCCCATCACGCTGTACTCTTTATAATTAAACACTACTTCCCCGCCAGCCTTACGAAACACTTCTCCCCCCATGCCGAAAACTTGGGCCATGGGGTCTTGTTCCAAAATGGCACGGGTGAGTGCCGCAGCATGCAAATCTCCGGATAGCTCTCCGGCAGAAATGAAAATGCGTGTCACTTGTGGCTCCTTTCATGAAAAGAACAAAATCATACAGTTTATTATACCATAAAGTAAAAGGAGCTGCCCATGTGAATTCTTTTTCACAAAACAGCTCCTTGCTTTTATTTGGTTTCCTTCATGGCTACCACGGTAATATTATGTTCGTTAGCTAACTGCAATGCTCGCTCTCTTTCTACGAAAAGAGTGCGTTCCGCCTCCATCACAATGCCGGCACAGCCTACCGTAATCATGGATTCAATGGTGGCAACGCCCACACTGGGCACATCAAAGCGGTTATCCTGCTTGGGTTTGGCTGTTTTTGCCACAATGGCTTTTTTCCCTAACCTACCCCCGCGGAGAATGCATTGATCGGTTCCTTCAATGGCTTCTACGGCCATAATGGCTTTGCCCTTAACCACCACAGTTTGTCCAATATCCAGCCCGCCGATTTTCTTGGCCATCTGAAATCCATACCGCATGTCCTCCCATTCTTCGTCCGTAGGGGTACGTTGACTCAAGATGCCTTCTTTCGGCATTAAATCGGTCAGGAAAAGGGTCTGGTTCATCACATGGATGCCCATGTTTTCCAATTTGGCGACAAGGGCGTTCATAATGGTATCATCATGACGGTCCGGCAGGGACATTAAAATCTTAAGAGCCTGCCAGTCAGGGAGCAGGATACCGCCGGAATACAGGATTTCCTTGGTAACCTTCCCGATCATGGTGACCTCATTGACAGCTTCCTGCTGCAGGGTCTTAAAAATTTTCCCTACTTTGCCAATATTAATGCTGTAAAAAGCATCTGCTTCTCCAGGCAGTTCTGCGTGAGTTGCGGGGACAAGGGCAATAACAACGGTCCGGTATCCTGCTTTTTTTGCGCCCCGTACTACATCCACTGGCAGATGGCCTACACCCGCCAGCACACCTAAGGTTTTCATAGGATTATTCCCGCAGCCCGTGGGTGGATGCCCGGCAGATGCCCCGCTCCACCGTGCGTAAAAAGCGCATAAAATGTTCTACTTCTTCATAGCTGTTTAGTTCCTGTTCCATGGTGGAAATGGCATCCTGCATGGAAAGGCCTCGTTTGTAGAGGATCTTATAGGCTTTTTTCAGTTCCCGCCGTACTTCCATCGCAATGCCAGCACGGGCAATGCCTACACTATTAAGGCCTGCCACAAATGCAGGGTTGCCTGCCACCAGTACAAAAGGCGGTACATCCTGGGAAATCCGGCTCATGCCGCCGCACATACTGCAGCGACCGATCTTTGTGAACTGATGCACTGCGGTAAGGCCACCAATTACAGCCCGGTCTTCTACCACCACGTGCCCGGCAAGGGTAGCCACGTTGCTCATAATTACGTTATTGCCTACGATGCAGTTATGGGCTACATGAGTATAGGCCATCATCAGCACATTATTGCCAATACGGGTTTCATTGCCTTCTCCCACAGCGCGATGGACGCTGGCACACTCCCGGATAATCACATGATCGCCGATGACGGTCATGGTATCTTCTCCCTTGTATTTTAGGTCCTGGGGAGCTTCTCCGATACTGGCACCCTGGAAAAATTCACAGTTTTTGCCAACCCGGGTTCGGCCGGTTACAACCACATGCGGATGGATCACAGTGCCTTCCCCAATCTTGACATGTTCGCCAATCACAGCATAAGGGCCGATTTTTACGTTGGGGCCGATTTCTGCGCCCGGCGCAATGACGGCTGTAGCATGTATCATTGTAGAATCTGCTGTCATGATTTCACTCCACCTTTATTGATTATTTTCTGCCAGCGCAAAGAAGAAGTCTCCTTCACAAGCCAGCTCTCCGTCTACAGTGCCTTCACAGTGCGCAATGCCCATCACGCCCTTAATTTTTGTAATAATGGCTGTAGTGACCAGCTGATCCCCCGGTTTAATAGGACGGCGGAAACGAACTTTGTCGATTTTTCCAAACATGGCAATCTTGCCCCGGTTTTCTTCCGGGTACAAAAGTGTAACGCCGCCCACCTGTGCCATAGCCTCAATCAAAAGCACGCCTGGCATAATGGGGTTCCCGGGAAAATGCCCGATAAACTGGGGTTCATTAACGGTAATATTTTTAATGCCCACTGCCCGTTTCATAGGCTCCAGTTCAACAATCCGATCCACCAGCAGCATAGGATACCGATGGGGAAGGATTTTTTGGATTTCCTGAATATCCAGCGTAATTTTTGCCTTGTTCTCTTCTTTCCTCGTTTCCAATTCCCTTACCTCCATTGTGGGATGATATGTATGTAATTTCCGATATTCTTCAATCTGTCGGGATACTGTGTCGTTAAAGGCATGCCCGGATTGTTTGCAGATGATATGTCCGTGAATAGGCCCTAATAGATACAGATCGCCGATCACATCCAGGACTTTGTGGCGGATAAGCTCATCTGCGAAGCGCATCGGATTCATAGTTCCTTCTTTGGTAAAAACCACGCAGTTTTCCAGGCTGCCTCCCAGCCCCAGTCCCATCTTCTGCATTTGCACAATATTTTCTTCAAAGGCAACGGTCCGCGCAGAAGACACTTCTTTTAGGAAACAATCTCCTGTATCCACCAGATCCAGGACTTGTGTTCCTAAAAGCGGATGGGGATTTATGGATGTAAAGGTAATCCGGAATCCTTCATAGGGCAAGGCTATCAGATATTTATCCCCTTCGTAATGGGAAAAGCTCCGATCCAGATGATACACGAACCGTTCCTTGTCCTGCGTCTTGATGCCTGCTTTTTGCATGGCCTCTATAAAGGTCTTTGCCGAGCCATCTCCTACGGGAGGTTCTGCAGAAGACATCTCCACATAACAATTGTCAATCTTTAGGATGGCAAAGGCCGCCATGATATGTTCAATGGTGGTAACCGTAGTACCATTTTCCGCCAAGGTCGTAGCCTGCGTGGTAGCCGTAACATTGGTTGCAACGGCATGCACCTGAGGCCTGTTTTCCAAGTCTGTCCGGATAAAGACAATTCCCGTATCCACCGGTGCTGGCTTTAACGTCATTATCACCGGTTTGCCAGAGTGCAGCCCTATGCCATCACAGGACACGTCCCCTGCCAGGGTGTGCTGTTTTTCCGCGCTCATAAATCACACGCCTTTCCTGTATTGTTTATACCGCTTTTTGCCATCTTTCCAGCGGTCGTGGACCCAAAACCACATGGCCGGGTCCACTCGAATCTCCTGTTCAACGATGGCTATTAACGCTTCCATTATAACACGCACATCTGCTTCCCGGTCAGCTGTCTTTGCAGCATGGATAGCTGGATAGATTTTTGCCGTGAGCGTACCATCCGGATTGTTGTGCATAAAAAGGGGCACGATGGGGGCATCAAACATGCGTGACAGATGCGCAGCACCGTTTGGCACCCGGGATGGCTTATGGAAAAATGAAAGATGCGTACCCGTGTGGGCAGAATCCTGGTCATATAAAATACCAATCAGACGTTTTTGTTTCAGATAGCGGCCAATGGTCAAAATACTATTTTTGCCATGATTATAGGTAACGTGCTGTCCCACCATTTGCCGGTAATCGTTGATAAAGCGGTCCATATCCCCATTATTCTGTCTTCTAGTGATGGACAAAATTGGATACCCCAATAAGGCCATAGAAGCCCCCAGCATTTCCCAGTTGCCATAGTGGGCCGTACACATCAGCACCCCTTTATTTTCTGCATAAGCGCTTTGCAGATGTTCCAGGCCGTCAAACTTCACCAAGTTGCGGAAGTTATCTTTCGTAAGCAGGGGGTATTTTAAGACCTCTATCAGCATTCGTCCAAAGCGGACGACGCTTTCTTTGGCTATCTGTTCCGCTTGCTGTTCTTCTATGCCAAGGCAGTCTTTAATATTTTCTTTGGCCATATAGCGCCGCCATTGCGGAACCACATGCCATCCCAAGTGTCCCAGGCAGTACGCAAGAACTTTATTCAGTTTTTCCGGTTGATGGCAGATCACCCAGCTGATGCCTTGCATCAATCGATATCCAGCCATCTAATCCCGCCTTTCTATGTTTCCCAATCAATTTAAAACGTCAGATCAAGGCCACCGTACAAATGGTGATCCCGTACACCGACTTCCGCATCCAGGAACCTGCCAAGAGGCATTTCGGCGCCATAATTAAAATGGCTGCCGTTATATTCTCCTTTAAGATTCATGCCGACGCCCAAAAGTGTAACTTCTTTTTCCACACCGCCAAAGCCATGCTGATATTGGCTACCTGTACCAATCCCGGCGTGCAGTTTTAAGCCACCAGGCAGTGCCTTTGTGGCTGCAACATACCCAACCCGGTGTTTTGCCTTTCCTAAATCTTCTCCACCGATAGCAATCGCTGGAATAAAAGGCATTTCCCGAAGTACCTGCCATTTGGCATTGACCACATTATACACCGTTCCATGCCGTGGATGGATCTGGGCGCCAGAAACTTCTAGCCCCAAGGGCAAAGAAACATTGGCACGCAGCCGGTAATCTTCTTTGGACATAGTGATGCCCCCGGATACGTGTCCGGGCAGTCGTACATAGCCATTGGGAGTCGTAATTAAGCCGCTGGAGCCTAAGGGAGTAAGTTTGGCTTCTGCCGTTAGCGGCAGGAAAGAAAGCCCTGCCAGCAGTAATGTACAGAGTCGTCTTTGCATCCGGTTTCTCCTTATTCTTTTTCCCCTGTCAACTTTTCCACTAGTTTTTCCAACTTTTTTAGTTTCTTATTCATCTCGACTAATTTTCTCTGGTTAGCCATCATCCGCAGCCAATCCACATGGGGTTGTGCCGGAAATCCTGCCCAAATCACATTATCCGGGACATCGCTGATAATACCGGTGCGCCCTGCAAAGGTGCAGTTACTTCCGATTTTCAAATGGCCGGCCGTAGCGGCTTGGCCCCCAAAGGTCGTATTATTCCCTACAGTTACGCTGCCGCTGATCCCTACATGGGCAACCAGAATGCAATTTTCCCCGATAATATCATTATGTCCCACATGGACCAAATTATCAATTTTAGTCCCATTGCCAATGACAGTGCTGTCCACGGTGGCGCGATCTATGCAGGAATTGCAGCCGATCTCCACGTCATTGCCAACAACCACATTGCCAGTCTGCAGGACTTTAGTATGCTTCCCTCCGCTGGTAATGTAGCCAAATCCATCGCCCCCAATGACACAGCCAGACTGCAAAATAACCCGGTCGCCCAATATGCAGTCTTCCCGCACCGTCACATTGGCATACAGTGTGCAATCCGCACCAATTTTCACATGCCGTCCTACATACACATGGGGGTATATCACGGTATTATCCCCTATCTCTGCCTCTTCAGCCACGTACGCAAACGGCAAAATAGCAACATTTTTCCCGACTTTAGCGGAAGGGTGGATAAATGCATATTGGCTGATCCCGCTTTTTACGGTTTCCGGTGGACGGAACAGTGTCAGCAAGGTGGCAAAAGCGGCCCGCGGGTTTTCCACGCTGAGTACTGCCTGTTTTCCGGTAAATACAGCACCCGTTGGGATCATAATAGCCCCCGCACGACTTTTCCCAGCGATTTCCAGATACGGCGGTACCGCAAAGGAAATCTGGGAAGGCTGTGCCTCTTCCAAGCCATTAACGCCTTGAATGACCATTTGGGGATCCCCTTGCAGAATTTCTCCTTGCAGCAAATCTGCCAGTTCCTGTAAAGTCTTTTCCATTTCCAGATTCTTTCCTTTCCTTGATGGCATGGGAAAAGGGCGAACCCTGCTGTTCGCCCTTCTGCCGCTTTATTTCATCGTCTTAATGATGTCTTCTGTTACGTCTACCCCGCCCTGGGGCACCGCTTCCTTCACCAGAATGGCGCTCAGATTCTTTTGTTTCGCTACTTCTTTGGCCGCTGCATCAAAGCTTGCTCTTACTTTGTTCTGGGCTTCGGCCTGCAGTGTCTGCATTTGGGCACTCTTTTCGTTCACGATCTTCTGGGCTTCTTCCTGGCTTTTTCCTGCAGTTTCCTTATTCAGGGAATCTTCCATGGCTTTGCCCTTGGTCTGCAGATCTTTGGTAGCATCCTTAAAGACCTGGCTTTCGGTTTGTACCTTGTTCATATCCACTACACCAAATTGTGCATTGCGGCCACAGCCGAAAGAAAATACAGCTAAAGCCATAACCCCTACCGTTACGATTTTTTTCATTTTGCTCATTTGTTTGCACTACCTCTACTCTGCAATCTGCTGTACCACTGCGTTCACTTCCTGGGTGATATCATCGGCGCTGATATTTGCTCTGGGATTTTTGAACACAAGGGTATACCGTTTATCTAGGTTGACTTTTTTGATCGCGCTTAAAATATCACTGTCAATGGCATCCCGTAGCTTTTTCTCATCATTTTCCTGCTGCCCGATTTGTTTATCCATAGAAGCGATGAGTTTATCTAGCTCTGCGCTTCCTGCCGGTTGGTCTGGCTGTGTTCCAAAAAGCGTTAGTTTCGTCCGGTCTGCTACAATCTGACCGGCTAGTTCTTTGGAAAAAGCCTCCAGGCGCGCTCTTGATGCCGCCACATCAGTTGCCATTTTTTCATCCAGCCATTGCTGTTTCCGGGCTTCTATAGCCGCCCGTTCCTGCTGCCGTTTATCCAATAGTTCCTGAAGCTCCTGCAACAGAGCGCTTTGGGCTTCCTGTGACAATTTCACGCTGGAAAGTTTTAGCCGCAAATTAAACAGCGGAATGCGGTACTTATCTTCCATGGCTGCCCGGTCTTGAGCCACCTGGGCTTCTGCCTGCGCATCCAGTGCTTCCCGTGCTTTTTTTAATAGGTCCATTTCCTGAGTACGTTTTTCCGCCACTTTGGCAGCAATCTGGGCCTGCCTAAACTGCGCTCCTGTCAAATCCTTGACGTCTCGCATTTGCGCCAGAAGGTCCAATTGCTGCCTGCCATTTTCTAACTGCCGATCCCGCAGCCATTTGGCCGTTTCCAGCTGTTTCTGCTTTTTCTGCCAAGCGCTGTACCGGGGATGCTGTTTGACCAGCGTGTCCCAGTCCACCACCGCAAACCGCGGTGGCTGCGATTTCCACAAGGCAGATGGCGAAAAACTACATCCTGTGAGAAGGAAAATTCCGGTCAGCAGCAAGCAAACCCATCTTTCCATGGAGCTTTCCTCCCTTTTACCAGGTTTTTACTTTGCCGCTTTCTTTAATTCCGCTTGTACATCGGCGGTAACATCTACGCCGCCGTACACCACGGCGCCCTGATTCACAATAACGCTAAGCCCTTTGGTTTTTCCCACCTGAAGCACGGCATCATCCACTTTTTTCTTCAGCGGATCCAGGAGTTCCTTTTGCCTATTTTCCAGCTTTGTTCTGTATTCCTGGCTCAGTTTCTGCTTGTCCGTATCGCTCATATTTTTGCTTTTTTCTTCGTATTCTTTTTTATTGGCTTCTACTTCCTGCTGCATCTTGGTCTGGGCTTCTTCAATGCCAGGCACGACGCTGATTACCTGGTTATAATTAATCTTTCCAATGGCAGAATTTAGGGTGTCATCCCCTGTTCCCAGGTTTTTCCCCTGCACTGCCATAACAAAGATCCCTACCACCATAGCAGCACACACTGCTAAGGCAACGACCTTGATATTTTTTTTGCTGGCCAATTCCATCATTTTGCTATCCCTGCTTCCTTGTTTAGTACGGCTTGTTCGTTAGAACTGACCACCGAAGCTGAAGTGGAAACGCCCACCCCGGTCACTGCTTTCCAGACGGTAGCCATAATCCAGCTTAATGGGGCCTAAAGGAGAATTAATCCGAAGCCCGATACCTACAGAATGTTTCATCTTGCCAATATCAAAATTACTTTCATCGTAATCTTTGCTCCAGGCATAGCCGGTATCTGTAAAAAACACGCCCTGCACCTTTTTAATAATCGGATACCGGAATTCCAGAGAGCCTTTCAGCATGCTGCTGCCCTTAAACTGGTCATCCCGATAACCACGGAGCACATCGCTGCCACCAACAGAAAAACGCTGAGACAGCGGCAGATCGCCGTTGGCGTATCCAGCTCCCAGGTTGAGGGCCCATACATAATCTTTACCCACCCGGTAGTAGTACCGATAATCGGCCTGGTATTTTTCAAAGTTAAAGTCGCCGCCAAAATTAGCCACTTCAACAGAGTATGCTGTCCGTTTCCCTTCCCGTGGATCATAAATATTGTCCCGGGTATCCAAGGTACGGGTAAAGGTGATGCTCCGGGTATTCCCGAAGTTTTTCTCCAGTCTTTCGTGACGATCCCAGTTGTAGTCATCCGGGAACTCGTGGATATTCCGATAGCCTCTTTCTCCGGCCTCAAACCATTGGGTACTGTAACCGCTCACCGGTTTCTTATACTTATCATCCCGGTTTTTCAGGGTAATCATGTTAGTGATAAATTCATTGTCGGTGACGCGGCTGAAGAAGATTTCTTCTCCCTGGCGTTTCTTGTAGTACCGTGCAATTTCATTCCCTTTGCGGTTGTAATCTACGTATTCATTGGTCATGTTGTAGAACGTGAACCCGGCAGTGGTTTCTTTATCATCAATCCAGGGCTTCACATAGGACACTTCAAAGTTGGTATTGGTTTCAGAATCGCCGCCAAATTCCCAGCGGACATTCACGCTGTCGCCTGTACCCATGAAGTTTTTATCCCCAACGTTGACCATACCCAGGAATCCGTCTGCGTCGCTGTATCCGGCACCGATACCAAAGGTCCCCGTACTGGTTTCTACCACAGAGATTTCTACGCTGATGGTGTTAGGCATCTGACCAGGATTCAGCCGGATATTCACATCCTCAAAGAAGCCCAGATTGTAAATCTTCTGCATGCTGCGGCGGGCTTTTTTCGCATTAAACGGTTCACCTTTTTTCATGCGCATTTCCCGGATCACAACATAATCCTTGGTTTTGGTGTTGCCCCGCACCCGGAAGTCTTCAATCACGCCTTCTGCCACCTGGACAATCAGTTTCCCGTCATCCAGCATGCGCACATCCGCTACTTTGGCAAGGATATAGCCCTGCTCGCTGTACAGGCTTTCCACTTTTCTGGCGCCGATATTCACATCCCGGGAATTCAGCACCTTTTGCAGCGGCAGCCCCAGGGCTTTTTTAATATCGCCGGTAGAAATCACTGTGTTGCCTTCGATTTCCACATCGGTCAGCACCGGGTTTTCCGCCAGCTCATAGGTGATCTGGACGCCTTCCGGTACTTTGGTAAATACAGGCTTAATATCATAGAACCAGCCGGACTCATACAGGGCCCGTACATCATCCTGCAGACCTTCCTGGGTAAAATTAGAACCTGCTGTCATCTTTAACAGATCCGTCAGTTGGGAAGCATCTTCATGGCTGGCACCTGTGAGTGTCACTTTGGTTACCCGCTGCCCGGCAAACGGCGTTGCAGCCTTTACCATTTGGGCATACTGGTCTTCTTGTTTATTGATTTCTTCTTCGTTCAGCGTGGACTGCTGGAGAATACTCCGTCCAGGAGCCTGTTTGTTCTGGGCTTCCTGAATTTCTTTCTGCTGGGTCAGTCGGGCTTGTGTCTGCTCTTCATCCACCTGCGCCTGCTGGCGTTCTTGTTCCAGCTTTTTCTTGCCCACTTTTTCAATATACGTTACGCCATTGCGGCGGACTTCCCGGTAGCGGGGCTGTTCCTCCTCCTGGCTCTGGGGCTCCTCCACGGTAGCTGTGGCTGTAAATGCCACTCCCATATTTTCTTCTGCTTCCGGTGACACTTCAATTGTACCAACTTCACCTTCCGTTTTGGCTGCGGGATGCTTGGTCAGTTCCACTTCCTGGCTATGTGTCACTTCCGCTGCGTACGCAGGTGCCATCAGTGCCATAGAAGCCAGGATCAGGGCGGACAGCCGCCGCCAATTCGCGCGATTCTTCATGGATACCCCCTGTATTTGTCTGCAAGTTTATTTTTGTTTATCGCAAAATGAACAATATCCAGTTTATTATACCTTTTAAGCAGTATTTTTTCCAGTCCTAGCGCTAAAAAGAGAAGGCAGGAACGTGAATTTTTCCGTCCCTGCCGATTTTTAAAAGCTCTTCCGATATTGCAAGCCGTACCAGAACTCATGATCCTGGTTCATGGATATGCCCAGGAACATCTGCCGGTTGATGGGATAGCCTACAAAAGCATTGCTCTTTTGTCCATTGAAGCTGGCCGTATATCCCACCATTAATTTTCCAAAGCGGCGGGACAGCAGCACATTGTATTGCTGCCTGTCCTGCCCCGTAGCCTGGTTGGCTTCTTCTGCGTCGGCAGAAAATCCTACGCCGTTTTGCATAGTACCGCTGTAAATCCGCAGTTCATCCAGCCCCAGAGCATCCTTGATCGCATCTTCCACATCCGCCAAAAAGGTCATCTGTAGTCCCGCATCTACCAAATTGGATACACTGAGCTGTGCATTGGGATCATCTGTTTTTAGTGTTAAGATCCGTTTGAGTGTCTCCTGGCTTTGGGGTGGATCACTGGTGAGCGTAATCACCAAATCGTCCAAACTGAGGGGCCCCTGGGCTTTGCACAGGATAATATACTGTCCCATCCGGGTAAAAGCCGTTAAGTTGACTGTGGGGGTAAATGTTCCGGGATACGGCCAGGACAATTCCCCTCGGGTAATGTTAAAGGGAGTTCCCAGGTATTTCAATGTGCTTCCCTTATTCACGGAAATATTTCCCTGCACCACAGGAAACGCAGTATCACCGGAAAGGTGAAATTTCCCATTGAGCCCCAGATTAAAGAAAGCGGCATTATAGATGCGCAGGTCATCCCCCAGATCCACATCCACATCCAGACCGATTTTTGATCCACCTTCCCCAAATTCAGGGATGGAAGAAACGGTCCAGGCAAATTTATCCAGTTTTACCTGGCCTTTTACAAAAGGAATGCCCTCTTTTTGTTCAATGGTGAAATTCCCATTGATTTTGCCTTTCAGATTCGGCGCATTCAGTTCCAAATCCTGGACCTGCCCTGTCAATTGATACGGCCGGTCACTGAAGTCATGGAGCAAATAGGATCCTTGAGCCTGGATTTTACCACGGCTCCCCATCGTTGCGGACAATTCTTTTAACAGCATGGTTTGTCCGGCAAAAACAGCATGCAGGGACACATTGTCAAACGTATCGTTGAGGCCCTTGGCTTTAATGGTCCCGCCGTCCAGATCCACGGAACCATTCATGGCGTAGTTTTCCAGCGTACCCGTTATGGTAAGGCCTCCCTTTAACGGTCCATCGGCCCACTGGATATAGTTGGTCAGCGACGGCAAAATCGCCAGGTTCCCATTATCCATACGGATTTCTAGATCCATCTGGGCATTGGGATTTGTACGCTTTTGGCTGCTGCGCAGCAAATCCACGGGGAAGGTCCCGTAAGCAGTGATTTTGTACACGTCCTTTTGAATCAGCGCCTGATCCAAAGTCAGCATATCATTGCGCAAATGGGCCATGCCATACACATGGTCAAAGACCACGCCGCTTAAGCTCCCATCCACCAGTTCCACGGAAATATTGCCATCCGGATGATCCAGGTTGCCTTTAAACTGAGCGGCAGTATTGACTTTGCCCTCCAGTAAAGGAGGCTCGTCAAAGGGTAGCGTCAAAATTTTGGCGTTGGCCTCACTGGTATCTACTTCCAAATCGATAGTCCGGTGCCACAGATCCACGTTGCCTGCAGCGGCAATCAGCCCGCCGCCCGCTTCCTGGGCCTGGAGTTTATTGATCTGCCAATTGCCATGCCGTACAAAGAAATCAAAATTGGCACTGGAAAAGGGGACATTTCGTACAGCCCCATTATCCACCTGCCCGATAACGGTCATCCCGGTGTCTTTGCCTTTTTCGTTCAGCTTGATTTCTCCGGTAAGAAAGCCCTGGACATCCAGATTATACCCCGCCATTTTTAAAAGGGACTGGATATTTCCCTGCTCCACTTTCACATCCCATTGTAAAAGCATCTGGTCCGTATCAAACCGGATATTGGCGCGATAATCCCCGCCGCTGGTCTGCTGTCCGGTGCCCTCAATTTCGTTGATATGTCCCCCATCGCTGCGGAAAGAAAGTGCCAGCCCGGTAAATTCTTCCCCGTTGACTTTAATAGAGTCACTAGTAAGTACCCCGGAAATTTGCGGCCGTTTAACCGTTCCCCCAATATGTCCGTTAAAATTCACAAGCCCAAGAAGGTTCATGTCCTGCTGCAGGAAATAGAGTCGTTTCAAATTAACATTCTGGGCGTCTATCCCTACATCCAGCGTACCATCCCGTCCAATCGTCCCAGCTACCTGGGCAGAGCAGCCAAGGCTCTGAACTTTTACGTTTTCCAGTGTCAAAATTTGACCATCGTATGCATAATCCCCGGAAACTTCATCCACCAAATAGTCTTTAACGGAACCGTCATACGCATGGACATGTCCCCTGAAAGACGGGTTGGACAACGGCCCTTGCACGGTAATCGTATTGGTGAGATTACCAGTTATTTTTACGGGAGCCTGAAGCATTCCAGCTAACGGTTCCAGACGGACGCCCGTCGTAATCAGCGTAACATGCAGCACCGGTTCATTTCCGGACAAATTGATAGAGCCATCCAGTTCATGCCGCCCCTGGTTAGGCGTCATTTCCACCTTATGCAAGGACAGAACATGGTGCTGCCACTCCAGTGCGCCGTGTGCTTCGTCAACGGGCATCCCAAGGAGATTGCCGTGTTTTAAGGAAAATGCTCCCCAAACATCCGGGTCCGTATCCGTACCTCGCATCATTAAGTGCGTGGACAGTCTCCCACTGCCCTGCTGCCCAAAGAGGGCAAGCACAGGGGAAATCGGCAGATCCGTTAAATATAGCTCGGCGTTCACATTGTCATTGACCAGACTGGCGCTCCCCGTCAGTCCGCCTTCTCCGTTATCATTTTTAGCGGCAAGCCGGGTAAGCTGCACGTCTTTTCCGTCAAAGGTTCCGTCAAGCGCTATTTCTTTTAACAGCAGCTCCCCCCAAATCAAGCGCATGTCACTGGAAACCGTTTCTCCCCGTAGCAATCCATCCTGATAAGCCAGGGAAGCATACAGTGTACCATCAAGGACTACCTGCCCGAGCCGGGGATAAAACGTCCCAGCATCCACTTGATCTGCGGCAACGGACAGCACTCCATCCATTTTTTTCCAGTCAAAAGAAGCTTTCACCAGGACGCTTCCTCCGCCAATCTGTGCGGCAGCACCCTCTGTTTCCACCCTGTGCCCAGAAAAAGTCAAAGGCAGTGTGATGTTTTCAGCCGTATAGCCGCCGAAAGATACCGCATCGCTGGTAAAGCGACCCTTTCCCGTGAGATTATCCAGCGTACCCGTGACTTGCACTTGCCCGGTCACAATCCCATTCATCGGCAAGCCGAGTCCAAGCTTGCCCAAAGAGACCTGCTGCAGCTGGATTTGGAACCGGTCTGCATAAGGATGTTCTATAGAATTTAGGTCCAAGGTACCGGACAGATGAGCTTTTTGACCATTGACGGTCACGTCCAGACCACCCGTAGAAAAGAGCTGGTTGTCAAATTGTACAGAGCCATTGGCCGTTAGGGCAAAGGTATCTCCCTGATAGGTATAGGAAGCGGCCACCTGTTCCAGGACGGCTTCCCCGGAAAGGTAGCTACCCCGGTCGTTATTGGTCCAGGTAACGGACGCCGCCCGCAGCTGCCCCTTTAACTCTTTTACCGGGAGAAAATGCTGGGCCAATCTTGAAATAGGCGTAAGATCCAAAACGGTACTTTTTGCTGTCAGAGATCCTTTTTTATCCGTATCCATGCTGCCCGTAATATGCACGTCTTTGCCTTCGTAAGTGGCTGTAAGATCCAGCCCAAATACGGGGTTGCGGGAAGAGTCTACATTGCCAGTTACGCCGAGATTCCAAGAGCCATAGGGCGTTTCTACCTGAAGGGCCCCGCCATCTATTACAATATCACCGGTAAAGCTGGTACTGGAAGATTGGCTTTCTTTTAAAAGGGTAGCCACATTCCAAGTCCCGCTTTTTTCCTGCCGGAGATAGACTTTGGGCTGATGCACGGCGATCCGGTTGACCATCCCTATGGTTCCTTTTCCCATGACAAACTGCAGGGGATCCAGATATAAAGATAAGCCGGGGATTTCTGCCACGATTTTTTTATGTTGATCCAGCAAAACCATATTTTTGGCAGTGAACGTCAGATCCGGTGAAACTTCCACTTGCTCCAGCTGCACCTGCCCATTGATATAGTCTCCCGCCGTCTGCTCAATCAAGGGGATGGCTTTATTCAGTCCCAGCGGCAGTATCAACTTCCACAAGGCCAGATATACGATTAACAGTCCCCCTGCCACAAGACATAAGGTTCTTTTCACACTCGCATTCATAGATGGTTCTCCATTTGGCAAAAGAATCAGTAAGGTATTCCAAAAACTATTTTTTACCGTACTACGACAATGCATGATGTACTGTTAATAGTATACCAGTATCTTGACAAAATAAAAAGAAACACCTGCGGAACTTTTTGTTTTCCGCAGGTGTTTTGTTTCTATGCTACTTGTTGTTGTGCACTCAGTTATTTTCCACAGGAACGCCCATATTTTGTTCTAGCAGCGCCGTATTGGTGTTGTAGTCATAGAGGGCCTGGATATAGTTATTTTTGGCCGTGGTCAGTGCCACACTGGCATCCATAACATCCGTATTCGTCCCTACGCCGGCACTATACCGCAGCTGGGCAATACGATAATCTTCTTCCGCCTGTGCCACAGCAACTTCCGTCGTTTTAATCCGCTTTTCAGCTTCCCGCATGGACAGGTAGCTGCTGCGCACCGCCAGCCGCACTTTATCAGCAATCTGCCGGTAGCTTTCCTGCGCCTTGACCACATTGGCTTTGGCTTCCCGCACTTTGGCCGCCGTCACGCCATAATCCCAGATATTTTGCGTCAGCGTTACGCCCAGCGCCCAGTTATCCCTTTTTCTGCCGGCGAAATGGGTATCGCTCCATTCATTGGACGCCCCCAAATTCACCTGGGGCAGATTTCCTGCATTCGCCTGCTGCTGCGCCGCCTTGGCCATATTGACAGAGGCTTCTGCCTGGTGAATCTCCGGACGGTTAGCCATGGCATAGGTTACGCAGTTGTCTAATGCATAGCTATTGGGCTTGTATTCCAGTCCCTGGCTTAAATTCAGCGGGGTAGCGGTAGGCAGCCCAATAATATTATTTAATGTCGCCACATTGATATTGTAGGCATTCTCCGCCTGGGTCAACGTCTGCTGGGCATCCACCAGTTCCACTTCGGAACGTAGCACATCAGCTTTTGCCACTACCCCTACCGCAAATTGGGCCTGGGTATTTTTCAGGTGTTCTGCCAGCCGGTCCACGGTTTCCTTATCCAGATTGACCGTATTGGCAGCCTGCAGCACATCATAGTAGCCTTTTTCTGCATTATAGCGGGTGGTTTGGTAGGAGCTGTCCATGCCATATTGATAGTACTTCAAATTTTCACGGGCCTGCTTAATCGCTCCTTCCAGCCGTCCCCCGGTGAAAATGGGAACCGTAATGCTCACGGTGTTGGTATGGGAATTACCAGGATTTTTGGTGCCATACGAGGCATTACTTCCCGCAATCTGATAGCGTTCCGTTCTGCCGCTGTAATGAGAAAAATCAATGCTACCCCACCGGGCTCCCAAAGCCTGGTCTTTTTCCGCTTTGGCGGCGTCCAGTTCAGCTGCTGAAATCTTAATGCTGGAGTTATTATCCAAGGCCATGCGTACCGTTTTGCCCAAGTCCAGATTGACCGGCGCCGGATCGGCTGCCCAGGCTGTATGAAAAGAAAGCGCACTTATAATCATAGCGCTTAAAATTGCTTTTTTTGAATGCAGATGCTTCACAATACGACCCTCCTGTATGTTCTGACTACCTAGTCAGCTCGTATTATTATAATCGGGAATTTTTTCAAAGTCAACCGACGGTTCCGTTAAAACCGGGCGCGCAGACCTACATAAGCCTTGTCAGAACCCTTATCCAGTACATCCATACTCTCGCCCACCAGGGATACTTTCGGGCTGAAAGCCCATTCAGCGCCCACCTTGAGTTTGGCATCGTCAAAATCGTAAAAGTCTGTGAACAATTTAAATTTGGGAGACAGCACCCAGTCAGCGCCCACACCAAATTCGCCTTCAATCATGCCAGCCCGTCCCCAGATAAATTTATTAAGTCTTTTATTGTAATGAAAATCGACTTTGTCCCGGTCGCCAGCATCGGCAATCCCCAGATATACATAGTCATCGTTTTTTATTGGCAGCTCCACGCCCACATCGGTCCGCCATTTGTCTTTCTTATTGTTGTACAACACGTCCGTACGGATCTTGGCATTATCCACCACGCCCAGGATTTTATCGGCCCGCACGCTGGCACTTTTTGCATGCACCAAGGTTTCTTTCAAATCCCGCTGGGTTTCAGGATCCGTGACCACATGCTCCAAAGCCTGCGCCGTTTTATTAATTCTGCGACTGGCGTCGGCCATTTGGGAAGCCATTTCCGCTACGTTTCTTCCGGTAGCGCCATCGGCGTCCGCTTTTTCCAGAATACTGTTCATATGAATGCTCATGGCCTTCATCTGTTCCACCATGGCGTGGATATCCCCCTGGTTCTGCTGGGTCATAGCGGCCAAAGATTTGGTGAAATCATTCATATTCTTCGCCACTTCCCCGGTTTGCACAAAGCCCTGGCGCATGGATTTTTGCACGTCCTGGTCGCCAAACACGTTACTAAAGGCATCCATAACCACTTCCACTTTGTCCAGCACCTTTGTGGCCGATCCCATCATTTTGTCAACCCCTTCAGAGGGCTTTCCAGTAATGGTTTCATCCGGTTTAAAAACCAGTCCGGTTGCAATCTCCGGTGGTGCAATGGTCACAAATTTAGATCCCATAACACCATCCATCCCAATGGAAAACTGGGAATTGCGGGGCACTTTCTGCTTTTCATCCAGCTTTAAAACCGCTTTGACCTTGGACCCTTCCACGACAATATCTTCCACTTTGCCTACAGGGACCCCTGCGAAGCGGACTTCGTTGCCCACTTTCAGCCCGTTTACATCATCAAATAGTACATTGAGCCGATACGAGCTACCGCTAAAGCTGAACACTTTCAAAAAGGTCAGAATCAGGGCCAGGATAAGAAATCCGCCCAAGGTGACGGCGCCCACTTTGATTTCATCTGTTTTCATATTTTACTTGTATGATAATTACAGAAGCAAAATCACCATTTTCCTTTCTTTAGATTCTGTGGTTCAATACATTCAGATACTGTGGGACT
>CAJMHI010000001.1 GCA_905213155.1 uncultured Acidaminococcus sp. | reverse complement strand
TGCGAGAAAGTAATTATGGGCTAAATTTTGCTTGATTTTTCATAGCTGGTCTCCTGAACCACATGATTTGGCAAATGGGGTTATAACCCACTTTAAAACAAAACCTGCTTTTCACATTCATCCTAACTGCACGGCTTTATTTTACAAAAGAAAATCTCTCCTGTACAATGCCAATCATGGTATTCAGCATATCTAAATGACATAGCAGACAGCTAGTGTTGTTTGCTATAGGTCTGTATGAATTTGGCAATCTCCTGATTCATCGCCTTAGATTCCGGGCGTTCTGGCAAAAGAATGGTCCAGTCGTGGGACATGCCAGGATAGATCGTAAATTGTACCGTGACGCCTGCTGCCTTGGCATGGGCCGCCAAAAGCGCTGCATCATCCAGCAAGAGTTCATTGCCGCCTGCAGTAATCAGCATGGGAGGCAGCCCGGTCAAATCCGCATAAGCCGTAGAAAGATACGGATCGGTCACATCCCCGCCTTTAGGATAAGTAGGATCTTCAATTTCTTTAACCAAGCGGGTATTTTTTTGCCCCAGGATCTGGTCTTTGGTGAAATTATTTTTGTGAGAGGGAATCCCATTTCCCATATACGTCCACGGCGAAATCAAAACAATGGACTGCGGCATAGGAATTTTGTGATCTCGCAGGTAAACGGCTAGGGCAGACGCCAGGTTTCCCCCCGCAGAATCCCCAATAAGTACCATCCGGGAAGGATCATACCCCGCCTGCAAAAGTCCCGTATAGGCCTTTACAGCATCATCCAGGGCAGCGGGGTATAAATGCGCCGGCGCTACCCGATAGTCCAGTTCCAAGACTGTGGCGTTGCCGGCCAATTCGCCCTGATGAATCCCCCAGTCCCGATAGCGGTCATGGAGTGCCCCTACATATCCGCCGCCATGGATAAAAAACACTGTCCGATTTGTCTTTTTGACAGGAGTATATTTTTCTACAGATACGCCGTTCATTTTCAGGACTTCCTGTTTCCAGCCTTTAGGAACAACGTATTTTGCCGGGTCCAGATTGCGAGGAGCTGCATTGGCAGCAGAAAATACGGCTGTCGTCTTATCAGCAATATATTGTTGTTCTGCCTCTCCCGATAGCTGTACCGTCTTTACCGTAGAATACGGATTGACCGCAGCAGCCAATCCCAGTACTGGCAGAGCTCCTACACTGCCCACCAAAAGTGACAGGACAATCATCTTTTTAATATTTTTTGCAGGTTGCATAATAGGCACAATTCCGCATCTCCTTTACAACAAATAAATATATTTCGCTTTATTATATCATATTCTGTTGCATTCGTAATTAGGAGAGTTGAACTATATTCTAAAAAGTAACTGCATCGTGCAGAACCTTGCCTATATCTTCTTGGATGCAAAGGCTTCGGTCCACGATGTTCTCGCCGCAAAGGGCATCCTTGGCGTTGATGCACACATAAAACGCCCTGGGATTATCCGCCACGCTCTGCCAGAAGTTATATTTGATAATGCTAGGGGTATTCCAGCCCACGCCCAATTCCAAATAAAGGGTCTTGGTACCCCTATTTCGCTCCGTAAAAGCGTCATACCGTTTTGCCGCTGCGTTCCAACCTTCATCCTCTACGAATTTATCATCGCTGCGGAGGTTCACCGTCATGGCCGCATTTTTCTCATCCGGACAGAAAGGTACCAGTGCGGTGGGGATGGTCATTTTTAGATTCCCGGGAGCTGGCATTTGCAGTGCGTTATCTTTTTTGATGGTAATGCCTTCTGCTTCCAGCATCTTGCGGATTATTGCTTCATTATCATAGGTTTTGTGCTTTGCCACAGAGCCCCAGGAAAACCGACTACTTTGAAATAAGCCGTAATCTCCTTGTGTATAGAAAAGGCGTTCCTTGCCAAAGCCTGTCCGCTGAAAACAGTGATCCACATTGGTAGTCAGCACAAAATATCCCTTATCGGTAAGAAGCTCTTTCAAATCATGAAATACGTTAGGCTTGGGAATTGGCGCATACCGGTTGATCCAGATATACCGGCACCAATAGCCCCAAAACGCTTCCTGTGTGGGAAAAGGATAAAATCCCCCCGTATACATATCTGGGAAGTGATACTGTTGCACAAAATCATAAAAATACTTTTGGAAACGCTCCCCCGTATATACATACCCGGCAGACGTGGATAAGCCGCTACCCGCCCCCACCAGGATCGCATCCGCTTTGGCGATCTCTTTTTTCAAAATATGCAGTTGTTCCCCGTAGGAATAGGCGCGTCCAGCAACGCCCCTTTCCAAGGAACTGGAAAAATAGGCCATAATACATCTCCTATCTTAAAGTTTTCTACCCATAACTGGTATTATATCCCGATTCATTTTTTCTATCAACAAAAAAGCCCCCTGCTCACAGGCAGGAGGTTGCTTCTTTCCAGGAGGCCCCTGGTCACAGCCAGCGGGGTAACTCCCAAGTGCCTTCTCATAAAATTATTTTTCTGCACCAAACCATTTTTCGTAGAGTTGCTTATAGGAGCCGTCTTTTTTCATATCGGCAAGGGCCTTATTTAAGGCATCACCCAGGGCTTTGTCTTTTTTGTTGGTGGCAATGCCGTAGAAGTCGCCTTTTTGAGGTTCTCCCACGCTCTTGGCATAGGCGCTACCACCTTGTTTTAAGAAGTACTGCAGAACAGGCAGATCGCTGATCACGGCATCGCATCCGCCATTTTTCAGCTCCAGACAGGCCAGATCGCTGCTATCAAAGGTCTTGACCTTGGCCCCTTGGATTTTAGCAGCGGCATCCGCCCCTACCGTCCCCATTTGTACCGCAATGGTTTTTCCTTTCAGGTCGTCCAGGCCCTTGATCGCCTCATTATCTTTGCGGACGATGGCCATTAGGCCAGATTCATAATAGGGATCGGTGAAATTGACTTTTTGTTTCCGGGCATCGGTAATGCTCATCCCCGTAATAACCACATCAATATTGCCGGATTCCAGAGAAGGAATCAATCCGTCGAAGCCAATGCTCTTGATAGTTACTTTCTCAATCCCGGCTTTTTTGGCCAAGGCATTGATCATGTCGATATCAAATCCCATCACTTTCCCATCTTTTTGATCGGTAAATTCAAAGGGGGCAAAGCTGGGATTGGTCCCCACTACGATTTCTTTTTTTACCGTATCTGCTTTTGGCGCTTCTGCTGTTTTGGTGTCACTGCCGCATCCGACCATAGCAAAGAGGCTCACTGCCGCCAGCGTCCCTAGAATCCATTGTATCTTTTTCATATTGGTTTCTCTCCTTTTAAATAAATCTTTATACGATTTTTATAGAATGATTATACACGTTTCAAGAATTTTATGCAATACTTTTTTATAAAAAAACTGGTACCTGTATAAACAGATACCAGAAGTAATATTTCTTACAGTGCTGCTTTAGCAGTTTCTACCAATTTGGTGAAAGCGGCTGCATCGTTCACAGCCATATCTGCCAAGACCTTACGATCCAGTACAACACCGGCTTTGGTCAGACCATTCATGAAACGGCTGTAGGACAGTCCGTTCATCCGGGTAGCGGCATTGATCCGGGCAATCCACAGTTTGCGGAATTCCCGTTTTTTGGCTCTGCGGTCACGACGGGCATACATCAGGGCCTTCATTACGGTCTCATTGGCTTTTCTGAACAGCTTGCTCTTGGATCCTCTGTAGCCTTTGGCCAGAGCCAGGATATGTTTATGACGTCTATGGGCGGTTACGCCGACTTTAATTCTTGCCATGGTACAATTTCCTCCTTACCTTTTGTCTGCTTACGCGTAGGGCAACATCTTAGCAACGCGTTCATGGTCCGTCTTATGAACCAGGGCCGCTTTGCGCAGGTTTCTCTTGCGGGTAGGAGATTTGTGTTCCAGGATATGGCTCCGGAAAGCCTTACTACGCTTGAATTCACCAGTAGCGGTCGCTTTAAAACGTTTAGCAGCAGATCTGCGGGTTTTCATCTTCGGCATGATTGGATTTCCTCCTTATGATTTAGAACTTTTGGGAGCAACAATCATAATCATGTTGCGTCCTTCCAGTTTTGGCTTTCTTTCCACAGTAGCAATATCCTGCAGCTTTTCAGCCATTCTATTCAGTAATTGTTCACCCAGTTCAGGGTGGGTCATTTCCCGGCCCCGGAACATAATGGTGACTTTTACCTTGTCACCGCCTTGTAAGAAGCGGATGGCATGCTTGGTTTTCACGTCAAAGTCATGATCTTCGATCCGGATACGCAACTTAACTTCCTTCACGTCGATAATCCTTTGCTTCTTCCGTGCTTCTTTTTCTTTTTTCTGCTGTTCATACAGATATCTGCCATAATCCATAATCCGGCAGACCGGAGGTTTGGCACCTGGGGCGATTTCTACCAGATCCATATGACGTTTGTCAGCCAGACGCATCGCCTCATGGATTTCCATAATCCCCAGTTGTTCCCCGTCCACAGTATTCACACGGACGACTCGTGCGCGGATTTCCTCATTAATCCGCAATTCTTCTTTTGCTATGACGTTCACCTCCCAATACAGTGAAAGCAAAATAAAAAACAGGCGAACCGAAAGTCCACCTGTGAGTAAATTTTCTCATTGACCCTGTCGAGCGTTGCCGCAAGGTGAGAAGCAGGTGGCTTCTACTTTGGATTCTTGAGTATAATACCACATCCAGCAGTATACGTCAAGGATTTCTAAAAAAATGTCCGCCCCCCCCTCTCATAAACCAGCTCATAAGACAAGCTCCTGCGGCACCTGCTTTTTTCAGTTCAGGCCATTTTTCCGGGCTTATACCGCCAATGGCATATACGGGAATGGGGCTTTTATGGCATATGTCTTGCAAGGCTGCCAGGCCCCTTCCAGGAAGTCCTGGTTTGCAGTCTGTAGTATATATGTGTCCATAAGTCACATACGTGGCGCCTAATTTTATTGCTTTTTCTACATCATCCCAAGTATGACAAGAAGCTCCCAGGATTTTCCATCGTTTTCTTTGGCTTTCTGGCAATTCTTCTAGTTTAGCAAGTGGCAGATGCAGTCCATCAGATCGCAGCGTCTCTGCCACATTGGGGAAATTGTGCAGGATACAGGGGATTTGCGCATTTCGACATAGGAGCAATACTTTTGCCGCCAGTGCAAGATATGTTTCTTCTGATAGGTCCTTTTCCCGGAGGAGCAAGGCTTTGGGGTAAAGGGCAAGGACTTTTGCAATTTGGGTAAAGAAATCCCCTCTGCACAATTTCCGATTGGTGATACATACAAGATTAGACATATAAGTAATCATTGAGCACCGGCTGTAATCCTTCCTGCTCCATATCGCCCGTCATTTTCGCCAGACTGCGGCCGTCTTTAATCTCAAACTGTTCGTCCCCTTCTGCACCTTCCTGTTTACCTTCATATTTTTCCTCGTGGTCCCCGATACCTGTAGAGACGCCTGCGGATACTTTGGTAGCACAAATTTTGACGATCCCATTACGGAAAGAAGCACTTTCCCTGCTGGATACCGTAATCCCTGCATAGGGCAAAAAGAGTCGATATGCACATAAAATCTGGCATAGCTGCTTTTCTCCCACATCCTGCGGGTTAATACTAGCATTATTAATTATAGGACGCAAACGAGGACAGGAAAGGCTCATCTCAGCCCAGGGATATTTTCGCTGAAGATAGTACAGATGCAGCGCTGTGGCCAAGGCATCTTTACGGAAATCAGAAAGACCTAAAAGCGCAGAAAATCCTACTCCCCGCATGCCGCCCATCAGCGCCCGTTCTTGGGATTCAAAACGGTAGGGCCAGACACGTTTGTGTCCCAATAGATGCAGCGTTTCATATTTCTTTAGGTCATAGGTTTCCTGGAAGACGGTCACATAATCTGCCCCACATTCGTGCAGATAGCGGTATTCGTCCGTATTCATGGGATAGACTTCCAGACCTACATTCCGGAAATATTTTTTTGCCATTTTGCAGGCTTCTCCGATGTATTCCACGCTGCTTTTATGCTTGCTTTCTCCCGTCAGCAGCAAGATTTCTTCCATCCCACTTTGGGCAATAACTTGCATTTCGTGTTCCATTTGAGCCCCTGTGAGCTGCAGACGATGAATGTTGTTATAGCAGTTAAAACCGCAGTAAATACAATAATTTTCACAGTAATTGGCAAGATACAGCGGTGTAAAAACATAGACCGTATTGCCAAAATGTAGGCTGGTGAGATCATGGGCTTTTTGTGCCATTTCTTCCAAAAAAGGAGCAGCTGCCGGTGACAGCAACGCCTTTAAATCTTCAATATCACGTTCCCTGCGCAGTAGTGCCCGGCGAACATCCTGCGGTTTGTAGGCAGCAGGATCATAGACTTCTACTTCAGCCATTACTTTTTCCCGAACATCGGAATGGATTTGCTCCATATCAGGAAAATAGGTCATCGGATCTGTGCGACACTCCGGATGACTTTCCAGCATATGCTTTTTATCCAAAGCCGTTTTGGTCAGTTGCGTACCATCAAAGAGAAAATGGTTCTGTTCCATCAGCTTTCCTCCCGTAAAAAGCCAGTAAGAGGACTGGAAGCCGCTCCGCCTCTGGATAAGACCCTCCCTACCCCGGAGCGGTATGCCTTTCTCCCCGCTTCTATTGCTGCCTTAAAGGCTTGCGCCATAAGCGGCAGGTTCCCTGCTGTGGCAAGCGCCGTATTCGCCATGATGGCACTGGCTCCCATTTCCATGGCTTCACAGGCTTGAGAGGGGCGTCCAATCCCTGCATCTACAATGACAGGCAAGTCAATTTCATCCAAAAGGATCTGAATGAATTCCTTGGCTGCCAGCCCTTTATTGGAACCGATCGGCGCAGCCAGTGGCATCACGGCCGCTGCCCCGGCCTCTACCAGAGCACGGGCAGAATAGAGATCCGGGAACATATAAGGCAACACAACAAAGCCTTCTTTTGCCAGGATCTCCGTTGCTTTAATGGTTTCCTGGTTATCCGGCAGCAGATAGCGGGAGTCCCGCATAATTTCGATTTTAACGAAATTACCGCATCCCAGTTCCCGTGCCAGATGGGCAATCCGTACCGCTTCTTCTGCTGTCCGGGCGCCACTGGTATTGGGTAGTAGCGTGACATTCTTAGGAATATAGTTTAAAATATTTCCTTCTCCGGCAGAATTCGTCCGGCGCACCGCAACCGTGATAATTTCCGCTCCTGCATCTTCTATTGCCGTGCGAATAAGAGGCAGGGAATATTTTCCGCTCCCCAGAATAAACCGGGAATGAAATGTTTTTCCACCTAGAAGCAATACATCCTCATTAGTTGACCTCATCATTCTTCCCCTCTTTCTACTATTCGTACCGTTTCCTCACACAAAATTTGCAAAACCGTCAGGGCCTCCTGTGCTGCACACAGCGTTACCCTGGCTCCATAAAGGCCGTCCTGTTCCTCTACCCCATTGGTACCATCCCCACAGAGATAAAAATTACGGGATATCTTTCGAATTTTTAAAGCGTTTCCACTGCCTAACCCAGCCATGCCACTTGCTGCCACAAAGGCACAGTCCGGAAATTGTTCCCGGACACCATTGGTGAGCATGGCCTTTTCCCCGGGCAAGTCCAACGCTTCTACAATCACGTCCACACCGCCTAAAAGGACTGGCAGTGTATGGGGCGTGATTTTTTCTTTCCGTATATCCAGCGTTACATAGGGTGTGATCCGAAGCAGTGTTTCTCCCAAGGCGTCCGCTTTATATTTTCCCAGCTGATCCATAAAGAACATCTGCCGGTTTAAATTTGTGGCTTCAATACGGTCAAAATCCACTAGCCGGAGATACCCTACTCCAGCTCGTGTCAGAAGTTCTGCTACGCGGCTTCCCAGCCCTCCCAGGCCGCAGATTGCTACACGCCCTTTTTGAAAAGCCGCAAGCCGTGATTGCCCTTCCCGGGCGGTAAGGGCAGCCAGCCACTCTTTTTTAGTCAGCATTACCCGCCTCCTACGAAGGAAACGATCTCTAAGACATCTTCCGCCGTAAGCTGTACACTTTCATACTGGCTTTTGGGTACAATTTGCCCATTTTTTTCCACTGCTACATTGCTAAGATCCACGGTCCTTTCCCGGAGTACCTGGGCTATGGTTTTTCCCTCTGCGGTTATTTCTTTCCCATTGATGAGCACGGAATCCCTCCTCTCGAACATATAAAAAAAGAGAAGCTCCCTGAAAAGGTTGCTTCTTTTTGCTGCAAAATATTCCTACGTTGGCATTATCCAAATCAGGTCCATGGGTATAAAGGGCATACCTTCCTCTCAGCCTGTATGGCAAAATGCCTGCAAGCTCCCCTGCCGCAAGGTGTAACTCACGGCTTCACTATGTATTTATAATTTTATTATAAGCCCAGGCCGCAGATTGTCAAGCAGGAATCTGCGTTAGGCCATCAAGCTAGAGTGAGACAATACCAGCCTCCTCTTTATTTTTTTGTCTTTTTCGGTTTAAGCAGAACGCCGTTTATGCCGATAAGGGGTAGCTCGTAAATCACATGACCGTCCGGTGCGGTCAATTGGATAATTTCATCAGCTTCATCCAATTCTTGTTGGTGTCTGATTACCTCTAGTGTTGTCTCTTTTTCCTTCATCGTTTTTCACCTTGTAGCTTATTCATAGTATAGAAAATAGCTGCATAACAGAGCCTGCAATACTGCTACCCTACTACGGCTTTACTAGTGCGCTCAGTAGTTGCTGGGCTTCTTCTTTTTGGGCAGCCATGGGTACATCTTCCGATAAGGGTATCACATTGGCTATAGGAGAGATAGCTTGCCCGGGCAGCTGCCGATTATAAAAGGATTCTAATTCCGTATCTTCGTTGGTAAGAGCATAAAAAATGTTCATGCCTTTAATGGTAACATCTACCTGTTTGCCGTCTTTTTGGTAGTGTATCGGAGCAAGGGACAGCAAATATTTATAGGCCATTTCCGGCATCAGCTCTTGAAGGACTTTTCGTTTGTAACTATATTTGGCATCCAGAATCAAGTAGTTTTCTTTGTATCCCTGCTGCCATTTCAGCACATAGTCCGGGGTATAATGGTGTCCTTCTTCCAGGGCCCTATAAGCATACGTAGTACTCCGGTATAAATGGATCCCGGTCTTTTCTCCTTCGTCCACATCGCTGAGCACAGGCTGGAAATATAAGGTAAGAGATTCTCCTTTTTTGGCAAATTCAAACACATTGTGATAGGCTGCACCCCGGGGATCCCTGCGCCCATAATCCTGACGGCTGGCGCCCGTCAATTGATACCCCAGGCCACGCATCCACAAAAGGAGCTTTACCAGCACATAGACTTCATACACAAATGTGTTTTCATATAGTCCCAGCAGCATGTTTTCCCGTGGAAAATGCCGGTCTGTCTGCTTATACCACCGATGAATGCACCAATAAATCCGTCGGTACTGCGGAATCCTGAAAAACGGCTCTGTGGGTTCTGGCTGCGTACGGCAATCTAACGGCGATACCGGCAGAATACGGCTGTAAAGCCCCAAAAGTTCCCTGGCTTTTTCCTCTAGCTCCCTGCATGTCTTACGAAAGTCCCGGACTTTTTCCTGGGCATTTTCATACAAGACATAGGACGACAGCAAATAGCCATCCCTAGTTTTTTCTGGCAAATCCAATGTTTCCAGAACAGATTGGATCTCTTTATCCATTTCTTCCAGGTCAAAAAGCAGGCGTTGTAAAAAGCCTAAAACAACCTGATTTTCATATACATCCCGGCTGATCTGGTGCTGGGGCATCAGCATTTTTTCAGGCAAATAGTGCTTTTCAGCCCAAGAAATCCCGTCCACGGATTGGCGAAGGTACTCTGGATGCTGCACCAGATACCGCAGAGAACGGGCGTTGACTTGCTGCACTTTCTCTGTCCAGTCCACCACTTCTTTTGCTGCCAGTGCGCTGCGGCAGTTGGCCTTAAAAAAGCCGTAACTTTCCTCATAAATGTGGAGTATATCTTCCAAAAGCTGCAAACCAGAGCGGAAATCCTGCACTGGGGCTGCTTCTCCAGAAGCCTTTTGCTCTCCTTTTGCCGCCAGTAGTACTTCCTGGTGAGCATAGATGGTTTCCAGCATGGACTTTAAATTTTTTTGCTGTCGGGAAGGAGAAATCAGTACAGGGAGCCATTCACTATAAAGCGTTTCTTGCTCTCCATTTTTCCGTCTGAGAGTGATTTCTAGTTCCACAAGGCCCATATAGTAGGCAAAAAGCGGTCCGCTGCTGTGAAATATGCCGCCAGCTGGATCAAAGTACCCATTGACAGATTTCCCGTTTATAGAAAGCGCCATCTCTGTCACGGTGTCTTCTGGGTCCACTTGTACGCCATAGGTAAGATTTTCTCGTACACCTGTATTTTGGCAGGCTTTAAGTACGGTTTCCGGAGCGTAAATACCAGGTTCCTGGTAAAGCCGGAGGGGCAGGACTCTCCCCCCTCCCTCCAATAAGGTCACGTATTCCATAGCATGTCCTTATTGAAAGAATTGGTAAAACTTCATACGACGATTGCCGTAGGCAATCATCCGGTCAAGCAGTGCCGCACTTTGCCGCAGATGATTACGGAAGCATTCATCCCGCAAGGTTTGCAGGAACATTTCATACTCTGCGCCATTGCCGCTGAGTTTAGGCAGGATCTTTTGGGCTACCGCATAATCCAGGGCAATGATACCGGGCTTACTGTCGTTTTCCTTCTCCATAACCCGGCTGGCCGCTCTCCAGTATTCGTGGATAGCGGTATCAATCCGTGTGCTGAGACGGATATTTTGCTCCTGTAGGCGCTCTTTAAGAGAATCATAGATACCTTGCTCTACACGGGAAAAATTACTGTTTTCTCTGGGAGCAACACCAAAGACATTCTGAAGCTGGGCCCAGGAAATGGGCATACAATCCTGCTCTGTAAGTCCCCGCCCCATCCGTGGTACATATTCATTTTCTGGCAGACTGATAATCCACGCCCGATCTATCAGCCGGGGTGACAAAGTCTCAGTGGTGTGGTCGTTGTTGATGGTGGCCACAAATCGAAGGGTTTCCGGAACATGAATGCTGTACCCATTCCCCAAATTGAGGGTATGGCTTTCTTTCGGATCATCGCACACGTTCATAAAATCGGCCCAGTAATATTCCATGGGGCTCAGGTTTGCTTCGTCCAGCAGAAAGACGAATGGATACTGGTGCAGGTCTATTTGCTGCTCTGCATCCAGAAGCCGCAGGGATTCAAAAATATCCCGATTGCTTTCCTCAAAGGCTTTTGTCAGAGGATTGTAGTACCCGATAAAATCCCGTTTACTGGTCCACCCTCGTTCCACAGACACAGGTATATAGCGGTTTAATGTGCCTACTACGTTTTGCGTTCCCAGACGTTTGTCAAACTGCGTCAGCCCCAGCACTTTTGCCATAATATTGCAAATGGAAGTTTTTCCGCTTCCTGGTGCACCGGAAAATACAGTCAAAAAGCCCTGTGTCAGGCAGATGAAGAGATTTAAAATTACATTCCGCCCATACAGGGGCCGTTCTTTCTGTACACAGCTCACCAAATAGTCCAGCAGTTGGGTTGTGGTCATGGAAGAACCGGGCATTTTGGCTACCCATTTGGCCATGGCTTCCAGATTCTTTTGCTTGTCTGTGCCTAACTTTGGAGCCGGGGCCTGAACTTTCTTTACTTCCGGATACGCTTTAGAAAAATCTGCTATAAATCGTTTTACCCAGTCCTGATTCTTTTGTCGAACAAGATATGTATATAAAAACGCACCCACCTTGTCATTGACTTGCTGCGTATTTTCCGCTTGCTGTAAAAGGTCCTCAATCCTTGCTATACGCTTCTCACCAATGGTTTGTGGTACATTTGCAAAGAGTGCGTCTTTTTGCCTATTCAGGAATTCCCGGATCTGTTGTGACGTTAGTCCATCCGGTTCCCCGAGCTTTCCTAAAGACAGCAGTAACGCATCGACAGGCATAAGATCCACAGTATGGGTTTGGGATTTGGGTAGCAGCTGGTATAGATCCCAACTATTTTTTTCCTGGCGGCTGGCAAGTGTCCCGTCCGCTGGCATTATCGTTACCGCTTGCAACGCTGACGCCTCATAGACTTCCAAAAGGTACTGGGTATCTGGAACATTGGGTTGTAAATAGTACCCGTAGCGGTTGCTGTGGAAAATAATATAAGGGCCTGCCACTTGCCCACTTGCCAGGCGGAGCAAGACCTTTTCCCCCTTATAAATATGGGAATCCCGAATGCGGACTATGGAATTTTGTGTAAGTGGATCCTGAAGGCAGCTCTTTGGCAGAAGAGTATAAAGACCTAATTCGTCGCCAAAACGTAACTTTCCATTTTTTATAGCATCCACACACGCCATGCGGCATCCGGTAGCACGTAGATTTCCCCGTCCGTCTTTATTTTCCAATAAGTCATCCTGGGTAAACCGGAGGAAAACGAGGTCGTTTTCGTGGAAATGCTCTTCCATGAATTTCTGATCCGGATAGGTGTAGCTTAGGTTAATGTTCTGGTACTGCTGAGAATTGGGTAGTAGGGATGATAAGTCTTCCTCGGAAAGGGCTACATATTCCTTACCATCCCAAGTCCCCAGTGGAACAAAATTATAGAAATTATCAATGATATTGATTTTGCCAACATACCAAGTTTCTTCTGGTAAGGGCTCTGCGGCAGCAGGCTTAGTGATTTCATCGCTGGCAGGACCGCTCTCTTCTGCAGCGTTACCTTCTGCTATTTCGGTTTTATCTTCTTGGAGGACTTTTTCTTCTAGTGATGGATCTGGTTTTTCTACAGGTAAATCTGTCGGCGTGCTGTCTGCTTCTTTTTTATTTTCGTCCTGTTTCAATGCTTGCCAGCGGGTTGTCATTTCCCGATTAACGCCCTGCTTAATATCCTCCGCAATGGGAATCTGCAACAATTTGAAGGAAAACCATAGAATATCCAGCCGGAAGGAAAAGCCTTCTTCTTTAAATACTTCCTGGCATTTTCCTGCAAAGGCCGCCATTTGCTCTATATCGTATTTTTGGATCTGCGGCCAATTTTCTTTGTCTCCTAATAGCGACTTCAGGGTAATTTCCGTATCCAGCAAAAAGATTTTTGCAATATTGTTCCCCATGCTCACATAGGAGGGATCTCCTGCTTTGTAGAGCTCGATGGCAATTGGACGCATCTGCCGCTGCACCCGGAGGGAATTCTTGGAAAGTTTCCCCAGACGCATAATATATTTGCGATACTGATTATTCCTGGCCCGGATAGGATGAATCATGGTCTCCATGGGGACAAAATCAAAAAGCAGTTTCAGATCTGTATCTGAAGCTACTTCTTGTAAGTTATCCGGCAACTGGATACCCAATTTGGCTTCTATCTTGGCATTTTCTTTTGATGGTGATTTCATACCATGCCTCCAACCATGCTTACTGGATTTGTTTACTGTCACTTTGCTGCTTTATTACAAAATGGTTTCAAAGTTTAGGAAAAGAAGGCTGCCAGTGCCTCTTCTACAGTTCTAACTTGTACTACATGAGCGGGAGTCTTTTCCGCTGGAAAGCTGTTCCATGGAACTACAAATCTATGGAAGCCCAGTTGGGCGGCTTCCTTGATTCTCCGATCTGTTAAACCGATACGGCGCAATTCCCCAGTAAGCCCTACTTCTCCCAGAGCCAGAATCCCCGTAGGGAGCGCAATATTACGATAGCTGGAAACAAGGGCTCCCACTATGGCAAGATCTGCCGCTGGTTCTTTGATTTTCATGCCTCCTACGGCACTGACATAGGCATCCTGATCCCCAAAATTCATGCCGCAGCGTTTTTCCAGTACTGCTAACAGCATATTAACCCGGTTAAAATCCACACCTACCACAGTGCGCCGGGGAAGGCCAAAGGGCGTATGACTGACAAGGGCCTGAATTTCCGATAGGATGGGCCTATTCCCTTCTACTACGGCAGTAATGGCACTGCCTGGGACTGCCTGCGAGCGGGTTTCCAAAAACAATCCAGAGGGATTAGCCACTTCCTTCAACCCCTCTTCTTCCATGGAGAAAATACCGCTTTCACTGGTGGAGCCAAATCTGTTTTTCAACGCCCGCAATACCCGATAGGTATACGAACGATCCCCTTCAAACTGGAGCACGACATCCACCATATGTTCTAGCAGACGGGGCCCAGCAATATTGCCTTCTTTCGTCACATGACCGATGATGATTACAGCAATCCCGGTTTCTTTGGCAAAAGTAAGCAGTTTGGCCGTACATTCCCGTACCTGTCCCACACTGCCTGCGGCTGTTTCCAGTTCCTCATTATACATCGTCTGAATGGAATCAATCACCAGGAGTTTGGGCATCACTTGCCGGGCTTCGGTCAAGATAGTCCCTAGCTCCGTCGCAGTCATGATTTGAAGGTTATCACTGGCTTTTCCCAATCTTTCAGCCCGCATCGCTGTCTGGGCTTCACTTTCTTCCCCGGAAACATAGAGAACCTTTTCCCCACGGGCCGCTGTTTTCATGGATACATCCAGTGTAATGGTGGATTTGCCAATACCCGGGGACCCCGCCAGAAGAATCAGGGAACCAGGAACAATCCCTCCTCCCAGAACCCTGTCAAATTCACCGATACTGGTTTCGAGCCGCAAAACTTTTACCATCGCCACCTGTCCAATGGTTTTGGGTTTAGGTCGTTCTGTTACCTGCAAATAAGTAGGACGCTGCTTTGTAGGGGCCGTAAGCGCTACTGCTTCTTCTACCAGCGTATCCCACTTGCCGCATTCCGGGCATTTACCCAGCCATTTGGCACTGGCGTACCCGCAATTTTGGCAGACATAACGGGTTTTTGTCTTACCCACGACGGTTCTCCTCAAGCATAGTACGGTAAGCGCCTTTGATGAGTTGCAACTTTTCCCCTGTTGCCACATGATCCCCTAAAATAGCAAGAAAATACCGCAATACGCTGGCTTCCCGTGGTGTAATCATCCGATTCTGCTGCAGGATTTCCACGAGTTCTTCCCCCGTTTCAATCTTCTTCACCGGTGGCAATGCATTGGGTGTAGGCATTTGGGGCTGGGGCAGACGAACAATACGGATAAACCCCCCATTCCCACGCTTGGATTCTACTTCAAATCCTCTGTCCGGGGTAAAACGTGTGGTCAGGGTATACGTAATCTGGCTGGGGGCGCAGGATAATTTTTCCGCCAATTGACTGCGTTTTACATTGACGGTATCCTCTTCTCCGGCAAACAGTTCCTGAATGATAAATTGTTCTATTACATCTGCTACATTTCGCATTGTATAACCTCCCTGTGGAAAGCAATAAAACTTTCTTACAGGACTATTATATTTGACTTTTTGACATTTTTCAAGAGGGGTAGCAGTTTCCCCCTCTTTCATGTTACTTCTTATATTCTTGTGCCAGTTTTTTAAAGAGCGGCAGACTTTTCTCTATAGTGCTATGGGAAATACAGTAGCTGGCCCGGAAATAACCAGGGCAGCCAAAATCCGTACCGGGCACAAGCAGCAAATCATATTTTTTTGCCCGTTCACAGAAAGCATAGTCATCTGGTTCCAGGCATTTTGGAAACAGATAAAAAGCCCCCTGGGGTTTTAGAACAGTAAAGCCCGCTTCTTTTAGGCCTTGATACAGCAGTTTTCCATTTTTCTCATAAGGTTTGATGTTGGAAGGCTTTCCCGCGCAGCGGGCGACCACAAGCTGCCACAGGCTGGGTGCGTTCACATGGCATTCTACCCTGGCAGCACCGGCAATGGCACCGTAGACTTTAGCAAAATCTGTCACAGCACCAGGAATCACTATATATCCAATCCGCTCCCCGGGCAGGGAAAAAGATTTACTATAGGAATAACAGACCAGTGTATTTTTATAATACAAAGGAATATAAGGGACTTGAATATCCCCATAAACAATTTCCCGGTAGGGCTCATCGCTTATCAGAAAGATCGGGTGTCCATACTCCTTTTCCTTGGTTTCCAGCAGACTGGTTAATTTTTGAATGGTTTCTTCGGTATATACCACGCCGCTGGGGTTGTTGGGAGAGTTGACAATAACGCCTTTAGTATGCGGTGTCAGCGTTTTTTCAAAAGCGGCAAAGTCGATCTGGAAATCTTCTGTACGAGCAGGGACCACTGTCAGCGTTGCTCCTGTACTTTCCACAAAGCAACGATATTCCGGGAAAAATGGGGCAAATACCAGAAATTCATCCCCCGGTTCAGCCAAAGCTTTGAAACAAATGGTGATAGCCGCAGCCGCCCCGCTGACCATAAACAGGTTACCAGCGGTAAAATCAGTGCCAAAGCGACGGTTGATGTCCTGAGCCAACGTTTCCCGCACGGCAGGATTTCCGGCCGCTACCGTGTAACTATGGATATCCTGGGGTGGCAATTCATTCATAATGTCCAGTACTGCTTCTTTTATATAGTCCGGCGCCGGAACATTTGGATTCCCCAAGCTGAAATCACAGATATTTTCTGGGCCGACTTCCCTGGCCCGTTTTTGCCCATATTCAAAAATCGTCCGAATGGTTGATTTTTTTGAACCCAGTTCGAACATTTTTTCATTCACCATAGATCACACCCCCACTTTCTTTTACTCGCAGGACAGGTCGTTTCTGATAGTAAAAATACAGCTTGCTTACGCCTGTGCTGCCGTGACATCCATACCGCTGACAAAATCATATGGCAGTTCCAGGACAAAACGCATCCCCCGATTCTGGGAGCGGATGACCTGGATTTTCCCTCCCAAAAGTTCCGCTAAACGATAAATGATAGAAATGCCTAATCCCCCATTGCCACTTGTGCTGACTGCCTGGACCATGCCATAAGGCAAAAATACTTTTTCTGCCATTTCTTCTGGTACTTGCATCGCCGGAGCAACCAGTGTCCACTCCATCACAACCTGATGGCTGCGAACCAGTTTTTGCCGCACACCACACTGAATTTTTTCTCCGGTGGGAGTAAAGAGTAACGCACTGCTTAGCAAGTGATCCAACAAAACCTGGAGACGCTTCTTATCTCCAATGACATGAGGATACAGGATGGGTTCAGTGCTGTAGCTAAAGGTAATCTTCCGTTTCTCGGCTTCTTTTTGGTATGTGTCATTCCATCGCTCCAGCGTTTTTTCCATATTAAACTGCTTTTGCACTGGATGCAGGGCCCCGCTTTCCAGGGCTGACAAATCATGAATGGCTTTATTTACTTTTTCCAAGTAGAGGATCTGCCCGGAGCTATTTTGCAACAACTGCTTCTGCGTGGCCGGTTCTTTTTCTATTTCTATCTCTTTCAGGGTATCCAGCAGTGTTTCCAGCGCCTGCTGGGAATCCTGGCTTACCTGATCCATAAACAGGCTCTTCTTCTCCGCCTCTTCCCGGGCTGCATTCGCATCCTGGGATAATTGGGCCCGTCGTTCCATTTCTTCGCCCCGTGCAGCATCCACGTTCCGTTTGAGCAATAGGCAGGAACGTTCATGGGTAGCGCCAGACCGGATGCCCTGCAACAAAAAGCTGGTCCATTCAAAAGCTTCGTCATTTTTCTTTTCCCGGGCGGTAAATTCGATCTGGCTACAAGTCTTCATGGCTTTTTCAATGGCACCTTTGATAAATTCAGGGGTATATTTTCCTGCATCTTCCGGATGCAAGGGGCCAATCAGATCTGTCACGCCACTGATCTCATGGCTTTCTGTGTGAATGGTTCCATCAGCAAAAGTATACCGTTGTACTTTCTGGTTTTTCCAATCCACATCTTCCATTTGGTCATAGGTCGTACATAGATGGGACAAGAGCCCGTTAATCTGGTATTTAAACTGCCGCTCTTTACGCACCTGATACGTTCTGATGCGGTAACCTAAAAACAAGAGTACTGCCAGTAGCAGCAATAGTTTTCCCACAGGTTCCCCCGGGAGCAGTGCAGCAAATTGCCCCTGGGCCAGGTGTTGAAAGAAAAGCTGCAGTTGCTGCACCCATTGTATCGCCATATCCATGCCTAGCCTCCTTTTTACTTTGCTCCAAGTTGCTCTTTCAGATAGGCTTCCGCCGCCGTCAGTTGGTTACTCCCTGCATCATCGTCTGCCGTTATCACCTGATCCGGAGTAATTCCCACCTTATCAATGTTCCTGCCGCTGGGCGTATAATAATTTGCGATAGTCAGCTTGAGCGCCGTATCACTGCCCAACATATACACATTCTGTACGACACCTTTGCCATAGGTTTTCGTACCGAACAGTTTTCCCGTGTGGGTATCCTGGATAGCACCGGAAACAATTTCTGCTGCACTGGCAGTGCCATGATTGACAAGGACAGCCAGCGGAAAGCCAACTTTTTCCAGCGTAGAGGTTTCCGTATCCGTGCGGCCTTGTTTGTCCGTTATGGATACAATGGGCCCTTTCGGTACCAGATAGCGCGCTACCCCTACCCCGCTTTGCAAAAGGCCGCCGGGATTGTCCCTAAGGTCCAGTACCAGGGCCTTCATCCCTTCTTGCTGCAGTTTCTGCAGTTCGGTTCCAAAATCTTTGGCTGTATCTTCGCTGAAATTGGTGATTCGGATGTACCCAATCCCATGGTCATCCATTTTACCGTATACGGATTTTATTTTAATATCACTGCGCACGATGGTGTACTCTTTAGGCTTTTCTTTTCCCTGTTGGAGAGTGAGCACTACCTGCGTTCCATTCTGTCCCCGGATTTGTTTTACTACCTGATCCAGGCTCAGTCCTTTCAGCTCTTTGCCATTAATTTTGGTAAGCACGGCCCCGGCTTTTATTCCCGCTTTAAACGCTGGTGTGTCTTCAATGGGTGCCACCACAATAAATTGGCCGTCCTTTACGCCCATCACCATGCCAACGCCACCGAAGTGCCCTTCCGTCATTGCTGACAGGGATACAAAATCCTCATGGTTAAGATAACTGGAATAAGGATCTCCCAAAATGCTTACCATGCCTTTTAAGGCTCCATCATAGAGCTTACTCTGGTCCACGTTTCCAACATAATGCTGCTGGATCAGATGCAGCGTTTGCGCCAGGCGCATCAGCGGCCATGGGCTCCCCACCCAGCTTTTTAAGAGCAGACAAGTTCCTCCGGCAAAAGCCCCAAAGGATAACACCACAGCACCCGCCAAATGCAGGATTGTAAACCTTTTTTTCACACTATTTTCGCTCCTTTATGGCAGATACCGCAGGGGATTTGTTACTTCCCCATGCAGCCGCACTTCAAAATGGCAGTGAGGGCCGGTTGAATTCCCGGTACTGCCCGCCAACGCAATGGTCTGGCCTTTGGCAACCGATTGGCCTACGCCCACAGTAAAAGAAGAATTATGGCCGTAAAGCGTCACCATACCCCCACCGTGATCAATCATCACCGCATTGCCATAGCCCCCCATCCAGCCGGCAAAAATCACTCGCCCGCTATCCGCAGCATGGATTGGCTCCCCGTAATCCGCACCGATATCAACCCCGGAGTGGAAAATTCGTGATTTAAAAATCGGATGAATCCGCCAACCAAAAGGAGAAGTAATCGGTCCGTAAAGCGGCCAGCTTAGCTGCCCCGTGCCGTGAGCCCGGGCCTGCAATCTGCCTTCTTCTTCCATCCGTTTGATCATGGCAGTAATCTGCGCGCTGCTCCTTTGCAATGCTTCATATTCCGCATCCAGCTGAGCCTTTTCAGCCAATGCCTGCTGATAAAGCCGCTGGCGTTCTTTGGTCTTTTCTGCCACCAGCTGCTTTTTCTGCGTTACGAGTTTGTGGGTATTGTCCAACTCCCGTTTCTTGGCATCCAGCCGGCTTTTCTCAGCCAGAAGAGCCTTGCGTTGGGTTTCCACCTTATCAATCAAGGCAAAATCCCGCTGAATGATGCGTTGCAAAAGGTACATCCGGGAAGAAAAATCTTGAAAATCTGCTGCGCCTAGCAGCACGTCCAGATAATTGATCTGGCCATTTTCATAAATGTCCCGCAGGCGTTTTTTATACATGGCGCGGGTCTTTTCATAGGCCTTTTGCTTGACCGCAAGCGCCTCTTCATTTTGCCGGATTTCAATAGAAAGTGCCTGCTGCTGGTGTTCCACTTGCGCCAGCTCCTTTTGGGCCTGTGCCAGTTCGGTCTGGGCCTCGAGCAGGCGTTCTACTGCATTACCCACTTCTCGCGTTTTCGCCTGGCGCTGCGCATTTTTTTGTTCCATTTGCTGCTGAACCTGGTTCAGCTGATTTTTTTTATCCTGAATGGATTCTGCCCACGTCGTGAGTCCTAACTGCGTAGAAAGTAGCAGTGTTAGCAGCAGGGCCGCTTGTTTATTCATGGTACTGCCCCCTTACACCTTGAGGAACCGTTGCAGGCTCAGCATACTGCCCAGAGCACCAATGAGTGTCCCCACCAGGACAAGGCCGGCCCCCAAAATCCCCATCATGGGCCAATAGGGCAGCAGAGGGAAGAAGGCCAGCATACCATAAATACGTTCCTGCGCCGCTAAATAGAGCTGGTTCAGTGCCAGTGCGGCCAAAAGAGCCCCGGTAAAGCCCATGAGCATCCCTTCCAAAATAAAAGGACATCTAATAAAGCTGTCTGTCGCTCCCACATATTTCATAATGTTTACTTCACGGCGGCGGGCAAATACCGTAATTCGGATGGTATTAGAAATAATAAAGAGCGTGGCCACAGCCAAAAGAAAGATTAAAAGGAGGCCGCCCAGCCGCAGAATACGGGTTAAGCGAAAGAGATTCTTTACGGCTTCCTGTCCAAAGCGGGCTGTTTCTACCCCTGGCATTTTTTCAATTTGAGGTACCAGTTTGGCAATTCGCTCCGGTTGATCCACCTGCACTTCAAAAGAGGCGGGGAAAGGATTATCTTCTCCCAGGGCATCCAGCAGTCTCTGTTGATCTCCCAGGCGTTTCTTAAACTCCGCAAGCGCCTGCTGTTTGCTTACCGCCGTTACATCAACCACGCCCTTACTACTTTTCAGGACTTTTTCCATCTGCTGCAGCTGTGTGGCGCTGACCTGATCTTTCATATAAACCGTGATCTGCACCTGGTTTTCCAGATGGGAGGCGATGTTATTCACGTTCAGCACCATGACCAGAAACATGCCTAGAACCAGAATAGATAGAGCCACTGTGGAAATAGAGGCAATGGTCATTAGGGAATTTCGTTTCAGGGAGGTAAAGGTCTCTTTTATATAATACTCCAGTGTATTAAAGTTCATACCCATAGACTCCTTTACGTTCATCCCGGACGACGCGCCCGTTTTCAATGGCAATAACTCGTTTTTGCATATAGTCCACCATGGTCTTATCGTGGGTCGCCATGATGATGGTAGTCCCATTATGATTGATCTGGGAGAAAATATTCATAATATCCATACTGGTTTCCGGGTCCAGGTTCCCGGTAGGTTCATCCGCAATCACCATCAAAGGATCATTTACGATGGCCCGGGCAATAGCAACGCGTTGCTGCTCTCCGCCGCTCATTTCCCCTGGATAGTTGTTCATTCGATCTTTAAGGCCTACGAGTTCCATGACTTCCTGCACCCTGGATTTGATTTTTTTCCGGGGCGCTTCAATCACACGCATGGCAAAGGCCACGTTTTCAAAAGCTGTGCGATCATTTAACAGACGAAAATCCTGGAACACAATCCCCAGCTGCCGTCTTAGATAGGGAATATCTCCCCTGTGCAGCTGCATAACGTCCACCCCGTCCACCAGGATTTGCCCGCTGGTAGGCTCAATTTCCCGTGTGATGAGTTTCATGAACGTAGATTTTCCAGCGCCGCTGGGACCCACTAGAAAAACGAACTCTCCTGATTGAATATGTATATTGACATCCGTCAGGGCCGCTGCCCCGCCCGGATATGTTTTTCCTGCATGACGCATGATGAGCATTTCGGGCACCTCCTTAATTTATTCGCTCTGGGGCAAAAGTTTCAGTGCCCGCTGCAAGTTGGCGACAGCTTCCTGGTGCAGAGCCTGGATTTTATTGCTTGGCTGCCGCCCATCTTTATGCCATAGGGACGCCGCCGCCTGAACAATATCACTAGATGTAATCGTATTTATATTGCCTGCTATCGCGCCTTCCATGCCCTTAACAAAGCGGTCAACCTTCGGATCGTAGGATACTGCCATAAAGGGCACATTATTAAGCGCCGCAAAGACCAGTGCGTGAAGCCGCATCCCGATAAGCATATGGCAGCAGCGCACCAGATCCTGATATCCCTGGGTAGAGCATTTGGCGGGCAGGATAAATACAGCATCCTTTGTTTTCATTTGCGCCTGTACGCGGCGGGATAGGTCTAGATCGGCGGGAAACTGCAGAGGGACAAATAAAATCTGGGCATGATAGGCTGCACTTAACTGATCCGCAGCCTTAGCAAATTCCCGGATATACCGGTCTTCCCCTTTCCAGTGCCTGAGTGCCATGCCGACAATCGGACGCTTGAGATCCAGGCCCAAGGAAGCCAGCCGCTTTTTTCCAGCTGCAAACTGTCCCTCAGGCAGAGAGAAGACGGCATCGCTGGTTACATGCACTACGCTTTCTTTAAACCCCATGCGCTTTAAATCATTCAGAGAACCATCATCCCGTACTGTAATCAAATCTGCTCTTTGGCAGATTTGATGTGTGAGCCAGCGGGCAAACCGCCCGTGGATAGGGCCGATGCCCTGAGCAAAAAGCATGATTTTTTTCCCAAAGAGGGACGCTAACCCGATAATAGATAAATAATAAAAGAGGCTTACCTGGCTGGTTACGTTCTGCAATAAGCTGCCACCGCCGGAAAGCAGCAGATCTGTGTGCCACATTGCCCGCAAAATCCCTAAAGCGTTAAAGCGGTGAATAGATTTCACCTGCTGCAGTGATTGGGTCAGTTCCGGATGTCCGGACAAAACAGTCAGTTCTACCTGGGGATCTTGGGCTCTGAGCCCTGTGACAATGGCAGTCAGCATGGCCTCATCCCCTGCGTTAGAAAAGCCATAATATCCAGAAATCAGAATCTTACGCAAGCCCGTTCCTCCTCTGCCACCATGTTTTCCATACCCGGTAGATACCTGCAAAAAGACATAGGGCAATAAGTCCCAGCACAGAACCTACCAAAAAACCATCCCAGGCACGGGTATAACTTAGTAAAATCGGCGAGCGCATATGACAAAAAGTCTGCACAGCACTGCCCTGTCCGATAACTGCGCCTACTGTACATAGTCCGTAGAACCAAACAGGAAGTTTTTTCCAGGCTGCCCAAGCCGCCAGGAAGAAAGCTGGGTGTCCAATAAGGAATTCTTTTTCCCTGGGACGCGCCCGCATGGTTTCTTCCAAGAACCAGCGGAGCTTGATTTCAATGCCAGGTACTGGCACCCCTGCCGTATGGCCGCTGCGACCAATAAATACCCAGGCCACAAAGGCAAATACTCCCAGTATCACAAGTGCCTTTAGCGTCAGCGGCCGGGCCAAAAAGTTTTTAATTCGGCGTAATGGAGTTAACCAGGATTCCCCTTCCTGCCACAATCCGTGGGTACGGATAAATAGCAGGAACGTGAGGATCACATGGAGCATGAAGGTTGCTTTAACACCCCGGTAGATGTCCAATTCCAAAAGAAAGCGGGTATCACTTAATACCGCCCCGATCATAGAAGCTCCTACCATGCTGAGGAACAGGGTTTCAAACAAATAGACAACGCTGCTGGAGGCAACTTTAAGTAACGAACCTTGTCCATTATTTTTATCCCAAATAGTAAGCATGCGGCTAATGGAAAGCACCGGGAAGATAACCGCAGCGCCTAAAGCAATCGACTGCCTCGTCAAAAGAGTAAGGGGTCCTGCTGCAATGCCCGCACAAAGTAAAAGCCCTAATACTACGGTCAATTTAGCATAGTGCGCTTCCCGCAAAATCCCCATTTTTAAGAAATACAGGCACCAGGCAGCAGCCAGGGAAAAGGCCATAGGAATATAAAATAGCCTGCTGGGCTGGTAGACCTGATAAATCGCTGCCGCACCACTTTGAAATCCTTTGCGGTTTACATCCCGCGTTACCTGCTCCACATAATCCAGGTTGGTAGCAAGAAGCGTTTTATTATCACGAGGTGTCAGGAAAGTTTTAATATAATTCACTCGGATATTCCGTTCTTCATCCGATAAAGACCAGCGCCGGAACGCATCAAAGACTTCCATTTTGCGCTGCTCCGCATCGGCAATGACGTAGGTACGTGCGCCCTGGTAGTGCATGAGTTTTGCCAGGTCGGTCAGCCCTTCTAGTTTAATAAACTGCAGCTGTGTTACGCCTTCTACCATGCCCAGTGTGATATGCCGGCGGAGTAATTCCTCAGCAACAAGCGACAGCTGATCCGGATTGCCCAGCATCTGCTTGCCGCTGCCTAAGATCAGGGAAATATGTGCCCCGCTTTGATCCAGGCGTTTGAAAAAAGCCTCCACCTGCTCTTTTTCACTGGCAGCTTCTGCGGTATACCTGGCGCAATAGTTCGTGGGACGAACGGCAACCATAAACCCATTTTTTGTCACATCTTCTAATTCGTCGGTACTGGGGCCTAAGTCCATCTCCCGCACGCCACGTTCGTCACCGGCAACCGCATTCTTGCTGCTTATCATATCCCCGGTAAATTGGAAAATCTGTGGAGAAGTGCTCATTTCCCGGATCCTGCTGGGACCAAAACGCAGCCGGATATCCTCTGCTGCTTCCTGTAAGCCCCGTTCGCTGGTGCCCGCCATCAAATAGACAGCATCCACGGTAAAATCTGGACGATGGATCACCTGCTGCCATAAAGGAGATAGGCTTCCCGTATTTTTTTGCTTAAGCAGTTCTGTCCCGGTAATGGCAGTAATACTCCCATTCTGCACCAGCTTATCCAAACTGGTATCAAAGACAGCGAGAGTCGTTACTCCCCGCTTCTTAAATTCGTTAAAGACCGTCTCTTTAGGAACCCCCTCATTTTGGGCAATTCGTACCAGGGCGTTATATTCCATTACCGTTTCTATCGTTTTATTAGCATTTTCTACCTGTTCCCGCTGGAAATTGAGATAGAGCGTAGCACATAATCCCAATCCCACCAAGGCCAGGAATAGTTTTTGATAACGTTTCATATTAATGCTTCAGACTCCGTAAATAGGCTTCCACAAACGGATCCAGATCTCCATCCATCACAGCCTGCACATTGCTGGACTCCGCTCCAGTCCGGTGATCTTTAACCATAGTATAAGGCTGGAATACATACGAGCGAATCTGGCTACCCCATTCAATGGACTGATAATCCCCGGCAATCTCACTGATTTTTTCATCCTGTATTGCTTTTTCATACTCATAGAGTTTGGCACGCAAAAGCTGCAGACAGCGCTCTTTGTTTTGGAGCTGACTCCGTTCATTCTGGCATTGCACTACAATTCCCGTAGGGATATGTGTCATCCGTACCGCAGAGGATGTTTTGTTGACGTGCTGCCCACCGGCACCGCTGGCACGGTAATAATCTACCCGGACATCGTCCATATTCAGATTCACTTCTACCGTATCATCCAGTTCCGGCATCACGTCCACGGCGGCAAAGGAAGTATGCCTGCGGGCATTGGAATCAAAGGGAGAAATCCGAACGAGACGGTGCACCCCCTTTTCGCTTTTCAAATAGCCATACGCATTGTGTCCCTGTATAGAAAGAGTAGCGCTTTTAATCCCCGCTTCTTCTCCAGCGAGCACATCCAATAGGTCTACAGTGAAGTTTTTTTCTTCTGCATAGCGGGTGAACATACGCATCAGCATGCTAGTCCAGTCCTGGGCTTCCGTGCCGCCTGCGCCGGCATGCAAGGTCAAAATAGCATTATTGGCGTCATAGGCATCCGACAGCAACATACCCAGCTCCAATTCCCGGAGGGATACTTGGGCATCTTCCAGATCCTGCTCCATTTCTTTTTGCAGGCTGTCGTCCTTTTCTTCCATGGTCATTTCCCATAGGGTCCCCAGATCGTCCAGTTTTTGTTCCAGCTTTTTGTAGGTATCCACATCATTTTTAAGATTGTTGGCTTCCTGGGCTGTCTTCTGGGCTTTATCCGGCGTATCCCAAAAGCCCGGCGCTGCCATCTGGTATTCTAAGTCCTGGATCCGCTCTTCCTTTTGTTCGATTTTGAGTCCGCCTTTTAATTCCTCTAATTTTTCTTTCAAGCGGCTAATGGCCGGTCTCATTTCTTCCAGTAACAAGCTGTCCTACCCCTTTTCTTAGCAATCTCATAAACAAATCTTTCTGAGCTCTTTAAAAACACATGAAACGAAGCCAGTACTCCCCCGGCTCCGTTCCTGCATTTTGCCACAATGGCTTTTCATTTTTAATCCACGGAGGGATTGTTTTCCGAAGCCTGGGACAGGTGGTCCTCCACCGTGGGTTGGGTTACCACGTTCACCCGGTACATATATTTCACTACATCGTCTACAATCGCTTCCTTCATGGCTTCAAACATGTCATACGCTTCAAATTTGTATTCCACCAGCGGATCCCGTTGCCCATAGGCCCGAAGTCCAATACCTTCCCGCAGGGCATCCATGGAATCCAAGTGTTCCATCCAGTGATTATCTACCACTTTCAGCATGATCAGGTTTTCCAGTTCCCGCATAATCGGAGCTCCGATGGCTTTTTCCCGTTCATCATAGTAGTCGTGAGCCACCTTATGCAGGTATTCGGCCAGTTCTTCCCGGCTCATATTGGACAATTCATCCACCTGCAACTTGCCCTGCGGCGCAAAGAATTCTTCTGTATAGGTTACGAGGCTTTTTAAGTCCCAATCTTCACTATACGCATCCTTTGGCACATACATTTCCAGGGCCCGGTCTGCTATATGATCGGCCATGTCCAGCACGGTATCCTTCAATACCGCTTTTTCCAGGATCTTCCGCCGTTGGTCGTAGATCACTTCTCTTTGTTCGTTCATCACGTCGTCGTATTCCAGAACGTGTTTACGGATATCAAAGTTTCTGGATTCCACTTTCTTTTGGGCATTTTCAATGGAACGCGTTACCAATTTATGTTCGATGGGGTCGTCTTCGTCCATGCCCAGCCGGTCCATAATGCCTGAGATGTTATCACTGCCAAATAGCCGCATCAAGTCATCTTCCAAAGACAGGTAAAAACGGGTGGAACCCGGGTCTCCCTGACGAGCACAACGGCCTCGCAACTGGTTATCTATACGCCGGGATTCGTGCCGTTCTGTCCCGATGATATGAAGGCCACCGAGTTCAGCGATACCATCGCCCAGCACAATATCCGTGCCACGGCCCGCCATGTTGGTAGCAATGGTAACAGCATTCTTTTGCCCGGCATCTGCCACAATTTCCGCTTCTTTTTCGTGGAACTTGGCATTTAATACATTATGGGGAATGCCTTCTTTCTGGAGCATACCGGACAGTTCCTCACTCTGTTGGATTGAGGTTGTACCCACTAGCACCGGGCGTCCTTTAGCATGGAGTTCTTTGATAGCCCGTACCACAGCCCGATATTTTGCCTTTTTGGTCTTATAAATTACGTCAGGATGATCTATCCGGATATTTGGCTTATTCGTAGGCACTACATAAACGGACAGGCCATAAATTTTCTGGAATTCCTGTTCTTCCGTCTTAGCCGTGCCGGTCATGCCGGATAATTTGTCATACATCCGGAAATAATTCTGGAACGTGATGGTAGCCAGGGTCTGGCTTTCCCGTTCTACTTTTACATGTTCCTTGGCTTCAATAGCCTGGTGCAGCCCTTCTGAGAAGCGGCGGCCATACATCAAACGGCCGGTGAATTCATCTACGATAATAACTTCCCCGTCTTTGACCACATAATCCCGGTCACGGATCATGAGAGATTTCGCTTTCAGTGCGGCCATCAGCTGATGAGAATAGTCTACGCCGTCTGTGGTCTCATACATATTTTGTACACCCAGGGCTTTTTCAGTTTTAGCAATACCGGCAGCCGTAGGTGCTACTGTTTTCATTTTTTCGTCCACGGTATAATCTGTATTCTCTTTGAAATTGTGGACAATGGCTGCCATCACATTGTAGAGTTCTGTGGATTTTTCTCCCGGTCCGGAAATAATCAGCGGAGTTCTAGCCTCGTCAATCAGGATACTATCCACTTCATCCACGATGGCATAATGCAAGGGCCGCTGTACCATCTGGTCCAGGGAAACCACCATATTATCCCGCAAATAGTCAAATCCAAATTCGTTATTAGTGCCATAGGTAATATCGGCAGCATAGGCAGCCTTCCGATCAGGATAATCCAGGTCATGGATAATAAGACCTACACTCATCCCCAAAAAGCGGTATACCCGGCCCATATCTTCACTGTCACGCCGTGCCAGATAGTCGTTAACTGTTACAACATGAACGCCCTTGCCTTCCAGTGCATTGAGGTATGCCGGCAACGTGGCAACAAGAGTTTTACCTTCACCGGTCTTCATTTCCGCAATATTTCCCCGATGGAGGATGCAGCCCCCGATGAGCTGCACATCAAAATGTCTGAGCCCCAAAACGCGCTTGGACGCTTCCCGCACCACAGCAAACGCTTCCGGCAGAAGGTCATCCAGTGTCTCCCCTTTGGTAAGGCGCAGTCTGAATTCATCGGTTTTTGCCCGGAGGCGGGCATCACTGAGCCGGGAAATTTCTGGTTCCAAAGCATTGATTTGCGTTACATAGTTTTGGCAGATCTTCAGTTCTTTTTTATTAGGATCCCCAAAGACCAGTTTCATCAGCTGTTCCAGCAAAAATATCACTCCTATTCTAAAGCACCAAAGGTGCTCTACACTCCTCTAAGCTTATTTTTTTATTATAGCAAAAGCACTTAGGAAAAGCAAAAAGAGACAGGGCAAAAGCCCTGTCTCTTTGTAAAAATTTCATGAAATTCTTGATTCAATCGCCATTTACGCCAATTCTGGACGAATTACGCCATAGTCCCCGCTTCTCCGGCGGTATACAATGGCCATTTTTTCTGTCTCTGCATCAAAGTACACAAAGAAGTCGTGGTTTAGCATATTCATCTGCATAATAGCTTCCTGTACACCCATGGGACGCATGGCATAGGTCTTTTCACGAGCTACTACGAAGTCTCCCGTTTCTTCCTGCACCTCTTCGTCATCCACTGGTAGCGGAGCCGGAGCTTCATCCCGGAAGTTGTTGTATTTCCGGCGCATCAGGCGGGTTTTATACTTATGAATCTGCCGTTCAATCTTGTCCACGCATTTATCGATAGAGGCGTACATATTGTCGCTACTTTCCTGAGCCCGCAGCACAATGCCACTGGCAGGAACGGTAATTTCAACAATATGGCTGCCCTTTTCCACACGCATTACAGCGCTAATATCGCCTACTGTCTTAAATTGCTTAGTAATCGTAACAATGCGCTTTTCCACGTAGTCTTTTAAAGCCTGGGTCACTTCAATGTTTTTACCACGAACTCTTACTGCCATGATAACTACCTCCTCAGAACAGGCATTCCTGTTTGTTGTTATAGTATTAGTTCTACATGGATAGGAAAAATCCTGCAATATTTTCTATAAAATCTTGGACAAAAAGCTGCGGGCCCGTTCATTCTGTGGATGAGCAAAAAATTCCTGGGGATCCCCCTGCTCTGCAATGATGCCGCCGTCCAAAAACAGAACCCGGTCCCCCACTTCCCGGGCAAACCCCATCTCATGGGTTACCACTACCATGGTCATGCCCTCGTGAGCCAGGCTCTTCATCACGTCCAACACTTCATTGATCATTTCCGGATCCAGGGCACTGGTAGGTTCATCAAATAACATGGCTTTGGGTTTCATACACAAAGCGCGGGCTATGGCTACCCGCTGCTGCTGTCCACCAGACAAAGAGCCAGGATAGGCATCTATTTTTTCCAAAAGTCCTACCTTGTCCAGATATTTTTTGGCAGTTTCCACTGCTTCTTCCTTTTGCATCTTACGGACAATCATAGGCGCCAGTGTCAGGTTCTCCATAACCGTCATATGGGGGAACAAATTAAACCGCTGGAATACCATTCCCACTTCTTTGCGGACTTCGTTGATATTTGCGTCCCCGTTTAACGGGATCCCATCAAAGGTGATTTCTCCGCTTGTAGGCACTTCCAAATAGTTTAAGCAACGCAAAAACGTGCTCTTGCCGCCGCCGGATGGACCGATTACCACCATCACTTCTTTTTCGTGCACGGTGACGTCAATCCCCTTTAAGACTTCGTTATTGCCATAGTTTTTCCTAAGTCCCCGGACCTGGATCAGTTCATTGTTCATTCTTTTTAAACCTCTTTTCCAGGTAGCCGGTAAACCGCGCCACCACAAATGTCATGATGAGGTAAATTACAGCAACCGCCATCCAGATCTCAAAGGATGCATAGGTGCGGGCGATAATCAGCTGCCCCCGCCGGGTCAGTTCCTCAAAACCGATAACAGACACCAAGGAAGAATCCTTTAGCATCGCAATAAATTCATTGCCCAATGGCGGGATGATCTGCTTAAACGCCTGGGGCAAAATAATGTGGCGCATAGTTTGCCACCACGTCATACCCAGACTGCGTCCGGCTTCCATCTGTCCCTTGTCGATGGCTTCTATACCGCCTCTAAAAATCTCTGCCACATACGCACCACTATTGATAGAGCAGGCAGAAACGGCGGCTACATACGCATCCACACGGTGATGGATCAAGGCGGGCAGCGCAAAGTACACCAGAAAGATCTGGACCAAAAGCGGCGTACCCCGGAGAAAATCTACGTAAATATCCCCCAGAACCTTCAGCACTTTGATGCCACACATACGGATCAGTGCTACCACAATGCCAATAGCCATACCAAGGCCTACGCTCATAGCGGTAATTTCAACAGTAATCCCTGCCCCTGCCAAAAGTAGCGGCAGGGATTGTTCGATAATCTCAAAATTCATGAAAAATCCTTCCTAGTTATTTTTTAGCGGCTGTCCCAAACCATTTGGCATAAATCTTATCATATTCGCCATTTTTCTTCAGTTCTGCCAGCACTTTATTGGCTTCTGCTGTCAGTTTGCTACCTTTCTTGAAGGCCATGCCGTAGTCTTCTGCTTCCATTGTATCGCCTACAATTTTGTCCTTGCCTTTGCCTCCCTGGGTCAGGTAGTAAGCTGCCACCGGTTTATCGATTACGACGGCATCCACTCCTTTATTTTCCAGTTCCAGGAAAACTTCCGCGTTGGTGTTAAAGTTAGTCACCTTTGCACCCGGTACTTTGGAAGCCCGTTCGGAACCGGTGGTGCCGATTTGTGTTGCAATCTTTTTCCCATTTAAGTCGTTAATGCTCTTAATGCTGGTATTGTCATTCGTTACGACCACGACCAGACCGGAGGTATAATACGGATCCGTAAAGTCCACGTTTTTCTTCCGTTCTTCGGTAATGCTCATACCCGCTACGGCAGCATCAATATTTCCGCTGTTTAATGCCGGAATCAAGGCATCAAAGCCCATATTCTGGATTTCCACCTTCATTCCCATTTGCTTACCAACTGCACGAATCAGGTCCATGTCAAACCCCGTGAAATCCTTGGAATCTTTCTCCTGAAATTCAAACGGGGCAAAAGTAGGTTCTGTGCCTACTTTTAAAACCTTTTGCTCTGTTGCCGCCTGCTTCGTATCACTGCCGCCGCAGCCTGCTACAGCAAGCATCAACGCCGCCATTAGTCCTGCCAATACATGCATCTTTTTCATTGTTACCCCTCCAAATAAGCCCCTTGCCAGGTTTTTTTAGTCTTGTTATGTTATTATACGTCTTTTCGCATTTTTATACAATAGGTATAATCTAAAAGTACAGGAAACAGAGTCTGGTAAAACCCGTATAATGGTATAAGTCAAAAATAAGAAGAGATAAAAACTGTCTCTTACATATATAACAGAAATACCATCCATAAAGAGATGATTTCTTTCACGCAAAAACGGCTCCCACTGGAGTGGAGCCGTTTTTATATATTCTTTTTTAGTTTTCTTGTATTAGAACAGGAAAGCCGTAGCCGCAGCGGTCATGCTGTGGGCAATATCCAGGAATTTTACAATGATCACAGCGTTGGTGATATTGCTCAGGAACCCACCAATAACCGGGACTACAAAGAAGGCTAATTTAGAATAGCGATACCGGTTGCACACGGTAGTCATAGTGGTCATGGATACCGGCACGGCGCCCAGACCAAATCCGGAGTGTCCTACAGCGATAATCGCAGCATCGTAGCCTTTGCCCATGAGCGGGTAGTCGATGAATACGCAGTAGAGAATGATGAACACTGCTTGTGCCATGCACAAAAGGAACAGCTGCAGTCCCAAACCGGACAGTGTCCACAATTTCATGGAAATAATGGACATGGCCACAAAAAGTCCCAGGCTGAAATCGCTGACAGTGTCAATACCTTCGTACAGCTTGGTATGATCCCCTGCTTTAGCATCATAGTACAACCGAATCAGGATGCCGCCCAACATGGCACATACGTGAATCGGGAACGCAATGCCCAGTTTTTGCAGTACGACCATTACAGCGCCGCCAATGCCCAGTGCCAAGCACATCAGATACATGGCTTGCACCACGTCGCCCCGATAAATCGCAGTCCCTACTTCGCCGTCGTTTTGTTCTGCCACATCCCCTTTACCATCCAGAGCAGGATCGGTCAGGTGGTTGTGTTCAATCAGGAAACGGCCCAGCGGTCCGCCGATAATAGAACCGGAAATCAGGCCAAAGGTAGCAGCGGCAATAGCTACTTCCAAGGCGTTGCTGGCGCCCATTTTAACCGCCATGGGGGCAAAAGCTGCCGCATTGCCGTGACCGCCGGTCATAGGAATGGAACCGGTCATCATGGAAACCAGCGGCGGTACGTTTAGAACTTGGCCCAGGCCGATAGCCAGGGCATTTTGGATTGCCGCCAAAACTGCTGCGGAAATACAGAACAGGATAACATATTTACCGCCGGTTTTTAATAAGCTCAGGCTGGCAGCGGCTCCGCTGGCTGCAAAGAAGATGCAGTAGAACAGGCTGTTGACAACCTTATAGTCAAAATTGAGTTCACAAATTCCTGCTTCGTAGAGTGCCAGTGAAATACAGGCAAAGATCGTACCGCCTACCACTGCACCGGGCAAGCAATATTTTTTCAGAATGGGCAGCTTATTTCTCAGCCAATCCCCAAACCAAATGGACAATACTGCCAGCGCCAATGTATGAAACATAGTCAATTTCAAGACCGGTACCACTTTTCATACCCCCTCAGAAAGATAACGAATAATAATTGCAGGTGGAAATGGCTATGTCTCCAGTCCAATTATTTCCACTGGTCCTATTCTAGCATATTCGCTACAAGAATAAAAGAGTAAAACTGTTCATTTTTTTACATTTATTTTAGAAAATTTTAATTGCCCTCATGAAAGAGAACTCGTAGTATTTTGATTGCTATTCTACCAGCGGATGGAGTATCCCCTGCTCCCGCATTTCCTGAGCCTCCTTGTGGAGACGGGCAATACGCTCTTCCGTAGAGGGATGTGTGCTGAAAAGAGCCTTGGCATCCTGGGCAGAAAACGGGGAAATAATAAACATATGAGCAGTAGACTCCGTAGCATGGGGCATGGTGCGCTGCCGTGCGTACCCTTCGATTTTTCCAAGGGCATCAGCCAGGGCATCCGGATCACCGGACAATTGCCCCCCGGTGTAGTCTGCCATATATTCCCGGGTACGGGAAATGGCCAACTGGATAATCGCTGCCGCAATGGGTGTCAATACCAGAATCAGAATCGCTGCTATGGGATTATTGCGACGGTTGTCCCGGCTACCGCCAAACCAAAAAGCAAAGCGGGCTAGTAGCGAAATCACGCCTGCCATTCCGGCAGCAATGGTACTGATCAAAATATCCCGGTGTTTGATATGGCTCATCTCATGCCCCAAAACACCTGCGATTTCCCGAGGCTCCAATAAGTCCAGCAGTCCTTCTGTCACGCAGACAGCCGCATGGTCCGGATTGCGCCCCGTGGCAAATGCATTGGGCAGACGGGTAGGAATGATATAGACTTTGGGCATGGGCAGATCGCCACGCTGCGCCAGGCCTTCCACGATATGATACAACTGAGGGGCGCTTGTAGCATCTACCTGCTGGGCGTTGTATTGACTGATGACGACTTTGTCGCTGAACCAGTACATCGCAAAATTAGATACCAGGGAAAAGATAAGCATGATGGTCATCCCATCGGTGCCCCCTACATACTCTCCGATGACCATTAAAATAGCCGTCATCATGGCCATTAACAAGGTTGTTTTTAGCATGGCAATCCCTCCTCCTTCACACCAACTTATAACACATCGGTCACCGGCACAAGCCGAATGCCGGTAGCTTGTATGGCTGCTACACTTTTTTTCCAGGCTGCGGCCGTATGGGGTCGGGCATGACAGATCACGATAAGGGATCCATACTGGTCCGCCAGAGCAATGGCTTTGCCAATCTGCCGCCGGATGGTCTCCTCATCTGCGCTATTATCCAGGAAAAGACTATTGTGTCCCGTGCGCATCCCCAGCGCTGCAGCCTTTTCCTCTGCCACCGTGTTGCTGGATGTGCGGCTGTCTACGAAAAAGAGCCCGTTCTGCTTCATGGTCGTTAGCGCTGCGGTAATGGTGGGACCGTTAGATGTTGCCTTGGAGCCCTGGTGATTATTTACGCCCTGAATCCCTGGCAGGCTGTCAATGGCTTTTTGGGTAAAACGCTGAATCTGTTCTTTTGTCATGCCCACTTTTACCGCTTCTGCTTCGCTGCTGCCGCCGCTCATAGGCTCCATAGGCAAATGCAGCATAGCGACACGTCCCTGACTGCGAATTTCCTGCAAGGCATCCCGGCTATGGGTTTTAAAGGGAATAATGGCAAAACTCATGGGCAGCGGAAGCCGTGTCAAGGTACGCAGTGCGTCCATATCATACCCGCAGTCATCAATCACTACTGCCAGTTTTCCTTTATATTGCCGTTTGCTAAGGCCCGGCAACCAATCCCTGCCAGAAGCAGGAGAAGATGGCTGTTTTTTGGTTACGTCCGTTTTCTCAGTAGCTTTTTTATCCTTATCCTCACTGTCTTTGCCTTCTGGCGTCAGCTCTTTTCCTTTTTCTACGGTATCGGTAATGGTCTTTTGGGCTGCTTCCTGCCAGCTTTCTTCCGGATGGGCAGACTTTTCCTGCCGGTAGGCATAGAATAATCCGGCACAGGCACATACCACCAACAATAATACAGCATTACGAAAAAAATGATTCTTTGATTTTTTTCTTCTCATGGATTATTCCTTTATGCCCGGGGGTGACTCTTGTCAAATACGGCTTTAAGCCGGTTATCCGTCAAATGGGTATAAATCTGAGTGGTAGAAATATCCGAATGTCCTAAAAGCTCCTGCACGGTCCGAAGGTCTGCCCCGTTATTTAACATATGCGTCGCAAAAGAATGACGCAAAATGTGGGGCGTCAGGGGCTTTTTGATACCAGCCTTTTGACCATATACTTTGATAATCTGCCAAAAACGCTGCCGGGTCATGCCGCTGCCCCGGACGGTGAGGAAAAGATCATCCGTAGGATGCTGGGCACGGACCATTTTAGGCCGTACTTCCAGCAAATACTTTTCCAAATAGTAAATGGCATAGTGTCCCAAAGGGATCAACCTTTCCTTGGACCCCTTGCCAAACGCAATCGCATAATGGGTTTTCAAATTGACACGGTTCACGGTAAGCCCCAGCAGTTCAGAAACCCGCATGCCGGTGGCATACATCACTTCCAGCATGGCCCGGTCCCGGATGCCTTCTTTTTGCGTGAGATCCACGGCAGCAAAAAGCGCTTTTACTTCCTCCAGGCTCAGAACTTTGGGCAGCATAGCTCCCCGGCTCCCGGCTTCCACCACTTCGGAAGGATCTTCTTCCAAATACCCTTCCCCGGTCATAAACCGGAAAAATGCCTTGAGCGCTGCCAGCTTGCGGGACAGGGACGTGGGTGCATAATGCTGTTCTTTCAGCATTTTGAGATACCGGGATATATCGTCTTTTGTCACTTCCGTTAAAGGCCGGTTCACCCAGACTGCAAACAGCCGCAGATCCCGTCCGTATGAATCCCGGGTATTCTGTGCCAGCCCAATTTCCACCGTCAAATACTCTAAAAAAATATTGATTTCATTCTCTAGATCGGTCTTGCGTGTCAATCTGATCATTCCTTTTTCTGGAGTAGCCGTTTTATATAAATCTTTCTTCTAACAATACCTCTTCCATTGCCTTTAGGGCTGCAGCTTCATTCACCGGATCCGAAAGATGCAGCCACCTTATATACGGCATCTTTTTGTACCAGGTAATCTGCCGTTTGGCAAAATTCCGGGTAGCTTGCTTGATTTTATCAATACATTCTTCTTGGGTCCAATGGCCCTGAAAATATTCCAGCGCCTGCCGATACCCTATACTCTTCATGGATTGGCAATTTGCAGGGATACCTTCTTGTAAAAGCCTTTTGGTTTCTGCAAAAAGCCCCTGCTGTACCATCAAATCCACCCGGCGGTTAATCCGGTCATAGAGTACCGGGCGCTCCATGGCTAGGCCAAAAACTACAGCCTCATAGGGACTTTCTGCTGCCTTTCGAGTGAATGCGGCATCGCCCCCCAGCGTTGTTTCAATTGCTCTTATTATACGCTTTCTGTCATTGACCTTCAAATTTTCTGCAAGCGTAGGATTGAGTTTCTCCAGCTTTTTATGCAAGGCCGCATTGCCGTTTTCCTCTGCATACGAGATGAGTTCCTTGCGAAGTCCTTCGGATTCATCCACAGTGGAGAAATCGTAGTGTTCCAAAAGCGCCCGGCAATATAGCCCCGTCCCCCCCACTAAGATGGGAAGCACGCCCCGGCGGTTGCAGTCCCGGATCCAAAAATCCGCCTGCTCCTGGAAGGCGACCACCGAATATTTTTCCGCTGGCTCCAATATATCCACCAAATGATGCGGTACTTCTGCGAGTTCTTCCGGAGTAGGCTTGGCGGTAGCAATATCCATCCGCCGAAATACCAGCATGGAATCCCCGGAAATAATTTCCCCGCCCCATTTTTTGGCTAAGCGAATCCCAAGGCCGGTCTTGCCTGTGGCAGTAGGACCTATGATGGCTACGACTTTAGGCTTGGTGTTCATAGCTGCCTCCTGATGATGCCATATTTTACCCGGCTGTATTTACCGCCCTGGATTTCCTGCGCGCCTAATTGCTGCAGCAACGCTTCATCCCGTTCTTTGACGACCACCAAGGGCGCCACCCGCAGGGCTTCTCGAATCATTCCACAATCCAGCGGCTTATGATAGGATGCGGGCCGCAGAGGCTGCATACTGGCGGAGCTGCCTACCGGTCGGCGAAACATGGGGTCAAAATACACCACATCATAGCTGTCACTTGGCAGCGTGGGCAGAAAGTCTTCGGCTTTTTTCCACAGAGCTTCAATTCGTCGCAGCGCCGCTTCAATTTTCTTATCGTCCGGCATGGGGTAAGTTTCCAGACCTTCTTTCGCCAGCATGTATAAAACGGGGGACGCCTCCAGTCCTGTAACTTTTCCCGCAGGGCCTACCACAAAAGAAGCTACGGCAGCATCGGCCGCAAGCCCCAGGGTACAATCCAGATAGCGTTTCCCCGATTTTAGGTTACAAGCTTCGACCAAATGATCCGTTCCGCCCCGCTCCAGGATGCGGATCCGGGGCACGCCCATAGAAGGATGATAACGCAAAATTCCTTCCTGGGTAAAGACTTGTGCCCCCAGATGCGAAGCTATCAAAAGGGCCTTGAGTCCCCGCTCTGCACAAAAATCCTGCAAGGTGCCATGCCGGGACCGCATAAAAAACGGCAGCTGTAGCTCCTCTGCCCAGGCTTTGGCTTTTTTTATCAAAGCGGCCGACCCTTTAAGGCCCACCGTCACTCCATAATCCATAGTTATCCTTATGTCCGTTTGAACATCCTGTACAATTCCTCACTGGTCAGCTGTATCATACAAGGCCGTCCGTGGGGGCAGGTAAAAGGATGTTCTGTATTTAACAGTTCCAAAATCAGCTGCCGCATCTGCCGGATATTTAACACCTCTCCGGCTCGTATGGCCGAGTGGCAGGCGGCGTAGTGCAGCACGCTTTCTCTGAGATCGCTGGCTTTAATATTTTTGTTTTCAGAAAGCAGCGTTAAAATATCTTCAATAAACCCTTCTGCCTGGCCGCTTTGCACATCCGCCGGCAACGCAGAAACACGCAGGGTCGTTTCCCCTGCGGGCTCTACATCTACGCCCAGCTGCAAAAAGGCTTCCCGGTAATTGGAAACCGCATCCACATCCATCCGGGCTACGTTGAGAAACAGTGGGAGTAACAGCTGCTGGGAGGGAATATCCTGCTGCTGGCGGACAAATTTATCATACAATACCCGTTCATGAGCCGCATGCTGGTCAATGAGATACAAGGACGTTTCCGACTGGGCGATAATAAACACCCGGTCCACCTGTCCCAAAGGCCAGATCATATCCACGCCACTACTTAGCGTTCCTTCTAACTCCTCACCCGGCACTGTTTCCTGGTTGCCAGATTCCGTGATAGAGCTTGCAGCGGGATCTTCCGGCGTTATCCGCTGGGCTTCAAAGAACTTCTCGGAAGCATCTTCGGCAATTGTGTCCGGCGTTTTCCACACCATTTGCCCATAACTGCCATTAGGACTGGAAGCAAAGCTCCGTCCAAAAGACGGGGACCGGTATTGGTTCCCCCGGTCGCCTCCGGTAAAAAGCGTGCTTGTCTCCGGTGTTGGTTGGGCGGGAGCCGCCGAAAAATGCTGCGGCGTTGGCTGCGCCAGTGCCACACTGCCATCGGTCGCCGTTTTTCCTGCCATGGGCTGGGTCAGGGCGTTAGTCAGGGCATGGTAAACCGCCCGGTACACAGCGCTCTCGTCTCCAAATTTGATTTCACTTTTCTGGGGGTGAACATTGATATCAATGGCATGGGTGTCTACCAGTATATCCAGCACTGCAAAAGGAAAGCCTGCTTTGGGGATTTGAGACTGGTAGGCATGATCTATGGCTTTACTGACCATGCGGTTATTAATGCAGCGCCCATTTACAAATAATGTCTGCCACTGCCGCGTGCCTTTTAACAACGTCGGGCGGCTGATGTAGCCTTTTACCTGTATCCCCTCCTGGGCATAGTCAACGGTTAAAAGCTGACGGATGACTTCTTTGCCATACAAGGAAGCAATGGTGTCTAAGATATCCCCGCTGCCAGGGGTATTGATTACTTCCTTATCGTCCCGAGTGAGGGTAAAATGTACATCCGGGCGGGAAAGCGCCATACGGCTGACAATTTCGCTGATATAGCGGCCTTCCGTGTGAACGGTACGAAGAAACTTTCTCCTGGCGGGCACGTTATAGAACAAATCTTTGACGGTAATGGTGGTACCCACATCGCCGCCCATTTGTCCAACGTCTTCCTCTTCACCCCCATCTATGGTGATTTGGGTACCAAACTCTGCTTCTGGTTCCCGGGTAAGCAGCCTGAAATGGGATACAGAGGCAATGCTGGGCAGCGCCTCTCCCCGAAAGCCCAGGGTACGGAGGGTTAAAAGGTCGTCAGCTTTGCGGATCTTACTGGTAGCATGACGCAAGAGGGCCATCCGGGCATTTTTTTCATCCATACCGCTGCCGTTATCTTTGACCTGGATAAATTCCGTGCCGCCGGCAAAAATGCTCACATCAATCCGGTTGGCTCCGGCATCCAGGGAATTTTCCATCAGCTCTTTAACCACAGAAGCCGGTTTTTCCACCACTTCCCCTGCTGCAATCTGGTTGCTGGTATTTTGGTCCAGTAAATTGACAGGTACACTCACTCCGCCATCCCTCCTTCCCGTTTTGCTTCTTTCTGGAGCTCATACAGGGTATTTAAGGCTTCCAGTGGTGTCATCGTCATCACATCCAGACTCTTCAGCGTTTCCCGGATGCTGTCCCCAAATAAGCTGGGCTGGGGATCTTCTGGCACGTTCGGTATATTCTGCGGCATAGCTATAGCAGGCGCTTTGCCGCCCGTTTGGGTGTATTCCTCCAGCAGTTTTTCTGCCCGCTCTACCACTTTGCCCGGCAGGCCTGCCAGTTTGGCAACGTGGATCCCATAGCTTTTATCCGTGCCGCCGGGCACAATTCGCCGCAGAAATACCACGTCCTTGCCTTTTTCTTTAACGGCTACGGAATAATTTTTGATGCCAGGCTCTAGTTGTTCCAACTCGATCAATTCATGGTAATGGGTGGCAAATAATGTCTTGGCGCTGATCTTTTTGTTGATAAATTCCACCACGGCCCGGGCGATGGCCATCCCGTCATAGGTACTGGTCCCCCGGCCCACTTCGTCCAGGATAATCAAACTGCGGCTGGTGGCAAATTTTAAAATATTGGTCACTTCGTTCATTTCCACCATAAAGGTACTTTGCCCGGTGGCTAAATCATCGCTTGCCCCCACCCGGGTAAAAATCCGGTCCACCGGGCAGATATCCGCTTCCCGTGCGGGAATAAAGCTGCCCATCTGTGTCATGAGAACGAGTAAGGCTACCTGCCGCATGTAGGTGGATTTGCCGGCCATATTAGGGCCGGTTAAAATCATCAGGCGTTCATCTGTCTGGTTCAGATAAGTGTCATTAGGAACAAACAATTCTCGTTCTAGCAATTTTTCTACTACCGGGTGCCGCCCGTCCCGGATACGGATTTCCTGCCGGGCATTAAGGCGCGGACAGGTATAATTCCCTTTAAAAGCCGCCATAGCAAGAGAATACAGCACATCCAGGGCGCCGATGGCACGGGCTGTCCGCTGGATGGGCACCAGGTGTTCCCGGATTTGCTGACGGATTTCATTAAAGAGATAATATTCCAGCTGCTGAATCTTTTCTTTGGCAGAAAGAATCTTATTTTCAAAGTCTTTCAGCTCCGGGACAATATACCGTTCTGCATTCACAAGCGTCTGCTTGCGGATAAAGGAATCCGGCACCTGGCTGACTTGCCCTTTGCTGACCTCAATATAGTAGCCAAAGACTTTGTTATAGCCTACCTTCAGGGTTTTGATGCCCGTTTCTTCTTTGATTTTTTGCTCAAAGCGCTGCATCCAGACCGTATTATGTTCTGCAATATCCCGGACTTCGTCCAGCTCCTTATTAAATCCTTTGCGGATCATACCGCCTTCCCGCACCGTAAACGGAGGGTCATCCACAATGCCCCTCTCAAGGGTATCCAGCACTTCTTCATGCAGGGAAATACGGCCATCCAGGGCATGGAGCAGTCCGCCTTGCTGGGATGCCAGCAGTTGTTTTACAGCGGGCAGCGCTTGCAGTGCACTGCGCAAGGCCGCCATATCCCGTGCATTGGCAGAGCCAACTTCTACCCGGGAAAGAATCCGTTCCAGGTCGGTAATTTCCTTTAAAGCATCTCCCAGTGCGTTGCGGCTGGTAGCATGTTCTAAGAGTTCCCCAATGGCCTGCTGCCGCCCGGTAATTTTTGCCGGATCAAGGAGGGGGGATTCCACCCACTGCCGCAATTGACGTGCCCCCATGGCTGTTTGGGTATAGTCCAGCACATCCAGGAGCGTTCCGTGACGGGTCCCGTCCTTCATATTTTTAACCAGTTCCAGATTACGAATGGCTGTGGCATCCAGATCCATCACATGATCGGTTGTAATCTCCCGGAGCCGGTTGATCTGCGCCAGATCGCTTTTTACATTTTCGTGGATGTATTCCAGCATGACTTCCACGGTGCGCCGCACAAAAGGCCGCTCCCCTGCCGCATCGTCCGCGCCGAAATGCTGTGTGAAATAGGTCTCTTTCGGCAGCGGAACAAACTGGTTCACCATACACTCCGGGTGTTTTTGCAAAATCTTAGGCAAAAGCTTCCCGAAGCGGTCAGCGTCTTCTGTAAGGACCAGTTCCGCCGGCTGGATGCGATAGATCTGATCCAGGACCGCTTCCTCCCGATTTTTTCCCTCTGCCAGGTACCAGGCACATTCCCCTGTGGAAACATCGGCAAAAGAAAGACAAAGAGACTCCTTGTCCCGCATGAGACAGGCCAGATACTGGTTGTGATTTTCTTCCAAAACAGCATCGCTGAGCACGGTCCCCGGGGTGATAATTTTGGTCACTTCCCGTTTGACGATGCCCACTGCTTTTTTAGGATCTTCCATTTGGTCACAAATGGCGATCCGGTAACCTTTTTTAATTAATTTGGCCAGATACCCATCCACAGAATGGAAAGGTACCCCGCACATGGGCATGGTGGCACTGGCGCCCACCTTGCCCCCCGCCCGGTGCGTCAAAGTGAGGTTCAGTTCCCGGGATGCTGTAACGGCATCTTCGTTAAACAGTTCGTAGAAATCTCCCAGGCGGAAAAACAGCAGCTCATCCTGATGGTCTTTTTTAATATCCAGGTATTGCTGCAGCATCGGTGTTAAGGTTGTCATAAATCAGCACGTCCTTTAAGCAGCCAGGTCTGTGCCATCTCCATCTTCACAGGTACGATGTCACCCGGATTTAAAATCCGGTCTTCCACAGGCCACAGGACCAATTTATTGCCATCGGTTCGGCCGCTCCACATTTTGTTATTGTTGTGGGATAGTCCCTCCACAATCACGGGAAGGGTTTTCCCTACCAGACGCTGGTTATGTTGCAGGCTGTGTTGGTTCTGAAGCGCCATCAGCCGGTTCAGACGATCTTTTTTTACGTCATCCGGCACCTGCGCTTCCATGGTAGCCGCCGGTGTTCCCGAGCGTTTGGAATACATAAAGGTGTACGCCGCATCGTAGCTGACCTGGTCAAAAAGGCTCATGGTCTGTGCAAAATCTTCTTCTGTCTCCCCTGGGAATCCCACAATGATATCCGTCGTCAGTACGGCTTCTGGCACATACTGCCGAATGGTTTTAACCAAATGCAGATAGGATTCCCGCGTATAGCCCCGGTTCATTTTCTCCATAATCCGGCTACTGCCGCTTTGCACCGGAATATGAAAATGCTTGCACACATGCCGGCTTTCTGCAATGGTGCGTACCAGTTCCTCGCTCATGTCGCGAGGGTGACTGGTCATGTAGCGGATCCGTTCCACACCGGGAATCTGATCCACCATTTTCAAAAGGTCACTGAAGGCGCTTTTGCCCATGGTGTCCTTCCCATACGAATTTACATTCTGTCCCAGCAGGGTAAATTCCTTATACCCTTGGGCTACGGCTTTACGGATTTCCTCACAGATGGCTTCCGGCTCCCGGCTCCGCTCCCTGCCCCGTACGTAGGGAACAATGCAGTAGGTACAAAAATTATTGCAGCCGTACATAATAGGAACCCAGGCTGCATAGCTGCTTTTTCGTACAAAATGCCCTTCAAATTCCTTGGGCGCCAGGGTAAGGTCCGTATAGATGCCCGCCTTGCGTTTTTCCCTGCTGAGATAGTCCTGCAAAATGGCACTGAAGTTATTGACGTGGGCCGTCCCAATCAAAAGATCCACCTGGGGATATTTTTTCATAAAGGCATCCCCGTTTTTCTGTGCCATGCAGCCGGTTACGCATAATACCCGGTCCGGGTGTTCCCGTTTTAGCTGCTTCATCTCACCGATTTTGCCTAAAATATGTTTTTCTGCGCTTTCTCTCACGCAGCAAGTATTGATCAGGATAATATCGGCGTTATGATAATCGTCGGTATATGCATACCCCAGGTCGGATAATTGCCCTGCATAATGCTCCGAATCGCTTTCATTCATCTGGCAGCCATAATTTAAAATGGTGTAGTTCTGGTTCATCAATGCTTATTCCCCTCTGCTCAATTTTAACACTTTATTTTACCACAAACCGGAAAATTTTGTGTGAACGTCAAATGAAACGCAAAAACGCAGCAACCCTAAGACTGCTGCGCTTTATACCCGGCACAGGGACATTCTGTTTTTTACGTCAGAAATGGTTTGACGGCTGCGGCCAGTTTTTCTTTTTCTGTTTTTGCAATTTCCAGGCTTTTGCCCAGTGTGGTGAAGTAGGTCTTGATTTTGGGCTCCGTGCCAGAAGGCCGGACCACAACCGTAGACCCGTCATCCAGGTGGTAAATCAGTACGTTCGCCTTGGGCAGACCCGTCGTTTCTGCCTGCATATAATCCAGACCCTTCACTACCTGTTTTCCTGCAAACGCTTTGGGGGGATTGTTACGAAGCCCTTCCATGATCTTTTTCATTTGCTCCATCCCGGAAAGCCCCGGGAATGAGAAAGAATCCACTTGATTGTAATACCGGCCATACTGGGCATAGATCTCTTCCAGGCGCTGTTTTATGGAAGAACCAATGCTCCGATAATAGGCTGCCATCTCGCAGATCAGCATGGACGTTACCACCGCATCTTTATCCCGGACATAGGAACCGGCCAGGTAACCGTAGCTTTCCTCAAAGCCGAAAATGAAGCGCTTGGCTTCGCCCTTGGCTTCCAGCTGGGCTATCTGATCCCCGATCCATTTAAAGCCCGTAAGCACATGACGCAGTTCCACCCCATAGTGCTGTGCGACTTTATCTGCTAGCGGCGTGGATACGATGGACATCACCGCTACGGGGTTCTTTGGCATGGTTCCTGCGGCAATCCGTCCTGCACAAATATAATCCAAAAGCAGTACGCCCATCTCGTTGCCGGTGACAAGTTCATAGGAGCCATCGGCGCAGCGCATAGCAATCCCTACCCGGTCCGCATCCGGATCAGTAGCAAGCATGAGATCCGCTTTCTTTTCTTTAGCCAGTTCCAGTCCTTTTTGCAAGGCATCATAAATTTCCGGATTGGGATAGGTGCAGGTGGTGAAATACCCATTGGGATATTCCTGCTCCGGCACAATGGTCACATCAGTAATTCCGATATCTTTCAGCACTTTGGTTACCGGCACAAGGCCCGTGCCATTAAGCGGAGAATATACCAGTTTCAGCCCCGCAGTTTTTGCAAGACCGGGGCGCACCTGACGGGACTCGATCGCTTCATAAAAGGCCTTCAGACAGTCTTCCTCTACAAACTGGATGAGTCCCTTTGCTACCCCTTCAGCAAAGGACATATAACGGGCACCGGTCAGGACATCCGTCTTTTGGATAGAGGCATAAACCACAGCGGCCGCATCATCGGTCATTTGGCACCCGTCGGGGCCGTAGGCTTTATACCCGTTATAAGCGGCAGGATTATGGCTGGCCGTAATCATAATGCCTGCATTGCAATGATAGTACCGCGTCGCAAACGACAAGGCCGGCACCGGCATTAGCGCTTCATACAGCCGTACATGAATCCCATTGGCAGCTAGGACGCCCGCTGCATGTCTGGCAAAATCCCAGCCCTTGATCCGGCTGTCATAGGAAATCGCAACGGTTTGTGTGCCGCCCTGGGTCTTTACCCAGTCGGCTACGCCCTGGGTGGCCTGCCGCACCACCCAGATATTCATCCGGTTTGTCCCTGCGCCTAAAATACCCCTTAGTCCCGCAGTCCCAAACTGGAGTGCCACAGCAAAACGCTCTTCAATAGCGGCAGTATCCCCTGCAATGTCCTGCAGTTCTTTATTCAGATCAAAATCCAATAAATCGGTACCAGCCCACCGTTTGTATTCGTCCAAGACCATCTGCCTCATCCTTTCTTCGTTTTTTACTATATCGCCCTATAAAAACAAGATTTTCACTTTTATTGTAAAAGAAATCAGACAGTTTGTCCAGATAGATAATGACTAGGGTAGTTGAAAAATGTTGTGCACGATGGAAGATATAAATGCACGGCCACAATTTCCCTATCAAAAATTTTTAAATTTCTTTTCTCTCCAAAATACGAACGTAAATATATTGTTGCATTTTTATGTTCATATTTTTTTATTTTGTTTTCCGTTTTTTCCAGTTATTTCCTACATGGTTATTCTTCTTCAAAATTCAAAAAAGAGTATACGTTCGCTAAGCACAGAACGCAATTTCATGCCAGGAACTGCAGTTCTTGGCGCGGGAACTAGAGTTCCTTTACAATCCCGATTGTTTTATATATACTATCGCATGTTCGAACACACGATACCGTACTAAGCGGCGCGCCTATAGATTTGCCGGGCAATCCGGCACCCATACCGAAAGGAGGCCCCTTATGGCCAAACGACGTATGCTACATATCCAGTTGATCCGGCAGGATGATTTTCTGGAGCTCCCCCTTCCTGCACAATATCTCTACCTCCAGTGCGTCATGGAAGCAGATGATGACGGCTTTATCACGAACCCCAAATCTCTAGCGCGACTCCTGGGTTGTACACCAAAGGATGTGGAGGCGCTAGTGGCAGGTGGCTATATGCTGCCCTTTCCCAGTGGCGTGATGGCTATTCGTCATTGGGCTTGGCATAACCAGATTCGAAGAGACCGCTACAGCCCCAGCGTTTTACCAGAACACAAGCAGGTACGTCTGGGCGAGGACAGCCTGTATGACCTTATCAACCCGTAAAACCGATTCCGCAACCAAAAGTGCAGATTCCGCAACCACATGTGCAAATAGCGCAACCACTTGCGTCAATTTCGCGGCGTAGGTTAGGTAAGGTTAGGTAAGGTTAGTATAGGTTAGTTTAGTACAGGGTAGTACAAGTAAGGTCAGGATAAAAAACATAAAACCTTGGTAGGTGTATCCTTTACACTAGCGTAACTATTAAAAAGTACTACCAAGGAAAAGGTGACTCACTCCCCTCTCCATAGCCGCTACCACAAAATCCTAAAGAACATGAGCTACGAGCAGCGAAAAAGGACGGCGAAGGCCGCCCTTTTTCTGCATCTTATTTGGTTTCTGGCATGAAATGCGCTTTGGCAAAATCCAATTTTTGTACGGTCTCCAAAACGCCCAGGAATGTACCTTTCTTATCCCGTACAGCCAAATACCGAACGAGCACAGGTTTCCCTTCCCGAGTATGCCATACATCCACGGAATTTTCTGCCCCACTGCGCAGGGTTTCAATGACACGCCGCACGATGGGTTGAATCTTCACCGGATGGCAGGACCATACTTCCCGTCCCAGTGCTGCCAGGGGACGTTTAAAGAGTTTCGGTTCCCCGTTATCGTTAAAATACCGGTTGATATTCTCCGCATCCACGAAGGTGAGTTCCAGGGGAATCGTATTCAGCACCGCTTCCAATTCTGCTTTGGTAAAACTGCCGGATGACAAGGTAATACGGTCCCCACTGTCAACGGGCACTGGTTCTGGTTCCTCCGCTTCCTTCCACAAAGGCACCGGCTGAATCAAACAGGACTCATATCCTTGCATATCCCGTGCCATCTGCTTCCATTCTTTTTCTGAAAAGTTCTTGGCGCACAGGGGCAGCAGGATGTTCTCTTCCTTGTAAATCATTTCCTCTGCCCGTGTCAGTGCCTGCTCCAAGCTTTCCCGCCATTGGGTTTCCTGCAGGCGCTTTGGGTTTGCCGCTGCTTCTGCCGAAAGCTGCCGCAGTGCATCCCGGATCTCGTTATCCACGCTCCACATCACATCGGAGGGACCGGAAAAACCGTAGGTTTCTTTAAGCGGCGGATAGATCAAATCCCCTTTTTTCGCATAATGGATGGCCAGCTGCCGCACTTTGTCTAGTTGCGGAAGGTAGTTTTCCCCCGTAGTCATGGCAGCCCGGAGCTTAGCAATCTCCTGCCCAATGGCTTCATTTTCCAGGTGAAAGATCTGGAGAGGATGTCCCGCAATCTCTTGCAACTTTTGATACGTCAGGTCTGCTCCGTCCTGGCGACGCAGCGGGGCCGCTTTGGGTGCACTCCCGCCCGGCCAGGTCTTTGCCACCATTTTTTCTGCATTGGCAATCTTTTCTGCCCGGGTCTTCCCTTTAAACAGGGCGGCATGAACATCACACAATTTCGTGACATCATCCAGGGGAACGCCGCTGCGCAGTAGCTGCTGTTCTGCCTGGGCGATTTCCGCGGCATCTACGTCCTTAAAATGCTCCACAAAATCTTTGCGCACACTTTCCAGATCTTCTCCCTCCCCCAGTCTCTTTATATAACTGGTAAGTAGGGCAATCCGTTTTTGTTTTTCCGGATCGGTAGGAGCTGCTGCAGAATTAGGCATCATACCAGGGAAGTCCGGCATCTGAGCCGTCAGGGTAAATCCTTTTTCCCGCAGCGTATCCACAATCTTTTTCATGCTGATGTGTTTCATCACGGAGCCTTTGGGGATGGTCATCATCTTTCCTACATGCTCCAGATTCCCCGGCTGCGAGATTTCCTTAAACCCCAGCTCTGCCATGATCTGAATCAGTTCCGGATATTCCCGGCACAGTTCATACACGCTTTTAGACAGATCCAATACTTTTTCCATGGTCTATTTCCTTTCTTTACAGCTTTTACGATTCCTTTATTTCTCATTATATCCGAAAAACATCTTACACTATAAGTATACCTTGAAAGCAGAAAATAAATGTTGCTTTAGCAACATTTTGCAGGGTTTTTCTTTCTTTACTTTTCTATAGGTTGCCAGTATAATCAAAGCAGCAAGCATCATTGTGTACGCATGAGGGGATGCGCAGTTTTCCATAGGACTGACGGTTTCTGGACGCAGCCGGGATACAATGAAAGTTGTAAAATTGTTACATTATTTAAGGAGGATGAGGAAGATGAAATTGAAGAAACTGTTGGCGGCTTCCGCCCTGTGTGCCACGGCACTGGCAGCAGCAGCCTGCGGCGGGGGAAACAAAACAGACCAAAAGTCCGCAGATGCCTGGAAGCCCCAGAAAGACATCAAAGTGATTGTGGCCTATAAGGCGGGGTCCGGCACAGATACCGGGGCGCGGGTACTGTGCAAGGATGCAGAAAAATTCATTGGCCATACCCTGATCATTGAAAATAAACCCGGTGCGGACGGCAAAATCGGTTGGACGGAACTGGTAAAAGCCAAGCCGGATGGCTACACCATCGGGTTCATCAACCTGCCCACCTACACCACCCTGGCCCTGCAAAAAGGCGCTGCCTTTGACGACAAGAGCATTGTTCCCATTGCCAACCACCTGCTGGAAACTGGTGTCGTGGTCGTGAAAAAAGACAGCCAGTTTAACAGCCTGAAAGACTTAGTTGCGTATGCCAAGGCCCATCCTGGTCAGCTGAAAGCTTCCACCAACGGAGTACAGGCTTCCAACCATACAGCTGCACAGCTTTTAGCCAAATCTGCCGACTTTAAGTACAATGCAGTCCCCTATGGCGGCACAGCGGATCAGCTGCTGGCACTGCGTCAAGGCGAAGTAGATTTCTCCTGTGCTAAGCTGGGCGATATTGAATCCCTGATCCGTGGCAACAATGCCGTACTGAAAGTGCTGGGCGTATTCAGCGAAAAACGGGTGGATGCCCTGAAAGATGTTCCCACCTTGGGTGAACTGGGTTACTACAACAAATGGTATGGCTCTGCCCGTGCCCTGGTTGCTCCCAAAGGAACTCCGGCCAATATCATTAAGTTCTATGAAGATGCCTTCAAACTGACCATGACCGACGAACAGACCATCCGGGATCACAAGAACGCTGGTCTGGAACTCCACTACATGGACAGCAAGGAACTGGGCAAGCTAATTGAAGAACAACTGGCCTTCTGTAAAGATGTGGTATCCAAACTCTACCAATAAGAAACGAAACCGCCTGTAAGGAACTTCAACTATGAAAAAATCGGAACTTTGTATTGTTATTTTCATGTTGGGATTTTGTGGGTTCTTCTACAACCAAACGCTGGAACTGCCGCCGGCAGCCCAGCACTATCCCAAATTTGTCATTGGCCTTTTGGCGGTTTTGACCGTGCTGCAGCTGATCAAAATGGTGGTCAGCTGCCACGGTCATCTGGCGCTTGTCAATGATCTGCCAGAAGTATGGAAGGGGTTTTTGCCCAAACAGTTTTTTGTCATGGCTGGCAGCTGTATCGCTTTTTTTATTGCCATGTATCTGATTGGATTTTATCCTGCAGCCATCTTGTATCTGGGCGGCATGCTACTGTTTTTCCATATTCCCCAAAAATACATTGTGCTTACCCTGGTGGTACTTTTGGCGCTCATTTATATAGTCTTTAGCGAATTTCTTAACGTTCCCCTGCCTCCGGGCGAACTGCTGTCGGAATTTCTATAAGGGGGTAAAACGTTATGGATAATCAATATGTACTTATGCTGATGGGACTGGTCAATGCCCTGACGCCGCTGAATATCGTAACCATGGCTGCCAGTGTTACCATGGGAATTATCATCGGCTGTATGCCGGGATTATCTGCTGCCATGGGGGTGGCACTGCTGCTCCCGCTGACCTTCGGGATGGATCCTTCCACGGGGCTAATTATGCTGGGCGGGATTTACTGCGGTGCTATTTTTGGCGGCTCGATTTCTGCCATCTTAATTCATACGCCAGGTACCCCGGCTTCTGCTGCAACAGCCATTGATGGCTATGCCATGACCTTAAAAGGCCAGGCAGGTAAAGCACTGGGAACAGCCTGCACCGCTTCTTTTTTTGGTGGTTTATTAAGCTGCATTTCCCTGTACTTTTTCGCACCGCTTTTGGCACGCCTTGCTATGGAGTTTGGCAGTCCTGAATATTTCTGGCTGAGCCTTTTTGGTCTTACCATTATCGCCGGGATTAATACAGATTCCATGATTCTGGGACTGATCAGCGGCGCTTTTGGTCTTGTAATCTCCACCATCGGGATGGATCCTATGGAAGGCGCAGAACGTTTTATGTTCGGCCAGGATGCTCTTTATAATGGTGTCAATATCACCTGTGCCCTGATTGGACTTTTTTCCATGAGCCAGGCCTTTATTCTGGCGGAAAAGGCCATTGTGCAGCGGGGACTTGCGGCGAAATTTAAAGACAAGATTCTTCTTAGCTTCTCCGAGCTGAAAATGCTGACGCCCACCATCCTGCGTTCCTGGATTATCGGGAATATCATTGGTATTTTACCAGGCGCCGGCGCTTCCATTGCCTGCTTTATGGGCTACAATGAAGCCAAGCGCTTTTCCAAACACAAAGAACTTTTTGGCCATGGCTCCATGGAAGGGGTAGCCGGCAGCGAAGCTGCCAACAATGCGGTAACCGGCGGCTCCCTGATTCCGACACTGACCCTGGGTATCCCAGGTGAAAGTGTTACGGCTGTGCTTATGGGCGGACTGATTATTCACGGCTTGCAGCCAGGACCGGAGCTCTTTACCAAGTATGCGGAAATGACCTACACCTTCTTTGGCGGGTTTGTGTTTATCCAGTTCTTCATGCTGGTGATTGGCCTGATCGGGGCTCGTCTTTTTGCCAAGATTGCCCGGGTATCAGACGCAATCCTGATTCCCTGTATTTTTGTGCTGTGCGTAGTAGGTTCCTTTGCCATCAATAACAGCGTTTTTGACGTAGAAATCATGTTCATCTTCGGAATCATCGGGTACCTAATGCGCAAAACCAACATGAATACCGCCGCCGTTGTGCTGGCTCTCATTCTTGGCCCCTTGGGCGAAAGAGGACTGCGCCGGAGCCTCAGCCTATCCGGTGGGGATCTTAGCATTCTCCTTTCTACCAATATTTGCAAGATTTTGCTGGGCCTTTGCCTGTTGTCCCTGCTCTCCCCCTTCGTGATGAAATTCTTCAAGAAGGAAAAAGACAAGGACCTGGAAAGTCCGCAGACGTAACAATCAGTAGGCCGCATCGCTTGATGCGGCTTTTCTATGCAGCCTGACGAAAGGAGACACAGGATGAAACGCTTTACCAGCCTTACCAGTCTTATCCCTTTTATCCTGCTGCTCCTTTTGTGGCAGGGCGCCAGCGCCGGCAACCTTTGGACCGCCTATATTCTCCCCGCTCCCGAAACAGTTTGGCAGACAGGGTATAAAATGCTGCGCACGGGAGAGCTTCCGCGCCACATTCTTATCAGCCTGCGGCGCATTTTGTGGGGCTTTGGCTGGGCATTTTTGCTGTCCATTATTTGCAGCAGCCTGGGGCTGCTTTATCCTCATCTGCGCCGCTGGTACAGCGGGATATTAGAAGTGTTGCGGCATGTACCGCCTATTTCCCTGATTCCGCTGCTGATTTTATGGTTTGGCATTGGTGAACTGCCAAAGACCATTATTATTGTGCTTGCTTCTTTTTTCCCTATGTACCTGAATATGGATGACGGCTTCCGCCACTGTGACAGTAAATTATTAGAAGTGGGGAAAATACTGGGATTTACCCCGTTGGAAACCTTACGAAAGATCCGGCTCCCCGCTGCCCTGCCCAATATCTTAACAGGACTGAAACTAGGAATGGGCTACAGCCTTCGGGCTATAATCGGTGCGGAAATGGTAGCCAGTGACAGCGGCCTCGGCTATCTCATTTTGGACGCACAGGCTATGAGCCGCAGTGATAAAGTGATCATTGGGATTTTAGTGATCGGAGCCCTTGGGCTCTTGCTGGATGGTATCTTTTCCTGCCTGACCTGGTGGCTTTTGCCCTATGAACGAAAGGCATCTCATGATTGAATTGCACAATATAAATAAAGCCTACGGGGCAAATACCGTCTTGCAGCATCTGGAGGCATCCTTTCCCGAAAATCGCTGTACGGTGATTCTGGGAAAAAGCGGCTGCGGCAAAACGACGCTGCTACGGCTACTGGCTGGGCTGGAGACGCCGGACAGCGGCACGATCCTACGGCCGGAAGGGCTTACTCTTGGTATGATGTTCCAGGAAGCAAGACTCTTTCCCTGGCTGACCTGCGGAGAAAATATTGCCCTTGGCATGGGTAACCATTACTCTTCTGAAGAGTTGCAATCCCTGCTGCAGATGACCGGCTTAACCAAAGCACAAGATCTCTATCCTGGTGCCCTTTCCGGCGGGATGCAGCAGCGGACATCTCTCGCACGAACGCTGGCCATGCATAGCCAGATGATTCTCATGGATGAACCCTTTGCAGCTCTTGATCCCTTCACCAGGACGCAGATGCAACAGGAGCTGCTTCATTTAGAGGAAAAAGTACAGATTGGTACTATTTTGGTGACTCATAATATAGACGAAGCCTTGACCTTAGGCGACCGTTTACTGGTCTTGAAAAATGACCGCATTGCCTATAGCGCCCGGCTGGAAGAAGAAAAAACGGCACGTGACCTGTTATCCCCTGTCTTTATAGCGGAAAAGCGCAGGCTGCTTACTGCCCTGGAATAAATCACATAGAAAGGATTTGATAACATTGATGATAAAAAAAAAGTGGAGCGCCGCACTTTGCGTATTTTTACTAGCTGCGTCAGCCATCGTAGGCGGCTGCAGTAACCCGCTTTCTTCCAAAGTGGATAAGGTCAGCCTAACCTATGTACAGGCGCCGCTTAATATCCCATCCATTGTGGAGAAACAGCAGCAAAGCTTTGAGCGGAAATTCAAGGAAAAAGATATTACCGCCAGCTATTCCACCATTACTTCCGGAGCCGACCAAACTGCCGCCCTTGCCAGCGGCGATATCCAATTCTTGAACTGCGTCGGTGGTTCTTCCGTCCTTTTATCCGCTGCCAACGGGGCCGATATTAAAATCGTCAGCCTGTATTCTCAGGCACCGAAGGCTTTCCGTCTGTTTTCCAAGGACACTACCATCAAAAGCCCTGCAGATCTAAAAGGAAAGACCATTGCCGGGCCTAAAGGAACGATTTTAAACGAACTGCTGGTAGCCTATCTGAAACAAGGCGGCCTTTCCATGAAAGACGTTAAGTTTGTGAATATGGGCATTCCCCAGGCCGCAGCAGCCCTGATCAATGGCAGCGCCGATTGTGCACTTCTTGCCGGCCCTATGGCCTACACCATGGAAAGGAAAGGGGCCCATATCGTTACGACGGGTGAAAACTTGGTGTCCGGCCTTACCGTTACAGCTGTCAGCGGAAAATTTTATAAAGAACATAAAGATCTGGTGGATACCTTCCTGGCAGTCCAGAAAGAAACCCTGGACTTTATTAAGAAAAACCCCACTGCGGCAGAAAACATGACCGCCAAGGCGACGGATTTACCCTTGCAGGCGGTTAAAGATATGGCGCCCTTGTATGACTTCAGCATGGAGATTACACCGGAAGCCATTGCTTCTTTGAAAAAAACGCAGGACTTTTTGGTGGAATCCGGCATGATGGAAAAGAAAGTGGATGTGGACAGTCTGTTCGTAAAATAGACCTCCCAGCAAAAGGCTCCCCTCGGGGAGTCTTTTTTGTCAAACGCCTGTTTGACAGGCGGTAAAATCCTTGTTATACTTTATTTGATTTAGGGCCTGTGTGCCCATTTTGCACAGCTCGGAACCAAAACCAGACTAATCTAGTGATATACAAGGAGAACGGAAATCATGGAACAAGAACCCAGCAAAGTCATCAACGCACGGCAGAGCAGTATTCTGGAATTTATCAAACAATATATTTTTTCTAACGGCTATCCTCCGTCCGTACGGGAAATCGGAAAAGCCGTGGGCCTTTCTTCCAGCGCCTCCGTTCACAACAACCTCAAAAAATTGGCAGAAGCGGGTTTTGTCACCTGGGATCCGGAAAAGCCCCGTACCTATGGGCTTACCCAGGAAGTTGGCTGGCGCAAAAAAAGCATGGTTCCGGTTCCCCTGGTGGGAGCCGTGCATGCCGGAGATCCGATGCTGGCAGTAGAAAATATTGAGGACACCTACCCCATTCCACTGGATCTGATTGGCTGCAGAGAAGATGTGTTCATGATGGTGGTAGAAGGTGACAGCATGAAAAATGCCGGTATCCTGGATCATGACTATATCTTCGTCCGGAAGCAGAATTATGCCACCAACGGGGATATCGTAGTCGCCCTGATTGATCGGGAAGAAACCACTGTTAAGCGGTACTTCCGGGAACTGAAACAAATCCGCTTGCAGCCAGAGAACGAAGCCTATGACCCCATTGTGGGCACGGACAATATTGAAATTAAAGGCCGCGTCATCGCCGTCTTCCGTACCCTTTGATTCCCTATCCTAAAAGTACAAAAACGAGGAAAAGATATTTTTGCTAACGTCTCTTTTCCTCGTTTTTTCTATGCATTTTTTATATTATGTCACTTTTACTGCCAGCCGATGATAAGGGCCAATGCCACGGTGCCCATTTGGGTAAGGAGCAATAGGAGGAACAAGGGGATAAACCATTGCCACCACTTGTTCACTTTCACGCCTGCGATGGCAGAACATACCGGTGCAAATGCGGTAGGCCACAAGATATTGGACAACCCATCGCCGTACTGGAAGCACAAAACAGCCAGCTGCCGTGGCAAATGGCGCAAGTCTGCCAGCGGTGCCATAATGGGCATGCTGACCACCGCCTGGCCGCTCCCGGAAGGAATCAGGAAGTTCAGCAAGGTCTGCACCAGTAGCATGCACTCAGCGGATAAGACCGGCGGCAACGACGCCAGCGGCAGGGACATGCCATAGACAAAAGTATCAATCACTTTGCCCTGTTGCATGACCATCAGCACCCCACGGGCAAAACCGATCATCATACAAGCCATGGCAATATCTTCAAAGCTTTTGGTCAGGCGCCGGGCAATTTCATTGGGACTCCAGCCGATAATCACAGCGGACAAAAGCCCCATAATCATAAAGAGCGCTGACAATTCCTTGAAATACCAGCCATAGGTTTTAGTGCCATAGACAAGAATACCGATACCCGTTGCCAGCACCAGCAGCACCAGCTTTTCCCGGATCCCGAAACGGTGTTGTTCTACATCAGCCCGGTTGATAGCAAAATCATTGGGATCGCCATACACAAGACTCTTTGTGGGATCTTTTTCTATTTTTAAGGCATAGCGGATGGTATAAATTGAAGCTACCACAATCATGCAAAGATGGCAAAAGATTCGGTATCCCGCCCCGCTCATAATGGGAAGCCCGGCAATGCTCTGCGCCGTCCCTACGGTAAAAGGATTCATAAAGGCGCCGGAATACCCAATGGCCGCCGCGAGCGACACAATCGCCATACCCACAATGGCATCATAGCCCAGTGCAATGGAAATGCCTACAAAGATAGGGATAAACGGGAATGTTTCCTCAAACACGCCAATGGTAGAAGACGCAAAGCCAATGAGCGTAATAAAAATCGGGATGATGGCGACTTTTGTTTTGCCCTTAAAGACCTTTAATAACCCTGCCACCAGGCCATCAAAGGCGCCCGTGCCGATAATCAGGCCGATAAAAGCGTAGGCCACAAAGGTAAACATAGTGACCGGCGCTGCATTGCAAAGCCCGTCATAGATACATTTAAACATGCCAAAAATCCCAACGGGATTTCCTTCTACCAAATGAAAAGTACCAGGCACCACCAGTTTTTGCCCTGTGGCATTGGTCACACGGTCAAATTCCCCTGCGGGCAAGATCCAGGTCAAAACAGCACATACCACGATAACGCCGAACAGCAGGACGTAAATATGGGGCAGTACAAACCGGGATTTCTTTTCTTCTGCTTTTACTTCTGCCATTTCTATCCTCCCCTTTTACTCCAGTTCTCCAGCGCAGTTATTTTTCTCTCCGCTCCAGCGAATTAAAGTATTAAGATGGACTTATCATACACCTATTTGCACAAAAATACAATAAAATTATAAAAAACTATCTATTTTCCACGTTTGTTGTGACACGATAGAGAAAATATGCAAATTTTGAGTCATAATTTTAGGAGGAGCCTTAAAAAGACTCCTCCTGCATTGTTTTTTCATATAAAATTTACAGCTCGACCCGTCTGCCTTCTTCTGCTGCCAGATAGGCGGCATACATCACCTTAATGGTTTCATAGGCCAGGTCAAACCCAGAGGCTGCCTCCCGGTCATAGGCAACGGCTTCCATAAAGTCCTGGAGTTCTCCTGTATAGCCCCGGATGACTTCGTCAGACACAAAGGCTTTGTTCCAGCCCAGTTTTTTCGGCAGCATTTCAGAGATTTCCACGTTTTCCATCCCATCTTCATCCAATAGATAGGTATTTAACAGATCCGTGGGTGTGATGTTGCATAGCAGGGCACTGTCATTGCTATACACTTCAATATAGTTTTTGGTTCCGCCCAGTACCGTATCAGAAGCAATGGTCATGCACTTGGTGCCATCGGAGAAGGTCAGGATAATGGTCCCAAAATCCTCCACATCTTCGGGGCGGGCGGCAATGTGCCGATGCTCGTATTCATTCAGACAGCGGGTTGCCGTACCGCAGTCGGCAGTAACACTTTTTACTGTAATCACTTCTCCTCTTGCCCAGGCTTCCTGCTGCTTAAGCCACAGCATCCCGGAAAGAGGATGGGTCCCGGTACGGATTAGCGTACCACCGCCGGTGCCGCTCCATTTGCCAGCTAGGGGAGAGCTGGAGCCCTTCAAGCTTTCTTCCCCTTTCATAAAGAGAACTTTGCTCTTTTTTGCCCGAATAATTTCTGCTGCTTTTTGTACCGGGGTAGCATACACAAAGTTTTCCGCATAGAAAAACTTACGGTCCGTTCCCGCCATGACTTGTTTTAATTCTTCCATGGAGCGGAGAACTTCCTGATACATTTTCGTCTTAGGTGTTTTGCCTACCTGTTCTTCCCCTTTTTTCCCAAAATAGCCGGTCAGGGGCTTTTCGCAGATGACATGCTTACCCGCTCTAAGTGCTTTGACAGCCATGGCCACGTGGTTAAACGGCGGCGTCACAATATCCACCACATCAATTTCCGGATCCGCCAACATCTTGTCATAGTCGGTACAAATCTGTTCATATCCATAAGCCGCTTTGACTTTTTCAGCCAGGTCCGCTTTAATATCACAAATCGTTTTCAGACGTACATTCACGCCGTTTACCTTAGCATACCCGTTTCCATGGAGGTGCGCTGCATAGCCGGCCCCAAGGGTTCCCACAACCACAGTCTTTTTCTCATTTATCATGATAGTTTCCTCCTCCGTTATGGATATTTCCATACTTTTCTTATAGTTTAAGTATAGCTTTCGTAGTATAATAAAGCAAATATTAAAAAACTATATTTTTATAGTTTTAAACTATTTTGATTCATGGAGGGCGTTATGACGCTGAATCAAATCTTGTATTTCAACACCCTGGCGGATTGCAAGAATATGGGACAGGCAGCCGAAAAGCTCTTTATTTCCCAGCCCAGCCTGAGCGTTTCTCTGGCAAAGCTAGAAAAAGAACTGGGAATTTCTTTGTTTTCCCGTAAAGGGCACCGAATGGAACTCACTGCAGAGGGAGAAGCCTTTTGGGAGCATGTTAAAAAAGTACTGAAAGAGCTGGATGAGACAAAAGTCCATATGCGCCGCCTGGCAGAAAACCGGGAGACCATGATTCGTCTCGGATGTATTACACCGCTTTTGCGTCATTATTTTCCCGAAAGAATGCGGGCCTTTCTGCAAAAACCAGAAAATGGCCATGTCCGTTTTGAATTTTCAACAGCCAATACAGCCGAACTGATCCGCCGTTTAAAAAATGGCTTATTTGATTTTTTACTTTGCTCCAAAAGCAGCGATGAAGACGTGGAGCAAGTCCCGCTGATCTCCCAACCACTGGTATTCATTGCTCCCAAAACAGCGTCACTTAAATCCACGCTCACCTGGGAAACGTTGGTGACGCAGCCACTCATCGGCTATGAGGAACATTCCGTTATGGATGAAATGCTGCAGGAGGTGGCTGGCCGCCGCAATAGTTCGCTTACCTTTAGTTATCGGGCGCCTACAGAAGATGCCATTGCTTCCCTGGTAGAACACGGCTTTGGGTGCGCCCTGATTCCCTGGTCTGATGTGATTATGGAAACTTACCAAATCCAGCGACTCCCCCTGCCCGGCGACAGCATTACCCGTCACATGTATTTAACAACCCTGAAAGGGGAAAACTGCCAGGGCGCCGCTAAACGCTTCATCCAATTTTTGCAAAGCAGTTAGAAAAGGCCATAATAGCAAAAAGACACAGACCGCTTTAGCCTGTGTCTTCTTTTTTTGCAGTTAGGCAACCCCAGGGAAAGAACTGACGTATTTGATGCGGATATCGGGAAAGCTTGTCACAAATTGTATGGTAAAGTCTTCTCCGTATTCCACAAACTGCCATTCCCCGATGTCACTGGGAAAATGATCCACAACCTTGACGTTCAGGTCAGGAAAACTTGTTACCACCTGCACCCGGATGTCGGGGTTGAATTCAACCACACGAACCTTTCCCGCAAGTCGAATGCCTTTAAAGGTGCCGTTATCAGAAATCGCAGAAGATGCCAGCGCCGTACCCATGAGAAAGAACAGGCTCAGGCAGATAAAAACAATCCCCCAACCCCATCGTTTTTTCATGTTCCCACGCTCCCTTCTTTTTTGCTCTTATTATAGCAAAATTGGGCCTGTCATTTCAAATTGTCCGGCAGGCCATTGTAGGTATGGGCAATGGGCACCCATTGCCGCTGCGGGAAAAAGAGGGAATAGACCGCAATAAGGGATAATAAAATGCAATACAATCCTCCGGTGGCAATGCCCGGCCACATCTTTTTAAACGATAGATGTCCCAGCTGCGTAGCCCAGGAGGCAATGCCCAGGCTCAAGAGATACAGCATGCCCCACCACAGGATATCCTTCAAATGAAAAAGCGCCTGTCCACTTATGGCATTATACAATACCCAGCCGACACTGATGAGCAGGTAAAATCCAAAGGTAACACATAAAAGGGTGGGTACAAAATTATCAATCAGCCGGGCATCAGGCGTATGGAGGAAATGACGAATCCACGGTTTCCAATAAATGCGGGCAATTTGGAAATGCCCTGTGAACCAACGCCGGAACTGCCGGACAAGGGTGGAAAGATTCTCCGGCTGTTCATCATAAAACAGGGCTTTTTCCTGATAGGTAGCAAAAATCCCTTTGAAATTCTGCTGCATGGAAAATTCCATGTCTTCCACCATAGTCTGGGTGGGCCACTGCCCATGATCCAAAAGGTCTAAGGAAAAGCCAAACCCTGTGCCGGAAATAATTGCAGGCCGTCCCAGGTTTGCATTGGGCTGGCATAAGAACACATCCACGCAAATCCAGTACAGACTGTACCAGCGTGTAAGCAGCGTATCATAGGGATTGAGGGGCCGGCGATTGCCCATTACCAAAGTTTCCCCTTGGCGGAAGCTTTTATCCATCCATGTCAAAAAGTCGGGGCTTGCAACATTATCCGCATCAAAAATGATCAAATGGGAAAAACGGTTCCCGTACTGGGCTACAAGGCGGGAAATCCCCCAGCGCAAAACAGCCCCTTTGCCTGTGCGTGGGCCCTCATTCCTGCGCCATACGGTAACCTTGGAAAACCGCTCCCCTATTGCTGCCGTTTGGTCCCCACAATGGTCCGCTACTAAAAACACATGGAACAGGTTCCGGTCATAGCGCTGGTTCTCCAGGCTTTGCAGCAGCTTTCCCACTACCTGCGCCTCGTTGTGGGCACAAACAATAATAGCAAACCGGCTCGGATCTCCCGTTGCACTTTTTTCTATCCTGCCTCGTCTCATGCCGCGCAAGATGGTACAAGCTGCCCAGGCAAAGGTACTAAACAACATCACCTGGATGACCAGCGTCAGTTCATACATGGAACACCGCCTTATATTGCCGTCATAATAACAAGGATAATGGAATATACGCCCATCACATATTCTACTACCGTCAAATCAAATTCATGGGGAAAAAGAAGCGCCAGTCCGCTCCCCACCATGCCACCCATGAGGGTAATCTGGAGCATGGCCACAGCCATTCTGCGGGTGGTAGTCTTGGTATCCTGAATTTTATTGTAGAGTGCCTCGCCCGGCCCTTCCAGCATAAACACAGCAACTTTGTTATAAAGCAACAAGCCGCCTAAAATGGTACAAATAAGCGCTCCCAATAACATCGGCAAGTAGGAGGCAGAAAAGGGGACAATATGGTACAAGTCTCCTCCCACAGCGGGCAGTACGGCTAGCGGAATCGCCCCCACAAGGCCCAAAATCAAAAACATAGTGCCCGTCCGCACATCTTCCACATACAGATGGGGCTCCCGGTTGCTTTTCATCCCCTGCCAAATGCGAAACGGCAGATAACAGGACAGCAAGGCCGCCAAACACTCCACGGGAATGAGTTGTGGATTCCCCTTAAGGACAAACATGCCGAGCGCTGCCCCAAAAGCTGCGGACAAAGCCCCTGTACGTCCAAATAAAAGCCCGTAGGGCATAGTCAATATACCTGTGAGGCGCAAGCCACTCATGTGGGGCACCACTTCATGGAAACGGGACAAGCAAAATACAAGGGCATAGAGCAGCGTCAGCCCAAGCCCGGTTTTGATTCGCTCTTTCAGCATTTTCCGGTCATTCCTCTGTTTTATTTTTTTGCTGGAGCGCCAGCCACAGCGCCCCGATGGTCCGATGTAGCACCGGATGCACAAAAAGTGGGGCAATATCATTTAACGGCTGCAGGACGAAGCTACGGTTTTCCAAATCCGGATGCGGCAGCACCAAATCCTTTGTTTTAAGTACCTGATCCCCCAGGAATAAGAGATCCAAATCAATATTGCGCTCGCCCCAGTGCCGCAGCCGCTTTCTCCCCATTTGCTGCTCAATCCCCAGCAGTAAATGCAAGAGCCCTTCTGCATCCCCATTCCACATCACTTCTGCGGCCGCATTTAAAAACTCCGGCTGGTCGGTGACACCATAAGGTGCCGTAGTATAAAACGGGGATACTTTTTGCACCCGGATGCCTGCAGTTTCCATCAGCCGCAGGGCACGGCGAAGATTTTGTTCCTTATCTCCCAGATTGCTCCCTAAAGCTACATAGCCTACTGTCATTTTCCGATGGCCTCCAGCATCCGAAGGAGACGAACATTTTCTTTCACGTCGTGCACTCGTACCAGCTGCGCGCCTCCATAAAAGGCCGCCGCAGAAAGGGCCATAGTGCCTTCCAAACGTTCTTCCGCAGGCAGATCGCCCAGGACTTTGCCGATAAATCCCTTGCGGGATCCGGCCAGCAAGACGGGCATCCCATGGGCCGTCATCAGCGGAAGATCCCGGCACAGCGCCAGATTTTGCTCTTTGTTTTTGGCAAAGCCAAGCCCCGGATCGAGAATGAGTTGCTGCTTTGTGAAGCCTTTTTGGATAAATTCCCTGGCCCGCTCTAACAGATAGATCGTCACATCTTCTGCTACGTTTTTGTAGACCTGATTTTCAGGATTGGTCATAGTTTGCGGCGTTCCCCGCATATGCATCAAGATTACCGGTGCATGAAACGCAGCTGCTACCGCCAGCATTTTCGGGTCCCCTTCCCCCGCTGTGATATAGTTAATGATATCAGCGCCGCTTGTCAGGGCCGCTTCGGCCGTACGGGCATGATAGGTATCCACAGATATAACACTCTTTGGGAAATGCTGCCGTATCTGGCGAACTGCATTCACCACGCGGCGCACTTCTTCTTCCGGGGAAACCGGATCGCTGCCAGGACGGGTGGATTCCCCGCCTATATCCAGAATATCCGCTCCATCCTGGAGCATGGTTTCCGCTTTTTTAAGCAGGGCACTGTCATTTTGCACCCGGCTGCCGGCGAAAAAGGAATCCGGCGTGGCATTCAAAATTCCCATGACACGCATCTTTTCATAAGTGAGCACACGGCCATCTGCCAACACGGTTGTAAGTGGCTGCGCTTTTAAATAGTTTTGCAGGTCTGCAATCACGTCTCCCAGTCCAAACCAATTCGCCATGGACTGTAATTTTTTTGCCAGACGGGCATACTGCGCCCGCGTGCCAAAAAGGAGAATATGGCCGCTGTCGATGGAACAGGTAATGGCCCCTTTTGCCGTAGCGCACTCTCCGCCCAAAGACAGCATTTCCTGTTTGATAATGTTAGCCGCAGGACTCTTTACCCCCAGGATTTTAAGGGGCAGGACTTCTGCTTTTGGTGCCATGAGATCCACACCCACAGGATGCACATCCATCTGTTCCAATTGCTGTTTCACCCGTTGGGGTGGGATCACAAGATACATGTTAGCCCTCCTTTTCTACACTGGCAAAGGCATTATGGTTATGAATACTCTCTTCGCTTTCCACGGTTACATTGTACCACTGTATCCGGGGATCTGCATTAAGTTGCAAAGCAATTTCCCTGGCGGCGTCCTCCACAAAACGGGGATTTTCATAGGCCATTTCCGTGACAAACTTTTCATCCGGCCGTTTTAACAGAGAATACAGAGGCGTAGAAGCGCCTTTTTCTGCTTTCTCCACCAGTTCCTCAATCCATACCGGTTGTCCCTTAGAATGAATGGTCATTTTGGCCCAGGCACGCTGGTTATGCGCCCCGTAACGGCTGATTTCCTTGGAGCAGGGGCATAGGGTATGAACCGGGACATCCACTTCCATTTCCAGGGAAAAGGTTTTGCCTTTTTCCGCCCGGTAGCGGCAGTTCACATCCAGGTAGCTTTCTTTCCCGGATACCGGTGCTTTTTTCGTGATAAAATACGGACAGGTAAATTCTAAAAGAGCCGATTGGGCTTCCAGATGCGCTTTTAACCCGTCCAGCACTTTTTCTAAATCGTGGGGACGAATGGGGCCTACCTGCTGCAAACATTCCACAAAACGGCTCATATGGGTACCTCGTTGTTCCTTGGGTAAATCCACCGCCATCCGCACTTCTGCCACGGTATGCTGCACGCCGCCGTCCCGCTGGGCCAGTGTAATAGGCCAGCGCAGATGGGCAATGCCTACGTGCTTTAAGGGAATATTCCGCTCATCCTGTTGCGCCTGCACATCTTTTAACATGCTTCCCCCCTGTATACAATGCCGCTGGTCTTGGTCTCCCAGACTTCCACCTCATAGAGGGCATAATTTTCGCCTGTCAGGGGCTTTTTCAGCTGCTGCCATACCCAGACCGCAATATTTTCTGCGGACGGCTGTGGCAGGATATCGTTGATCAGATGGTGATCCAGCTGGTCAACCACCAGTTCATTTACCGTCTTTTTAAACTGCACAAAATCCAAAACCATGCCTTCCTTATCCGGTGTTCCTTCTACTTTTACCACCAGTTTATAGGTATGGCCATGGAGCCGTTCGCATTTGCCGTGGTAATTCGGCAGATAGTGTGCTGCATCAAATTCAAATTCCTTAATGCAAATCATAGCATTCCCTCCGTTTAAATCGATCCTGGCGCCAAGTCAAAATCATTCTGCCGCAAGGCTTCATACAGCACTACAGCTACAGAATTGGCCAGATTGAGGCTGCGGGCTTCCGGCACCATGGGAATGCGCACACAGTCGTTTTGATATTTTTTCCGAAATTCCGGGGCCAGGCCTGCGCTTTCTTTTCCAAAGATAAGCAGGCTGTCTTCCGGGTAGTGCACCTTGGTATAGGACTGATGGGCATGGGTGGTAAGAAGGAATTTAGCGCTATGGGGATAGGCGGCCAGCACTTCTTCCACATGATCGTAATACTGCACATTCACCAAATGCCAGTAATCCAGCCCTGCCCGCCGCAGGTATTTATCGTCCACCGAAAATCCCAAGGGCCGCACCAGGTGCAGACAAGCACCAGTAGCCGCACACAACCGGGCAATATTTCCGGTGTTGCCGGGAATCTCCGGCTCCACCAATACCACATGCATCATTTTGTTTTGTCTTCTTTCCAGGGATAGCCGCTAATGGCAATTCCTTTTTTCATTTGTTCGTGAAGATTTAAAATTTTTTCTGCGTAGTAACTGCCCATGGCCCATTTTCCATTAAGCTGGGACCAGCGGGTAAAATAGCTGTTATCCAATGCTTTTTGGTTGTGCACCAGCTGATACCGGGGATCGATGATGGGCGTATGAGGTGCCCGTGGCATGGTATAAGCCAGTAAATGCTGCACATGGGCCCGTACCCCTTCCTGGGGCGTGGCAAACCGTGCACCTTGCACCGTTGCACTGGTGGTCCCCAGCCCGCAGAAATTATTCTGTTCCGGGACTACCGTGCCGCCAAAGTGGAAAAAGCCAGTTTCTACTAACGCCTGACAGAACGCCACATCCCAGCGCAGGCCTTCCCGTCCTGCTTCTTCATAATACCATTCCACCATTTCTTCCGGCGTTGCTTTGATAGGCAATTTGGAATTGTACCGTTTGAGAAATGTAGCGGCTTGTTCCCGGGAGACTTCCCCTTGACCCGCAATGGGTTCCTGCTGGTAGTTTTCCGGAATCTCCCAGATGGTAGCCGTCGTCATAAGCCGGTCCGCAAGGAGTTTCAGATTGGGATCTTTGATAATTTTATCATCGTTCCGCAGTCCTGCCGTATTACCGGAATTATATGGCGGCGGCAGCTGTAGCGGTTCTCCCTGGATCCCAATCACCTTAGGTGGGCGTTTTATTTGCGTAGTCGCTGCTTTTTTTACAGTGTCAGGCTTTTTAGACGGACTTACCGAAGTTGCCGCCTCACAGAAGCCCAGGGACAGGGACAAAAGCAAGGTCAGACAGATGCAAAGTAACGTATTTCTTTTTCTATTGCGCAAGATGGGATTCGTCATCCTTTCTGGTTTCTGCCGGGAAGATCCAAAGACTCAGGGCCATAATCACTGCCGCCACAAGGATTCCCAGGCTGGTGGCATTCAAAATGCCGATGCCTTTTCCCCCGTTAAAGATACGCAGCCCTAGCACCACCATAACGCCCAGCACCGCCGAGCAAAATGCGCCTTTTGTGGAGGCACGCTTGGTAAAAAGACCGAACAAAAACGGAGCGGCCAGGGACACGGTCATGAGAGAATAGAAAATCGCCAGGGCCGTAATAATATTCGCCATATAATAGGCAATGAAAATCCCCAAAATCCCGCAGGCTACCGTAAATTTCTTGCTGACTTTCAGCAGTGCTTCATCGCTGATATCCGGATGGAAAAAGGTCTGGTACAGATCCCGTGACAAGGACGTCGCCAGCATATACAGCACCGTGTCACTGGTGCTGACTTCCGCAGCAAAAATCGCCGAGAGAGCAAAGGCACTGATCCCAAAGGGCATCATCTCTTTCATGGCTTTTGGCAGTGCCAATTCCTGATTTTCCAAATGGGGGAACGCTGCAAAAGCGCACATCCCGATAATCATGGGCAAAAAGGCAAAAATCAATTGGACAAATCCGTTAAGTAGCGTCCCGACTTTTACCGCATGTTCATCTTTGGCTGCATACACTTTCCCGATAAGCCCCGGAGAAATGCAAAAGGCCGGCGTCAGCATGAGGAAATAGCCCAGAATGGTTTCCGTTCCCAGGCCGTCCCAGGCAAAGTACTTGGCAATCTTTGCCTGATCTCCCATATTCTGGGACACGGTAGCAAACAGGCCATCCCATCCCCCGATATATTGCAGGGCAAAGGGCGCCGCCGCACAAAAGCCCAGGAGAATCACCACAAGTTCAATAATATTGACGATGGCTGCACTTTTAATACCGCCGCTGGAAAAATACAGCGTTACCACCACAGAGGCAATAATAATTCCGTAGGCTTTGGGGACTCCTGCTACTACGTTTAAAATCCAGGAAATTCCGATCAATTGCCCGGAAAATAGCGCCAGCGTCCCTATGGCCATCATGGTACTGGTAACACCCCGGAAAGCCTTGGAATAGCGAAGTTCCAAGTAATCTCCCATGGTATAAAGTCTGTGTTTTTGGGCAACTTTCCACACTGCCGGTCCTACGATATACGCCAAAATCAGGGAGCCCAGCCCGCTGCAGCCGATCCACCACCAGCTAGATATCCCGGACTTATACGCAAGCCCCGTTACCCCTACGGTGGACCCCGCCCCGATATTGGCAGCAATCAATGTGGTAAACAAAAGACCTGTGCTGAAGGTGCGGCTGCCTACAAAGAAGTCCGCCGCCTTCTTCACATGTTTTCCCACCATGTGTCCCAGGAGAATCAAAAGCACCGCATACCCGACAATCACCAGCAAATACCAATTCAATCCGCTTCACCTCAAAAAATATTTTATAAGGAACTACGGGAATTCAACAAGGTTAATTGTACTGTACTTCTTTGACAAAGTAAAGGAAAGTTAACAGAATATGGATAGTACCGATTCTCAGCTCCATACATGTTTGATATAAATGTAAATAAATCGCATTTTTCATTGTAAAAAATGTATTGATATAACGAAAGTTCGTTGTAATTTTTGTTAAAACATGCTATTCTTTATAATAAGAAAACGTATGGAGGTGTAATGATGTATAGAGTCGCTATCCAGGAACTTTTAAAATGGAAACAAAACAAATATCGTAAACCTCTCATTATAGAAGGAGCACGTCAGGTTGGAAAGACCTGGCTTATGAAAGAATTCGGCAGACAAGCCTATAAGGATACTGTGTATATCAACTTTGATTCAAACTCCAGAATGGCGGAACTTTTTTCCGCTGACCTTACTCCGGCACGTTTGATTATGGGGCTGGAGCTCTATGTGGGGCGTAAGATTGACCCGGAGAATGCGTTATTAATTTTTGACGAAGTCCAGGAAGTCCCCCGTGCCCTTACTTCTCTCAAATACTTCAATGAGGAAGCGCCCCAGTATCAAATAATCTGCGCCGGCTCTCTACTGGGAATCGCCTTGCACCAAGGCACATCGTTTCCCGTGGGGAAAGTGGAATTTTTAAAGCTTTTCCCCCTTTCCTTTAATGAATTTTTAATGGCAACGGGTAAAGAACGGTTTGCAAAAGTCCTGGATTCATTGGATTTTGCTATGGCTACACCGTTTAAACAGACCTATATTGAGGCATTAAAACAATATTATTTTGTCGGCGGTATGCCGGAAGCCGTACAATGTTTTGCCGATAGCAAAGACTTTAGTGCCGTGCGAAAAATTCAACAACGTATCCTTTCCACCTATGAGCAGGATTTTTCTAAACATGCTCCCAATGAAATCGTTCCCCGACTGCGCATGCTATGGAACAGCATCCCTTCCCAGCTGGCAAAAGAAAATAAAAAATTCATCTATGGCCTGATTCGGGAAGGTGCGAGAGCAAAAGAATATGAAATCGCCATGCTGTGGCTCCAGGACTGCGGCCTCATTCACAAGGTGGGACGGGTTACCACGCCTGAGATCCCTTTGCGGGCCTATGAAGATTTAAAAGCATTTAAGCTTTTTGTATTGGATGTAGGGCTGTTAAGCTGTCTGACTGGGTTGCAGCAGCGCACCTTACTGGATGGAAATGATCTTTTTGTTGAGTTCAAAGGAGCCCTTACAGAACAATACGTTTGCCAGCAGCTCAAAACCATTGAAAATTTGGATGTCTATTACTATACGAACAACAGAGGTTCCTGCGAGATCGACTTTGTGGCAGATATAGGGAACCGGATTATTCCCATTGAAGTAAAAGCCGAAGTAAATCTCCGGGCAAAAAGCCTAAAAACATACTATGAAAAATTCGCCCCAAAACTCTCTATTCGTACCTCTTTGGCAGACTTCAAAGAGGTACAATGGTTGATGAATCTGCCACTCTATGCCATCAACCAAGTGGGAAAACTGGTGTCACAAAAAGAGCAGGTATAAAACTTCAAGGTACTGCGGGACTCTCCGGAAACGTCAGCCGCATCTGGTACCACTCCTCATCCCCGTGGCGGGACTTGGACAGACCTTCGTTTTTAAAGCCAAAGCGGGCATAAAAGGGCAGCAAGGGTTCGCGGCAGGTGAGCACCACGCCTTTGCGGCCTTTTTCTTTGGCCCAGCTGACAAAGCGCAAAATGGCTTTTCCAGCCAGTCCTCTGCCTCGATACTTAGGATCCGTTCCTACGCTTAACATCATTTTCCAGTCGCCCTCAGGATCGTGGAGATACTCGCCGGTAAACATATCGTCCGACAAGTCCCGCAGTGAAGAGCCGATACCATTGACAAAGGCTGCTAGTTTCCCCTCATCCCACACCAGGACAAAATTATCCGGACAGGTCTCAATCCGTTTGCGGATAACCTGTCGTTCTTCTGCCACACCGGGCGGAAAACAGCGGATTTCCAGCCCGTAAATTTGCTCCAGGTCTTCCAGTGTTGCCCAAGTTACTTTCATCACAATTGCCTCCTTATAGCACAATTTACTGTATACGAAAAAACCGTAGCAAACCGGAGTGTATTCCGATTTGCTGCGGAGTCTTTTCTTTAGTATACCGTAAAAAGGTCAAAAAGGCAAAAGTAGGGCCTATTTTCCTGCGGCGACAATAAAATCAACAAAGATTTTCTTTGCCAGCGCATACTTAGCGGACATCATTTCCGGGTGGAATTGGTACGCCATGAGATAGGGATAGTTTGTCCCTTCCAAGGATTCCACGGTTCCATCTTTGGCCCGTGCCGTGACTTTGAAGCCTTCTCCCACTTTATGGACCGTTTGATGATGGTGGGAATTGGTGACCCACTGGCACTGCCCAATAATTTTTGCCAGGCGGCTGCCCTCTTCAATGAGGATGGAATGGGTAGCAGTGGCAGGATCCTGTTTTTGGGCGTGCTTGATATAGCAGTTTTTGTCCAGGGATAAATCCTGATACAGCGTGCCGCCATGGGCCACATTTAAAATCTGGAGGCCCCGGCAAATGCCCATAATAGGGATCCGGCGCTTTTCTGCTTCTTTGATTAAAAGCAGGTCAAAGGCATCCCGCTCCGGCCAAACGGGGCCAATCTTCTGATGAGGTTCTTCGCCGTAATTGAGGGGGCAAATATCATGCCCGCCGGTCATCAGCAGGGCATCAATGCGGGCGACGCACTCTTTCACCGCTTCTGCATCCTCATTAAAGGGAATAACCATAGGCACTCCGCCCGCTTCCGTAATCGAACGCACATAATCGTGATTCACATAGGCACGGTGGTAACCGGCAAAAGGGCCACCTTCATCCACCAAATGATTTCCAGAAATACCAATCAAAGGTCTGGTCAAACGAATCCACTCCTTTCCCCGATACAGAAGAAGGGACTTCTCTAAAGAAATCCCTCTTTCTAAAATAATTTTGTTAGCACAGCTTTGCACCGGCAGGCAGCCCGGAGGCAACCATCACCAGGTTCAGCTTGCGTTCGTCCCCTTCCATATGTTCGGCAGACAGCAGCATGCCGCAGCTTTCCAGCCCCATCATCTTCCGGGGCGGCAAGTTTACAATGGCTACCAGCGTTTTACCGATCAGGTCTTCCGGATTGTAGTAGGCCTTGATGCCACTAAGGATGGTCCGGTCCGTACCCGTGCCATCGTCCAAAGTGAATTGAAGCAGCTTTTTGCTCTTGGGTACGGCCACGCAGTCTTTCACCTTTACCACACGGAAATCGCAGGCCGCAAAGGAATCAAAGTCTACAAAATCCTGGAACAGCGGTTCCACCGTTACCTTGCTAAGATCCACTGCATTGGCAAAAGGAGCGTTAGGATCCACTTTCACAGCTTCCGGTTCTGTGGTCTCTTCTTTGGCCAGATCCAGCGGTTTCATGGTGGGGAACAGCAAGACGTCCCGGATAGATTCTGCTCCGGTAAGGAACATCACCAGCCGGTCAATACCGATCCCCAAGCCGCCCGTGGGCGGCAGGCCATGCATCAGGGCATTGATAAAGTCTTCGTCCATCATGCCGGCTTCTTCATCCCCGGCTTTCCGTTCTTCCACCTGTTTTTCAAACCGTTCTTTTTGGTCCAGCGGATCATTCAGCTCGGTAAACCCGTTGCAGATTTCCCGGCCAAAGATATAGCCTTCAAAACGGTCTGTGATCTCCGGATCCGCTGCGCTGCTCTTAGCCAGCGGGGAGATTTCCTTGGGATGCCCGGTAATAAAGATGGGCTGAATCAGGTTCTTTTCTACAAATTCATCAAAGAACGCATTGATAATCTTGCCCACGCCCCAGGAGGCTTCCACGGTAACGCCCGCTTCTTTTGCCATTTCCCGGGCTTTTGCCACGTCGCTGATGCCGGTGAAATCTTTGCCGCTGTATTTTTTTACAGCGTCAATCATGCTCATCCGGGGCCACGGACCGGTCAGATCAATCTCCGTATCCTCATAGCGGATTTTCAGCGTTCCCAGCACCTTTTGGGCACAGGCGGTAACTATCTTTTCCGTCAGATCCATCATGGTGTTCATATCCCCAAACGCCTCATAGCATTCCAGGGACGTAAATTCCGGGTTGTGCTTAATATCCATGCCTTCGTTACGGAAGACCCGGCCCAGTTCATACACCCGTTCCAGACCGCCTACAATCAGACGCTTTAAATTCAGTTCCGTAGCAATGCGCAGATACAAATCAATATCCAAAGCATTGTGGTGGGTCACGAAAGGACGGGCCGTAGCGCCTCCGGAAATGGTGTTTAGCACCGGCGTTTCCACTTCCAGGTAATCTTCCCCATCCAGCACCGCACGCACAGTCTTAATGATCTCGGAGCGCTTGACAAAGGTATCCCGTACTTCCGGATTCACAATCAGATCCACATAGCGCTGGCGATACCGGATTTCCTTGTCTTTCAGCCCATGCCATTTCTCCGGCAGAGGTTTTAACGCCTTGGACAAAAAGTCCAGCTTCTGCACCCGGATGGAGGGTTCGCCCATATGGGTTTTAAATACAGCGCCTTCTACGCCTACAACATCGCCAATATCCAAAAGTTTTACCACGGCATAGGCTTCTTCGCCCATTTCATCCTTGCGGCAGTACACCTGGATTTTCCCGGTTTTATCCTGGAGATCCATAAAGCTGGTCTTGCCGTGCCCCCGGATAGCCGTGAGACGGCCTGCGACTTTCACAACGGTGCCGTCCTGCTCCATCTGCTCCACGTTATCCCGAACATCTTTGGTATGATGGGTCCAGGGATACGCATGGCCAAAGGGCTGGATGCCCAGCGCTTCCAGCTTGTGCATCTTGTCCAGGCGCACCTGCATTTGTTCATTCATAGTTTCGTCCGCCAGAACCTGATTTTCTGCGTCCTGGCTGGTAGTTATTTCGGACATGAGACTTCTCTCCTCTAGCTTCTTATTTCTTGGGGTGGTCAATAGCGACTACTTTGTAATCCAATTCCCCTACCGGAGTGCGGACTTTGATCACGTCCCCCACCTTGTGGCCCAAAATTGCCTGTCCTACCGGGGATTCGTTGCTGATCCGGGGCGGTTCTGCCATAGGGTCGGCTTCCGTGGTTCCCACAATGGTATATTCTTCTGTTTCCTTGGTTTCCACATCTTCGATTTTTACGTTGTTGCCTAAGGCTACAACGTCTTTATCTACTTCAGAAGCCTCAATGACTTTGGCATTGCGGATCATATTTTCCAGCGTCAGGATACGCCCTTCCACAAAGGCCTGTTCATTTTTTGCATCGTCATATTCGGAGTTTTCGCTGATATCCCCATAGCTGATGGCGACTTTCAGCCGCTCGGCAACCTGCTGCCGTTTCTCACTGCGAAGATATTCCAGCTCGTCTTCCAGTTTCTTCAGACCTTCCTGGGTCACAATCGTTTGTTCCGCCATTGTTTCACGACTCCTTTATCTTTTCCTTGTAAGTGATTTTTCCATATCTTGTAAATTATAGAGTTTTACAGGGCTTTTGTCAATGTAAAGGCCCCATGGTATAATGGTAGCATTGTAAAGAAAGAAGGCTATCCCATGCTGTGCAATCTCTGTCCCCATACTTGCAATGTGAATCGTCCCCTGCGTCCGGGAGCCCCCGGCACGCTGGGATTTTGCCGTTGTTATACCATGCCCCGGGCAGCCCGGGCTGCGCTGCATTTCTGGGAAGAACCGGTGATCAGCGGCACTAAGGGCAGCGGCACCGTGTTTTTTTCCGGCTGCACGCTGCAATGCGTATTCTGCCAGAATAGCGTCATCAGCACAGAAGGAAAGGGCTGGGAAGTTACAGCCGAAGCACTGCGGCAGATTTACCATAATCTCATCCAGCAAGGCGCTCACAACATCAATCTGGTCACACCTACCCAGTATCTTCCTACGATTTTAGAATCCTTAACCCCTGCCCTGCCGGTGCCTGTAGTGTACAACTGCGGCGGGTACGAGACTATTGCCACGTTGAAACGCTTGAAAGGCAAAGTCCAGATTTATCTGCCGGACTTAAAATATTACAGTGAGTCCCCGGCCCGTCGCTACAGCCATGCGCCTAACTATTTTGAGACCGCCACAAAGGCTATTTTAGAAATGTTTCGACAGACCGGACCCTATGAAATGGATGATGCAACAGGTCTTTTAAAAAAAGGCATCATCATCCGCCACCTGATTCTCCCCGGCCTTATTGAGGACAGTAAACGTATCATTGACTGGGTGACACAAACCTTTCGCCCGGGGGATGTACTCTTTAGCCTGATGCGGCAGTACGTACCCTGCGGCAGCGTGTCCGACTCCCAGTATCCCGATCTGAACCGGACACTGACCAATGCAGAATACGAAGAGGTGGAGAAGTATCTCTTCTCCACCTCCATTGAAGACGGGTTTGTGCAGGAGGGTGCCTCCGCCGACAGCCAGTTTATTCCGGCCTTTGACGGCACGGGCATCCTTAAATCTACGCAAACATAAACTTTTCAAATAAAGACGTTGGAAAACGCGGAACGCTGAAAATGTGTCTCCAGGTATTCCTTGTGGGACAAAAACCGGGGATCGTCAAAATATTTAGCCCCGGTAGGGCAATAGGTAACGCACGCCTGGCATTTGATACAGATGCCGGGCACTTCGTCCGTATTGTCCGGATTGATGGAGCCCATGGGGCACACCCGGGCGCAGGTTCCGCAGTGGGTACATTTGGCCAGGTCCGTTTGGGGCTTGGCCTTTAAAAATTTGGCCGGTTGCCCGTCCATTCCTTTGGGGATGTAGTAAGGCGCCACCGGGGCATCGTCCCGGATTTTTACCGTTTGCAGCGGTTTTCCCTCTTGCAGCCTTTCGGCCATCCGCTCTGCAAAAAAATCTAAGAGAGCCCGATCCGCTGCCGAGGGATGTTCTTTCCCGATATTGGCAAAGGCGTGCGGTGTGGCAAAGGCCCCGGCGCCGATTACGGTAAAGCCATTATGTTCCAGCTCGTTACGCAATTCCGTCAGTGCACTGTCATACGCCCGGTTTCCGAAGGTCACTACTGCGAGAGCCGGGGTTTTCTTTCCTCCGAATAATTGCTGCACAAAGGGCAGGGCCTTATTAGGGACCCGCCCCGCATAGGTAGGAGTACCAAAAACCACCAAGGTATCCTCTCCGTACACCCGCATAATTTTTTGCTCTCCTGGCAGGGTAAAGTGATCCTTACGCACCGGCACCTGCAGAAGCTGCCCCAGCTTTTCTGCCAGGGTTTCCACCACCTTTGCCGTTTGCCCAGTAGGGCTGAAGGACACCGCCGCGATTTCTTGCACCATATGATTAACTCCCCTTTTTCTGTGTTAGTTTGTTAGAAGCGTTTTAGAACGAGCACCGCACCCCGATATTCCAGATCCATTTGCTCCGTACGGCGCCGCCGAAGTTCTTTTCCACATCGCCATAGAGATAGGCTCCCTTACCGATAGCGGTCTGGGCACCCAGGCCTACGGTCAGCCAGCTGCTGCCAAAGTCGTAGTCGTCCCGCAGGGTATCTCCATTTTTATCAGCAAAGTACGCACGGGTATCCCCGGAAAATTCGTGGTTCCAGAAGAGTTTCCCATAGTATTCGGTCTTGTTCAGTTTTCGTCCCAGAGTAACGCCGGTACGGAACAGCAAACTATTGATGCCTTCCAGATAGCCATGGGTTCCCTGGCTGGAGGTATAGCTGTCGCCGCTTAAATGGCTGTAGGTGAGCTGGGCCTGGGGTTCAGCATACCAGCCGTTATCCCATTGTGCTTTGCGTCCGTATTCCACACTGAGAGCGTAGACATTGCCGCTCCAGCGGGCATTTTCCGGATAATCGCCAAAGGCTTTCATCTTGCCATTGGCACTGCCCCATTTACCGACCAGATCCAGATAATGGCCCTTATCCCACAGCGTGGTGTAATACACGCTGGCTACGTCCATATCCATGCCGGAATCTTCTCCCATGCGAGGATGACCGAAGTCCACATCCGTATGGTGGTAGGCCGCACCCACAAAGCGGCGGGTTTTGCCCTGCCGTTTCAGTTCCCTGTCGTAGCCGATTTGGTACATGGTAAAGTCGGAGAGACCCTCCAAGCCTTTAATTCTGTATTCGCCCCGGCGCAGACGTACCCACAGGCCGTCGTCCTGCTCACTATTGCGTAATTCTCCCAGCCGTTTTCTCAGCGTATCCTGATCCAGCCACAGGGCTGCATACCGGCTGCAGTTCAGGTAAATATTATTTTCCCCATTTTCCGTCATATGGGGATGAGGAATCGGCTCTGGTTCTGGTTGCGGTTCTGGATTTGGTTCAGGCTGTGGTTCTGGCTCCGGTTCTGGATTGGGCTCTGGTTGAGGCTCTGGCTCAGGTTCAGGCTGGGGTTCCACCAACGTCAGGTACCAATTTTTGCCAGAGGCAGGTACATTTTGATAAGTTCCCTCAGCAGGATCTTCATCAGTAATCTTGGCAACTTTGGTAAATACTCCGCCATTTTGCAGCTGGGCATAACCAGTAAAGCTCCCAGAAGGATTTGCACTGGTATCATGTACCAGGAGCACGTAACCATTACCCACCGCTTGTTTTAGTGTCTTACTATGGTCATTTACCATGATTTCATGATTCCCAGCACTACTAGTGGTAATGTCCAGAATATCACTGTGACCCATGACATTTTTATCTTCATTGCTGGCCCCAAGGTCAGTATTAAATTTAAGCAGCCCGCCATTTCCCGTCATGTTTGCTACACGGACATAGTGGTACCGGTCTGAAGCAGAGCCTAAATTCACCGTCCCGCCAGTGGAGAGATCCAGAGTATCAAAGTTACTAGTCCAGCCATTAGTGGCATAATCATTGGGATACCCACTGGTTGACCATCCGTCATCTTTATCATCTACAGCATCATTCAGATATTCTCTGGCATTCCAGGTGCCACCATCACGGACTTCCAGCGTAGTCTTTCCACCACTACGGTCATATACAGCCCCATCCAGGACAGAATCATCTGTATGAAGGCTAATTGCCGTAGTGGAAGTAGAGCCTCTGGTCAAAAGATTACCCTTTAGTACAGTAGCACCGTCAGAAGCATTCATATTAACAGATAATATACTTCCTGTGTTTTCCACAACATTACCTGTCGTAGAATTTGCTGCTCCAATATAAGCTTTCTTCGCTGTGTGTATGGTCGTTTCGCTAGGTATTTTTAAGTTGGTCTCAAGATTGGTATAATGGCTTCCGGCGCGAACCGGCAATGTAAAAGATCCATCAGGGATTGTGAAAGAATCTGCGTTTATGCTAATAACGCCACTTTGATTATACAGCCCGTACTGACCATTTGACAACGCTATATCTCCAACAGGCGCCTCTTTACTTCCAAGTTCTACAACCCCATTACTCACAGCACGTAAAGCAGAATTGAAATCTTGTACATTGATTGTTTTTCCTCCATGAACGGAGACGGATGTATCTGAGCCTTGTGCCATGATTCCATACGTTGCCAAATTGCCATTTGCAGGGCCTTTCAATAACAGACCGTTCCCCTCTTCTTCTCCTAAATCCAATGTGATTTTACCTTTTGAAAGACTTTCTATGCCTACTGACACCTTGTCTGCCGTAACCTTTTTACCTTTAAGGTCTATCGTCCCTCCCATACTGGTAAGCATACCATAATTGAAATTTGAAATATTGACATTCCCACTAGTTATCGCAACATTAGTGTCATCACCGGCCCAAGCAAGTATTCCATAGGTATTATGCTGTCCAGTACCTGTTATAAACAGGCCTTCGCCTTCCTCTTCCCCGGCATTTACAGTGACGTTGCCTCCGCCATTATAATGGCCTTGCTCATCACGGCTCATACCATATCCAAAGGCCTCCAAACCAGCGGCGCTTGCCTCGATGTTTATCTTTTCCCCGGACAGGGCAATGCTTCCATTGTAAGTCGCTTGTACACCCTTAGCACTGTTTGTGATGGTTACAGTATCAACAGGATGGGCGACTGTCCCTACTGTCACTACGGCGTTAGCAAAGGGTTCAGAATAAGACCCATTCGTTCTAATGGCAGAATCCATATTGGAGATATCCAACTTTTTTGTAAAAATATCCACACTAGCGGTAGAATCATTGGTACTGGCATTAGCAGTAATACCGTATCTGTCTGCTTGGTTAGTATTAGTATTAGTAATTGTAACGCTGTTCAGGAACTGGTCTTCAGACCCTAAACTAATTTGGGAAAATTCATTAGCTGCACTTGTTATTGCAGAGACTGCTTGACCGCGTCCGTAGGTGGTAATGCTGACATCCGGGCTAAAAACACGGATTACACCATTTCCACCCGCTAACATGGTACCATTGCTTTCAGCTGGATACGCAGCAGTGCGCTGTATATTGTTGGATACCTCTAGTTTCTTCACAGATTTATCAATTGTAATAGTACCTTTGGAGGCCAAAACATTGGAGGTAGTTAATAGAGAATAGCCTGGATATCCTTAAAGGGACAATTTTAAGGTGTCCAGGGCTCCTATGAGAATTGGGCCTTCGGATTGATATGCGGCTAAGTTATGTGTATTCGTATAAGTATTACGTTCGGGAAGATTCAAAGATAGCGATAGCGTACTATTCTCAGCTCCCCCAATGCCAATTGGCTCACCGGCCTCCACATTACTTATTACAGAGCCACCATGTTGTGTAATAACACCTTCAGTATATGTAAAATCCCCTGAATCCAGCGGATTATTTAAAACAGAAGTCGCTTCTGCCTGTGTCGTAATGCCTGCTGCGGCAGCTGGTGCTGTATAAGAAGTAAGCAGTGCCATTAAGGCCAGCGTGGTCCAGGGCAGCACCTTCTTACCCATGGCGTGCATTTGCGTTCTTTCCAGTTTCCGTTTTGTCCCCATGTAGTTTTCCCGTCCTCTCTATGTGATCGTAGTTAGCTCTCCCCAATTAAGATTTTTCTAATTGTATCATACCATAGCGTACCAGCACGGGCAAGGCTGAGATAATAAAAAAAGCACCGGCAGGAAAAATCCCTGCCGGCACACTGTTACTATAAAGTTTTATCACAGCGTAGTTGCTGCACACTATCCGGGAATTATTTGTGTTCCCAGATATCCACTCTCCGGTTATCGGCTTTGCCTTGTTCCGTGGAGTTATCGGCCACAGGATCGCGCTTGCCTTTGTATTCCAGGTTCATCTTGGAAGCATCTACGCCGTTATTTTCAGCGTATTTGGCTACGTTATCCACCCGGCGTTTGCTCAGGTCATCGTTGTAGGCGTTGGTGCCGTCGCTGTCGGTGTTGCCCACCAATTTGAAGGTAGAATCCGGATGATCCTTGGCGACTTCTACGAAGTTGGCCAGTTTGCTTGCTTCGCTGGGCAGCGGCTGATCCTGGTCATAGCCAAAATGAATGGTATCCAGATAATAATCATTGTACACATGGGCCGGAGCGGCTTCTTCCACTACAGGAGCCGGTTCTTCTACCACAGGAGCCGGAGCAGCTGCATGATGGCCGCCAAAACGATAGGACAGGCCTACCAGGAAGCCACGGTATTTGATGTTGTTGTCGTCATCATACTTGGTATCTACATAGCGATACCCGGCATTGATATCCCAATCCTTGGCGATGGTATACGCCAGGCCAGCTTCCCATAGGGAAGTTTTCTTAGTACCCAGAGCGCCTTCGGCATAGAAGTGCAGGTTCTTGGCCAGTTCATAGTTGGTAGCCAGGCCAATTTGTGCTACATTGTTATTTACGTTGTAGGCTTTATGCCCGTCGAAATCGTTATTGATGCGGTTCCAGCCGGCAAATACGGCCCAGTTCTTCCCCAGGCTGTAGGCCAGGTTGACTTCGTGTTCATCCCCGTAGGTCTTGTAGTCCCCTTCTTTGGTCTTTAGCCCATGATAATCATAGCGCAGCGCCCATTTGTCGCTGAGGGCATAGCCCAAGCCGCCTGCAAAATTCCATTTGGTATCGGATTCAAAATCAGAAATCTTGGATTTAGGATCCCAAGCGCCCAAGTCCATTTGCCATTCGCCCTGGGTCCACTGGGTTTGGGGAGCCGCAGCAGCGACGGAAGCTGCGGACAGTGCAGCCAGCGTGATTGCCAATACCTTACCTTTTTTCATTGCAATGCCTTCTTTCAAAATATAAAATTGCAAAAAGGACCGGACTGACCGGTCAATTTCATACCAACAAGTATACTACTATTTTCTTAAACGGGAGATAATTTTGCGGTGACTTTTCTATGACATTTTTATAAACCGTTGCAATTTCCTGCATAAGAAAAGAGGCAAAGTCCGGGATTCCCGGTACTTTACCTCTAGGGTACTAAAATAGCTCAATTTGATCGCTTTTGGGCAGATCTTTTAGAATCCCTAAGGATTCCAGAATCTCACAGTTGGTAGTAGAGATTTTAGCCCGGTTGCGCAGATCCTCCTGGGAAATAAAGGGCCCTTTTTTGCGGGCTTCCACAATGCTCTCGGCGGCTACGCCCCCAATACCGCTGATGGCTCCCAAGGGCGGCAAAAGGCCCTTGTCCGTGACGAGGAATTTCGAGGCGTCGGACTTATACAGGTCGATATTCTCGAACTGATAGCCCCGCTCTATCATTTCCACGCACAGTTCCATATAAGTAGCGGCATCCTTGTCGTTCACCTTGGCCTTGTTGCCCTGGGCGTTCACGTTTTTGATATACCGCTTCATAAAGTCTTCGCCCTTGTGTACCAGGGTATAGTCGAATTTAGGTGCCCGGATAGAAAAATACGCTGCATAGAACTCCTTGGGATGATGCACCTTGCAATAGGCAATGCGGTAGGCTGATAGCACATACGCCACCGCATGAGCCTTCGGGAACAGATACTGCACCGTCCGGCAGGAATGGATATAAAAATCCGGAATATGGGCTTTTGCCATAGCATCGGCCTGTTCTTTGCTAAACCCGTTTTTGTGGGCTTTCCCTTTCCGGCAGGTTTCCATGATGGAAAAGGCAATGCTGGGCTCCACCCCGTGCTTAATCAAATACGTCATAATATCATCCCGCGTGGAAATGGTTTCATCCGTGGGATGCCCTTCCCGAATGAGCTCCTGGGCATTTTCCAGCCACACGCCGGTACCGTGGGAGTAACCAGAAATACGCAGCAGGTCGGAAAAGTTTTTAGGCTTTACGTCCGCAATCATCTGTCGCACAAACCGGGTGCCGCATTCCGGCACGCCGAAGGTCCCCACTTCGCTGTCAATACTTTCCGGCGTGACGCCCAGGGATTTGGTGGACAGGTACAATTCCATGGTTTCCGGATCGTCAATGGGAATGGATTGGCAATAGCCATTCTGTCCCATGAGGGTATCCAGCATTTTAATCATAGTAGGATCATCGTGGCCCAGAATATCCATCTTTACCAGACGGTCGTTGATGGAGTGATAGTCGTAATGGGTGGTGATGGTACCCACGGTCTCGTCATCCGCAGGGTACTGCACCGGGGTGATGTAGTGCACATCCAAATCCCGGGGAATAATCATAATCCCGCCGGGGTGCTGCCCGGTAGTCCGCTTCACATCCACCAGTTTGGGTATCAGCCCTTCAATAAAAGCGCTGCGCTTGGGTTCGTTGCGGCCCTCGTAGTATTTTTTGATATAGCCGTAGGCTGTTTTGTCTGCGATCGTTCCCAGCGTACCGGCCCGGAACACATTGTCCCTGCCAAACAGTTCTTCCATGTATTTATGGGCCCGGGGCTGGTATTCCCCGGAAAAGTTCAGGTCGATATCCGGCACTTTGTCCCCGTGGAAGCCTAAAAAGACCGCAAAAGGAATATCATGCCCGTCCCGGATTAGAGGCGTACCGCATTCCGGACAGCTCTTCTCTGGCAGGTCAAACCCGCTGCCTACGCTGCCATCGGTAATCCACTCCGTATGGTGGCAATGGGGACAGCGATAATGGGGAATCAGCGGATTGACTTCGGTAATATTCAGCATGGTGGCCACAAAGGAAGAACCTACAGATCCCCGGGATCCTACCATATAGCCGTCCTCGTTGGATTTTTTCACCAGCAGGTGGGCGATATAGTACAGCACGGAAAAACCGTTGCCGATAATGGAATCCAGCTCCACTTTCAGCCGGTCCTCCACGATTTGCGGAAGTTTCGGGCCGTACAGTTCGTGGGCCTTGGCATAGCTCAGGCTTTTTACCTTCTGCTTGGCGCCGGGAATGGTGGGAGCATAGAGTTGATCCCGGTCGGGAACCGGTTTAAACCGCTCAATTTGCACATTGATTTTATTGGTGTTTTCCACCACCACTTCATAGGCCCGGTCCCCCAGGTAGGAAAATTCTTCCAACATTTCTTCCGTGGTACGAAAATACAGCGGCGGCTGCTCTTCGTCGGGAAATCCCATGCCGGATTGGAGAATTTTCCGGGCCAGGGCATCTTCCGGATTGAGGAAGTGGGCATCCGTGGTGGCAACCGTCAATTTCCCCAGTTCATCCGCCAGCGCCAGAATTTTTTTGTTGATGGCCTGCAAATCTCCAATACGGGTAATTTCCGGATACCTGCCATCCCGCAGCAGGAACTGGTTATTGCTCGTGGGCTGGATTTCCAGGTAATCATAATACGAAGCAATTTTTAGCTGCTCCTCGTGGGGCAGATTGTCCAGTACTGCACGGTACACTTCCCCCATGGAACAGGCACTGCCTATAATCAGGCCATTCCGGTACTGCTCCAAAAGGCCTTTGGTGATTCTAGGCCGTTTGGGACGGCCGCCGAAATATTGCAAATGGGACAGGGACACCAGGCGGTATAGATTGCGCAGTCCTTCTGCATTTTTCGCCAAGAGGATGATATGATAGTTCTTTTTGTCCTCCACTGCATGGCACAAATACCCCTCACAGCCAAAAATCAGCTTGATGTCTTTGCCTACGGCCTCATCATAAGCAAAAGGAAAGGCCTGCACCACGCCGTGATCGGTGATAGCCAGGGCTTTGTGCCCCCAGCGGATGGCGGTCTTTACCAATTCCTGGATGGGGGTAATGCCATCCATTTTGCTCATCTTGGTATGGCAGTGGAGCTCCACCCGCTTGACTTCTGCGTGGTCTTCCCGCTGTTTGCTTTCTTCCCGCATAATGTCTTTGACCGTGGTCATAACGATTTCTGAGTTCTCGTATTTATCCACCATCACGTTGCCCTGGACCTTGACGTGGCTCCCTACAGGCAGTTTGGCTTTAAATTCTGCGCAGTCTTTTTGGTTTTTGGCCAGGTCATTATTTTCCTTAAATTCCCCAAAACGGATTTTAGCAAGGAGTCCATCCGTATCGTCTGCCAGCAGCACGGTGAGCATTACCGCATTGGTGCGCAGCTCCCGTTCCCGGTAGCCTACGATACGGCCTTCCACCACCACGCCGTTTTCTTCTTCCTGCACTTCCGCCATGGGCCGGGGCTTTTTGGTGATTTTGCGCCCGTACACCACGCCATCCTTGGCCCGGGCGGAGGGTGTTTCTCCTTCTACGGTACGCAAAGCCTGCAAATAGGCTTCACTTTGCAAAAAGTCGTCCACATCCCCATCGCAAGCTTCCGCTGTTTCCTCTTCCATCGGTTCCGGCGGCGGAGGAACTTCTTCCAGCTCCGGTTCTGGCGGAGCGAACCTGTCTTTTAAATTGACAAACGTAACCTGGGAAACAGCACAGGCAGCGGCCAGCTTTTTGGCTGCCGCTGCCAGATTGTCCTGATCCAGGGTCGTCAGCATTGCTTCATAGGCGATCTGCCAGGAATTGTCATTAACATTAACCAGTACATACCGAAGCGGTATACGCTCCAGCAGTTTGCGCTGCTCCGGCGACAATTCCAGCGTCACCATATAATCCAGGAAGACATGCCGGTTAGGTATAATTTTGTAAATGCCTGCTCCCATGGAACCCCCTTTATTCATCCCGTAACAAAATATCCTGTACGGCGTTGGTATTTTTTAAGCCAGTAATAATGTCGTTAGGATTATTGTCCTTAGCAATTTTTAATAATAAATCCACTTGGATCCCGCCGTCTGCAGGATTGCTGCGCAAGTCCTGGATCCGGGTTTTGATATTCCGTGCCTGCAGGTAATCCATCACAGCGGTCATGCCGTCCGGATTTTTTCCCATTAACAGGCGTACCCGGCACTTAACTGTACGGCCTGTAGGCAGTACTTTGCGTTCCAGACCCCGGATGAGCATCAGCGTTGCCAGTGACATGGCGGTTGCAATCACGCTGATCCACAAAAGACCGCTGCCTACTGCAAGGCCGATGGCAGAAACTACCCAGAGGCTGGCTGCCGTAGTCAACCCCTTGACTGTCAGGCCTTCATGTAAAATGGTGCCCGCACCCAAAAAACCGATGCCGCTTACCACCTGGGACGCAATACGGGAAGAATCCCGCCCCGCCGTAAATCCGTCCGTCCCGTAAATGGATACAATCATCAAAAGAGCCGAGCCAGTAGCCACCAGCACATGGGTACGCAGCCCTGCGGGGCGATCTCCCGTGCTCCGTTCCAGTCCGATCAGTCCGCCCAAAAACGCAGCCAAAATCAAACGCAGCGTAAAATGCCAAACCAGTCCATCAAACATGTTCCGTTCCTCCTGGTATGATTTTTTGATACTAGTTGTGCTTCTTCTTAGTTTGTCTTATAAGGCTTGGTTCAGTAACTCTTTAATGGCACCCACATAATCGCCATCCAGCGCAATATCCACGGCGTCATTGCCGCAGCGCAGCTTGGCTTCCATGGCATTGCGTTCCATGGTGCGGGGCCCGATTACGATGCGCAGCGGATAGCCGATAAGGTCCGCATCTTTAAATTTCACGCCGGCCCGTTCGTTTCGGTCATCCAGGAGAGCTTCTACCCCGGCTGCATTTAAAGCATCGTGAATTTCCAAAGCTTTGGCATTGCTGACTTCGTCTTTATTATTCACGGGCACTACAATAACTTCATAGGGCGCAATGGCACGGGGCATAATGATGCCGTCCGCATCCCGGTGCTGTTCAATGACAGCGGCCAGAGTTCTGCCTACGCCAATCCCGTAGCACCCCATCACAATCGGTTTTTCCTTACCGCTTTCATCCAGGAAAGTGGCATGCAGTGCTTCAGAATATTTGGTGCCCAGTTTAAATACCTGCCCTACTTCCGTGCCACGGGTCTCTTGTATGTGGCCTTTGTGGCAGTGAGGGCAAATATCCCCTGCTTTGGAGACGGTGATATCCACCACTTTGGTATAGACAAAATCCCGGGATGGTTCTGCATTTACATAGTGCACATCTTTTTCATTGGCCCCGCAACAAACATTGTGCATGCGCATAACGGATGTATCTACAAGAATGATAGTCTTTTTGGTATCAAGTCCTATCGGCCCCATAAAGCCCGGCACCGTGCCAGCCTGACGAATGAGTTCATCCGGTGCCATTTCTACTTCGTTGGCACCGACAGCATTCACCACTTTGATATCGTTCACTTCCCGGTCGCCCCGGACAAAGCAAAGCACCAGCCGGCCATCGTCGGTGACAAAGGCAACGGCCTTGACACTTTTTTCCACGGGAGCATGGAGATAGTCGCATACGGCTTCAATGGTGTTGCAACCCGGCGTACTTTTTTTGTCCAGCGGCAGCGGTGTTTCTTCTGCTGCGTCCAGAGGGACGCACACGCCCTGCTCCACGTCAGCTGCATAGTCGCAGCTGTCGCAGTACACAATACCCGCTTCCCCACTGTCAGCAAGGGCCATAAATTCGTGGGAACCGCTGCCGCCAATGGCGCCGCTGTCAGCTTCTACCGGACGGTAATCCAGGCCGCACCGACTGAAAATCGCTTCGTAGGCATGGTACATATTCCAGTAGGAAACATCCAGCCCCTGTTCATCCTTGTCAAAGGAGTAGTTATCCTTCATGATAAATTCCCGGCTGCGGATTAGGCCAAAGCGGGGACGCTTCTCATCCCGGAATTTGCTCTGGATCTGGTATAAGTTTACCGGTAATTGTTTATAACTGGTCAGTTCCCCTTTGACCAGTGTAGTAATCATTTCCTCATGGGTGGGCCCCAGGCAAAAATCCCGGCCATGCCGGTCTTTGAGCTTAAACATTTCTTCCCCATAGACGCCCCAGCGGCCGCTTTCTTCCCAGATCTCAGAAGGCTGCACAATGGGCATCATAATTTCCTGGGCGCCCGTTTTATCCATTTCCTCCCGGATTATGTTTTCAATCTTTTTGATGCTCCGCCAGGCAAGGGGCAGATAGGTATAGAGTCCCCCCGCAATTTTACGGATATAACCAGCCCGCAGCATCAGTTTATGACTTTCCAGAACCGCTTCCGCAGGAACCTCCCGAAGAGTAGGAGCATACAAATTCGAAACACGCATACGTTACAGCTTCCTTTCTGCTAAAATTTGATCAATTTCATGAAACAAGGCCGGCAAAAGTGCCGCTTCCGGCACCTTCCGGATAATTTTTCCTTTGCGGAACAAAAGGCCTTCCCCTTTGCCGCCGGCAATGCCCACATCGGCTTCCCGGGCTTCCCCGGGACCATTCACCACGCAGCCCATAACAGCGACGCTGATGGGCGTTGTAATCGTTGCCAGATGTTGTTCCACGGCTTGGGCCATTTTTTCCAACCCGACACTGGTGCGGCCACAAGTGGGACAGGATACCAGCGTGGGGCCGTGCTGCCTGAGCCCCAGGGATTTTAAGATTTCATAGCCGGCATCCACTTCCGCTCCCGGATCGCCAGTGAGGCTGATCCGGATAGTATCGCCGATGCCTTCGGCCAAAAGCGTACCAATACCTACGGCGGATTTAATCAGTCCGCTGCGAATGGTACCTGCTTCCGTGATGCCCACATGGAAAGGATAGTCGCAGGTCATCGCCATCAGCCGATAGGCCGCCAGCGTAAGCGGCACATCGTGGGCTTTCAGGCTCACGGCAATATACGGATATTCCATTTCTTCCAGGATGCGGATATGACGCCAGGCAGCTTCTACCATAGCTTCTGCGGTAGGATGCCCATATTGTTCCAAAAGATCCTTGGGCAGGCTCCCTGCGTTGACACCAATGCGAATGGGTATTTGGCGCGTTTTCGCTGCCCGTACCACTGCTTCCACCCGCTCTCGTCCCCCGATATTTCCCGGGTTGAGGCGCAGGGCATCCACACCGGATTCCAAAGCCTGGAGCGCCAGACGGTAATCGAAATGAATATCTGCCACTATGGGTAGCGGAGATTGCTTTTTGATCTCCGCAAGGGCAGCCGCTGCTTCCATCGTAGGAACTGCGCAGCGGATAATTTCACAGCCCTTATCGGCCAGGGAGCGTATTTGTGCCACGGTGGCCTGGATATCTTCCGTTTTGGTATTGGTCATGGACTGGACTGCAATGGGAAAATCCCCGCCTATTTTCACGGATCCGATAGTCAGAACCCGGGTTTTTCTTCGTTCCATGAGCACCTCCCTGCAATGGCAAAGCGCACAGAACAAGCAAAATCAGCCATGTGTTGTTCTTATCCTGTGCACAATCCGTTTTATTATACCATGAGATTTTATTTTTTTCTATGCTGTAAAAGCGTTGTAAAAACAACGCAATCTTCTTGACAGACTATGCTATAATTAAAAAAAGTAAAAACAACTGTACTTTAGGAGGATTCATATGGAAAAGATTACTGCGGATTCCAGCATTATTGGAACGGTGCAGATGCACCCTGAAATTATGGGCATTTTCATGCAATACGGACTGGGCTGCGTTGGCTGCATGGCCGCCAGCTTTGAAACTATCGGCCAGGGCGCTATGGCCCATGGCATTGATGTGGACAGCCTTTTGGCAGACATCAACGACTGCATTGCTGCTACCGAAGGCGATGAGGCCGAAGGAGTCCCTGCTACGCAGGAATAAGTGATTTAATCCCTTTCCAAAAAAGAACCCGTTCTCTACTTTTAGAGAGCGGGTTTTTGCTTTCTTATTAATAGCTAGCTGCTAGTAGGTAACTTAACACTTTTCAGCGTATTTCACATTATTCCCCTACATTGGGCAATGGTCCACCGGTATTTTGTTTTTGCCACAGAAAGCCCACAATCAAAATGGCTAAGCCTGCCGCATCAGTGAACATACCAGGAATAATGAGGCACAGACCGCCAATAAAGAAAATCACTCTCTGCATGGGGTTCAGTGGATGCTGGCAAAAACCGATCATGGCCAGGGATAACCCCCACATCCCTACAATGGCGGTAATCATGGCGACAAGGATGGTTACCGGTGTGGCATCAATCATCAGCAGCTGAGGTGCCAGAACGAAAATATAGGGCACCACAAAGGCTGCAATGGCTAGTTTTGCTGCAGTAACGCCTGTCTTAATAGGATCGGATCTGGCAATGCCTGACCCTGCATAAGCTGCCAGTGCTACCGGCGGTGTCACGTCTGCCACGATACCAAAATAGAAGGCAAACATATGGGCAGCCAATACCGGAACCTTCATCTGTACCAGTGCCGGAGCAGCGATAGTAGAAGTAATAACGTAGTTGGCAGTCGTGGGAACGCCCATCCCCAAAATCAGGGAGGTGATCATGGTAAAGAACATGGCCGGGATCATTTTACCCTGTGCCAGATCCAAAAGGGCCGTAGCCAGTTTTAATCCTACGCCGGTTTTGGTCACGACGCCGATGATGATACCAGCGGAAGCACAGGCAATCAGTACCCCCAGCACGGCCTGAGAACCATCCACCAGCCCCTGAACTACTTGGCGGAAGGTAATACGGGTATTTTTTCTGAGGCAGGCACAAACGATGGTCAGCCCGATGGCATACAAAGCCGCCCGCATAGGCGTATATCCCGTAACCAGTAAGTAAACGATTACTACAAGCGGCAGTGCCAGATGGCCTTTTTCTTTTAACAGGGGGCAAAATTTTGGCAATTCTTCCCGAGGTGTTCCTTTTAAGCCGTATTTTTTTGCTTCATAGTGAACACTAAGCCAAATCCCAGTGTAATACAATAAGGCAGGAATAACAGCCGCCTTGACGACATCAATATAGGGGACCCCTACAAATTCAGCCATCAAGAAGGCTGCGGCGCCCATAACAGGAGGCATTAACTGTCCGCCGGTAGAAGCCGCTGCTTCCACGGCACCAGCAAAGGAAGGACGATACCCCAGTTTTTTCATCATAGGAATGGTAAAAGATCCCGTGCCTGCTACGTTTGCCACGGAAGAACCGGACACTGTACCCATAAGCCCGGAGGACAAGACGGCCACTTTGGCCGGCCCGCCGATGGCCCAACCAGCGATGGCATTGGCCACATCGATAAAGAATTTACCCAGCCCGGTACATTCCAGATAGGCGCCAAACAGAATGAACAGATAGATAAAGGTAGAAGATACCCCCATGGGCACACCGAAAATTCCTTCTGTGGTGAAATACAGATGTCCAACCAGTTCATCAAAGCTCACACCCCGATGTGCCAGCACTCCCGGCATATAGGGGCCCAGGAACGCATAGGCCAGAAAAAACAGTGCCACAATCAGCATGGGCCAGCCCACGCAGCGTCGGGTAGCTTCAAAAACCAGTACCACACCCAAAACACCGATCACGGTATCTGTCGTGGTATTTAACCCGGAACGGGTAACTAACTCATTGTAATTGACAACAAGATACATTGTCGCAATGATGGATAAAATAGCGAAAATCACATCTACCGGATTCATCGTTTTCCGGGACCAGGATTTCCGTGCCGGATACAGCAGGAAAATCAGCACGAGCCCAAAACACAGATGGATTGTCCGCTGCAGATGGGCGTCCAATACGCCAAAAATAGCTGTATACAGCTGGAAGCAGGCAAACAGGACGCAGATACCAGCAATGATATAATGCCAGGCTCCAACAGGATCCCGTTTATTCGACTCTTTGTCGAACTTTTTCATGACCTCTTCTGCTGTCATCTCTACTGGCTGTGGTTTCTTTTTTTCGTCCGTCATAACATCACATCCCTCCAATTGGAACTGTCAGTGTTGCAACCAGATCTCATAGCGTCTCATAACGGTCACTGTGACCTCTGTTCCCTGTCCGTACAGTTTGCAAAGATCGTAGGTATGATTTTGTATGCGGATTTTAGGCATGGCCTGTACCGCGGTACGAAAATTTACGGAAGCATAGGGGCGATTCAGGACCATCTCAAATTTACCGTCTTTTTTCAGGTTGATAAATTGCCCTTCTGAACCATCATAGGGAAGGCCCACGCCAAAAGACTGATAAATAGTATGGGTCATGGTCATAGCATGAGGACCGTTGATGCGAAAATACTCATCACAGGGCGTTTGCTGCACAGAATGTTTGTAATGGTACACCCATTCTTCACCAGGCTGAACCGGCGCGGCTATGATTTCTCCTCTTTCCGGGGAAATCACAAAAACCAGCCGGCTGCCATACCAGGCAATGGCTGCCATTATGGCGATAAATAAAATTAGCAGCACACCGCTCTGCTTTTTAAAAAAAGACCGAACCCCACGGGAGGGTGGCGTTCGGTCTGTCAGGTTGGACATGAGACACACTCACACTTACTTATTTCTCATTAAAGAACTTTTCAGCACCGGCGTTTAGAGGAATGGATACCCCATCCTTACCAGTTTCCTTGGTAATGGCTTTGGCCACGTTGTGGGCTGCTTTCATGCGGTCCAGATTGGTATACAGGGCTTTCACTACATCATATCCCAGGTCATCGCCAAATTTATCGGTAACAACCAGCATACATTTTACGGCTACTGCATCTACGGCCGTTCCCTGCTTGTTATAGGTATTGGCCGGGATGGAAATCTTGGTATAGAACGGATACTTTTTGATCAAAGTATCTGCCATAGCGGGATCTACCGGGAGCAGTACTACATTGTGCTGGGTTGCCAGATCCTGAATAGCGGCAGTGGGGAATCCGGCAGTAACAAATGCCACATCCACGTTGCCATCTTTCAAGGCAGAAGAGGCTTCACCGAAGGATAAATACTGCACTTTAATATCTTTATAAGTAATCCCAGCCGCTTCCAAAATCTGCCGGGCGTTAGCTTCGGTACCGGATCCAGCTGCGCCTACGGCAACTCTCTTGCCTTTAATATCAGCCAGTGTCTTCACACCAGTTTTATCCGTGGTAACAATCTGGATCGTTTCCGGATACAGGGTCGCCAAAGCTTTCAAGTTGCCTACTTTTTTATCTTTAAACATTTCTGTGCCATTGACGGCATAGTAGGAAATATCGTTTTGGATAAAGCCGATATCTACCTTGCCTTCTTTCAGCAAGTTAACGTTAGCTACAGAAGCGCCTGTAGATTGTGCTGATGCATTGGCGCCCTTTACGTTCTTGTTCAGGATATCTGCCAACGCCCCACCCAGAGGATAATACGTACCGGAGGTTCCACCGGTTGCGATATTGATGAATTTCTTGTCTCCACCACCGCTGGCCGCTTTGTTATCACCGCCGCTTCCTCCACACCCGGCGAACAGAGAAACCGCAGTTGCCATGGCCATTACTGCCAATAACAGTTTTTTTGCTTTCATCGCTCTCTCCTCCGTTTACTAACATGGAACAGGACTGGATGGTTCACTGATTGTGTAACGCTTTCATGCGTCTTTTCCTGTTCATTATACAACTAAAGTATAACCGTTATCTCTCATTTTGTCAAAAAAGAAACATATCACTACAGTGTTACATTTATATCATTTTCGCAAGATATTATTTTTGTCAATCCATATGATAATGTAAGGAATTCATAGATAATTGATGATTTTGCAGCATAACGAAGAAAAACCGTTACCTGCTTTCTCCATACCAGACAGATAACGGTTTTTTAGGTTGATATGTTTATTTTTTATTGGTAAATTGTAAAATGAAACTGAACAGCAAAAATTAAAATGACCCATAGCAGGTC